>JBHHWO010000324.1:0-1605 GCA_046756565.1 Thermoanaerobaculia bacterium | reverse complement strand
GGCCCTCCTTTTGCCGGTTTTCGATGATCTTGGCAATCAGCTCGCCGCTGTTCTCGAACAGCTCCAGAAAGCGGACCCCCATCCCGGCGGGCCGGTCCTCGGAGCCTGGGGCCTCCCGCACCCACACCACTTCGCCCCGGCCGCACACCAGCGGAAACCCGTCGGCCAGCGAGCAGGCGAACTCGAACCGCTCGCCCGGCTCGTGTGGCGAGTGCGTCTTGACGAACATCCCGCCTGGGGAGATGTTGCCGGCGATCTCGGTCAGGAAGTCCTGAAACCTGTCGAATCTGAGCTCGACCGCCCGATTGAGATCGATACGGTCCTGGGCCCTGTCCGAGTCGTGCCGCTCGTTATCCACTCGAGGTCCAGAAGAATCTGGGGATCGATTCGAAGAATGTCGAAGCTAAATCCCCGTCGGAAAAGGAAATTCTAGCATGACGCATCGCTCGCTCGCCCCGGCGGGCAGCCAGCGAGCCGGCTCCTCGGACTGTGCAGTTCTCCGTTGACTCGCGAAGAAGATTATTGCAGCCTGTCCCGCGAGCCGCCTACCAGCATGCGAGAAAGAGCCCTAATGATGGCCAGACAGACCCTAGTCCTGACACTTGTCCTCCTGAACAGCTTGGCTTGGGCGCCCGGCAGCGCCGGTGAGCCACCACAAGCCGACGCCCCGAGGGAAGCCGATGTCGAGCGCGACGAGGCGCAAGCGGATCAAACTCCGGCGCCGGAAAGGCCGGTTTCGGTCCAGGCGGACGAGAGCTTCATCTTTCCACCGGCGCCGATGGGCATTCCAACTCGAGCCGTGCCCGCGATCGTAAGCGAGCCGCCCCATGTCTCTCGCGTCTCCCGCACGGCTCCGTTGATGCCGGAGCACGAAGGGATCTACGCCGTCGACGTGCCGAAGCCCGCCAAGCGAAGGCCCAAGGGGCGTGGCGCTCCGATGAACCAGGCGGTGGTGCTCGGGCCCGTGCAACCCGCGCCCGCTCCGGTCGCGATCACCAGTGGGATCGAGGCCGAGCCGACCGAGCCGTTCGCTCCCGCGCTATTGACCAGCTTCGACTCCCTCGAGTTCGACGACAACTCGCCGAACTCGGGCTCGTTTTTCATTCCGCCCGACCCGCACGGCGCGGCGGGCAGCGACCATGTCGTAAGCGTCACAAACACCTCGCTCCAGTTCCACACCAAGACCGGCACCCCGTTGCTGGACTCGGACCTCATGCCTGGGGTGCCGCCATTCACAGGCCAGGGTCTCGCGAGCTTCTTCTTTCCGCTAGCGCCGCTGACGGCCACCTTCGATCCCAAGGTCCTCTACGACCAGTTTGCCGATCGCTGGGTGATTGTCGCCCTCGAGCAGACCGACACGCTCTTCGGCGACCCGGCAGATACCTCGCAGATCTTCGTCGCGGTCTCGGACACCGGCGATCCCACAGGCATGTGGACCATGGCCGCGATCAACTCGGCGATGGTAATCAACTTCGTGAACAGCTGGGCCGACTTCCCGGGCTTTGCGGTTGACGAGGACGCCCTCTACATCACGGCCAACATGTTCGACTTCTTCACCACCGGCGCGGCGTTCCAGGGCGTGCGCCTCTGGATCATCGACAAGGG
>JBHHWO010000323.1:0-1627 GCA_046756565.1 Thermoanaerobaculia bacterium | reverse complement strand
TCACGGCGGCCGATGCTCCCTGGGTGAGGAAGGCAGCCAGAGCCAGGATGAGCACGAACACGGGAAGGAGGTGACTCCGACGCCGACAGCTCTCGCGCCGTTTGGATCGACGCGCCATTTGGCGCGTGTGCGGGACTCCCAAAACTCTTCTTCTCGTCGGCTCGATGACGACGCCGGAACCGCAGCACGCTGCGGTCAGCGACAACCGAAGGCTAGCTTGCTCCTTTCGGCGCTGCTACGTCGGCTCGCGGGCCTGCGAGCCGAAGCGTGTCCTGGCAGGGTCAAGGAGCCTAGTCTGAACTGACCCCGAGTTCTCCCGACACTTGGCGGGAGAGCGGAAGCCTTTGCAAAGACCGGACGCCACCGTTCAGGTGGGTGGCGTCCGGTCGTCTGCTCAGCCTCAGTGCGAAGGTCTCCAAACCTCTGCGAGGTGAGCTCGATGTCTGATCATGACGTGCTCTTCGGCTTTCGCCTACGCCTATTCTCGCTGGCGGGCGAGATCGGCGTCCGTCCGGCCTGTCGGGCGATGGGTGTGCACCACTCGACCTACTACCGCTGGAAGCGCCGCGTCGATCGCTGGGGGCTCGAGGCCTTACGCGTCAGGGAGCGACGCCGTCCCCGGATGCCGAACGAACTCGGCCCCCACATCGAGCAGCGGATCGTCGCCTTCGCGCTCGCTCATCCCGGTCTTGGCCCCAAGCGGATCGCCGCCGAACTGGCCCGCGAGCGCTGGGGTGGCTTGCGCATCTCTGCCAACGGCATCTGGCGGGTGCTCCGCCGCCACGGGCTCAACACCCGGGCAAAGCGCCTAGCGCTCGTCGCCGGCTATCAAGCCCGCTACGAACGAGCCCCGCTGCCGGAAAAGCCGCGCCACATCGAGACCTCCCGGCCGGGCGAGCTGGTCGGGCTCGACTGCTTCTATATCGGTCGCCTGACGGGCACCAAGGGTGCGGTCTGGCAGTACACGGCGATCGACCTCCACTCCTCGTTCGCCTGGGCGGAGCTGCACAGCTCGCCCAGAAACCCCCAGGCGCGGCACTGCGCCGCGCTCGTCGAGCAGGTTGCCGCGCAGCTTGCGAAGGCCGGCTGGCGTCTCGAGTCCGTGCTCACCGATAACGGCTCCGAGTTTCGCTCCCATGAGTTCACCGACCCGCTCGCCGGGTTGGGTATCCGCCAGCGTCGCATCCACGCCGGGCGCCCGCAGACCAACGGCCACGTGGAGCGCCTCCAACAGACGATTCTCGAGGAGTGCTGGCGGCCCAGCTTCGCTCGCTCGCTGGTGCCCAAGCTGACGGCGCTCGAGCGCGACCTCAAGCGCTACCTCGCCGAGTACAACTTCGACCGCGCCCACACGGGTCGTCTCACCCAGGGCCGCGTGCCTGGTGAGATCGTTTACGGTGCTCGGAAAGTGAGGCCACCCGGATGAGCGAGTGTCGCTACATCTCGGGGTCAGGACAGGCTAGCGCGCGGCCTGGCGTCCGTCGATCGCGTGGGGGTTCCGGCAGTCGACCGACAGCTGTCGACGAATCGGGTGCTCACGCTCGAGTACATCGAGGGAGTCAAGATCATTGACGTCGACGCGATCGACGCGGCCGGCCTCGACCGCGAGCAGATTGCCGATGCCGCG
>JBHHWO010000322.1:0-1637 GCA_046756565.1 Thermoanaerobaculia bacterium | reverse complement strand
CCCTGATCACGTCTACCGGGCAAGACACGCCACCCGGAGTAGCAGCGTCACCTAGGGGCCACGTGGAAGCAGCCTTCAGACCTGCCCGAAAGTCATTTGACTACCTGGAACGCCTCCTAGTCCGGCAGCGGCGTCGATCCAGAGCCTTTCGAACCAGCTTCAGGTTTCCGCTCTCCCGGCCGACCACGTCATTCAAGAAGCGCTCGATCTCCCGCTGGAGACCCTTCCTCTGGGACACGGCGGCCGAGTAGTAATTCGTTTTCCCCACCTTGCCGACCTTCAAGAATCCCTTCTTGGCCATTCGGCTCACGAAGGTGAGGATGGTGCGGTAGTCACGGTCCCGCTTCTTGCGGTCCTCCTCGAGAATCTGGCGAACGTTCGCACGACCCAACTTCCAGCAGATCCGCATGATCTGCCACTCGGATGGCGACAGCCGCTCCTCGCCCGGCTTGGTCTTGGGTCTGGCCATTGGTCTCTCGAGGTCCCTCCGCCGCCGAGGCGACTCGCGACATTCTACTTCCGCATCGGGAGTCGTCAGTCACGGTAGACTCAATCAGCCCGCCGACGCGCCGCTAGCCCAATGGATAGAGCACCAGACTGAGGCTGCGTGCGTGGCTGGAATGTTCCTTCATTGTCATCCCGAGGCGCAATGCGCCGAGGGATCCCTCCTCCCGGCAGCTCACTCAGATGCCGTCGCCTCGTCACCGAGGCCCTCGCGATCGAGTCGGAGTCAGCTCTCGCCGCCGGCGCGCTCGCCTTCATGGCCCGTAACCTAGTCCAGGTCGGCCTCCCTCACCGCAAGCTCGACAGCACTTCTTTCGTCCGCCATAACGGGGACCTCACCTTCTCGATCAGCGCGAATCCCTCGGTCGGCCTTCCCTATGGCCGCTACCCCCGCCTCTTGCTGATCTGGATCACGACGGAAGCCGTCCGCAGAAGCCGCCTGCGCCGCAAGGCCGTGCCCCGGGTAGGGCACCGCACGTCTTCGGTAGACGCTGCGCAGCCGGTTCCTCGCCCGGCCCGAGTCTTCGGTCAGCCGGTCGTAGGTCCGAGCGAGCTCGCGCAGCTTGGTAAAGCGCCGCGGCGCCTTGTAGACCTCGGTCTCGATCTGACCCGTGCGCAGATGCTCTGCAAGATCGCGTGCGTCGATCGCGTCGCTCTTCGATCCGGTCTTCTTCTGCGGCTGCTCGACGACGATCTCGGCAACATGCGGCTCCAGGATCTCGTGGAGCCAAGCACTCCACTCGCCCTCCTCGAGACAGACGTGCAGTTGGCCGGGAATCTGTGCGAGATAGCCGATGAGCGCCTGGCCGTTGGTCTCGAGGACATCCTGCCGGACCTTCTTGCCGGCTGTGCTCATCACATAGATCGTCGAGCTCTTCGAATGGACGTCGATTCCGAGATAGCGTTGCATCGCGATCCTCCTTGGTTGGGGCTTGGTGCCCGGGTTTCTTGACGTACCCTGAGCTTCGCCTCCGTGAGGAGGATCGCCAAGTCTCTCGGCAGAGAGGACTCGGTGATCCGAACATCTCGATATGCCGGGCCGGGAGCCATCTCCACGCCGAAGCACAGGAGCGGCTCTCGACCGTCCCTCCCGCTAGGAGATCAGGACGTGGCTTCCCTACGATGTCTTATAG
>JBHHWO010000321.1:0-1708 GCA_046756565.1 Thermoanaerobaculia bacterium | reverse complement strand
TTGATGGAATGGACTCCTCCCGCGACTGAGTACGGCATCGTAGTGCCAAAGTCGCTATTTGCGGCATCGTGAAACGTGCCAATCGTACTAAGGAGGAGTCCAGATGAAGCCTACCATCGCCGTCGACATCGCCAAGAACGTCTTCGAGATCGCTGTTTCTTGTCGTCCCGGGAAGGTGGCCGAGCGCCATCGCCTCTCGCGTACGAAGCTGCTGCGCTTCTTCGCGCAGCGCCAGCCTTCGAGGATCCTGCTCGAGGCCTGTGGCTCGGCCCACTTCTGGGCTCGCGAGCTGCAGAAGCTCGGACACGAGGTCGTGCTTTTGCCGCCGCACCTCGTCCGGCCCTACCGGCGCCGCCATCAAAAGACCGATCGCGCTGACGCCAAGGCCCTGCTAGAAGCCTTTCGCAACGAAGAGATCCAGCCCGTTCCGATCAAGAGCGTCGAGCAGCACAGCCTGGCGGCTCTTCATCGGCTGCGCTCGGCGTGGATCGCCACTCGCACCGCTCGGATCAACGCCGTGCGCGGCATCTTGCGCGAGCTCGGTCATTTCATGCCCAAGGGCGCTCACCACGTGGTGCCCAGAGTTCGCGAGCTCATCGAGGACGCCGACAGCGGCCTCCCCGATCCTCTACGCGTGGCTCTGTCTGAGGCTTGCTGGGAGATCCGAGACCTGGAGCAACGCAGCAGTACCGCCCGCAAGCAACTCGAGGCATTTGCGCCAACGATTCCGGCCGTCGAGCACCTTCTCTCCGTCCCCGGCATCGGCAAACTGACGGCCACCGCGCTCGTGGCCTTCGTCGCGGAGATCTACCGCTTTCCTTCCGGCCGGCACTTTGCCTCCTACTTGGGCCTCACCCCTCGAGAGCACTCCAGCGGCAGCCGCCGACAACTCGGACACATCAGCAAACAGGGCGACACCTATTTGCGGATGCTCCTCGTTCATGGCGCCAGGTCCTGTCTCGCTGCCGCCAAGAGATACAACAAGAAAGATCCCCTGCACGCGTGGGCGCTCCAGCTCAAAGAGCGCAGAGGACACAACCGCGCCACCGTCGCGCTCGCTAACAAGCTCGCCCGTATCGCCTGGAGGGTCTGGAAAGAGGATCGAGACTACTGGATCGAAAGACAAGCCGCGTGAAACAACTCTTCGGCACGACCCACCTACGACTGCTTCGAGAGACGTGACGATGGCGAACCGGTCGGACCGGGGCGGGGAGGCACCCAATAGGAAGCTGGCCATCTAGGGCCGTGACATCGATTGGCTCCCCGCCCGCTTATTCCATCCTGGCCAGGAGCTGGCAGCTCCACAAACGGGCCGAAGATACGACTGCAGTCGGACCTCCCGCCGTCGCCAACCTCTCAGAACTCAGGTGAAGAAAAGCATCATGTAGAAAGACAGCGCCATGGGCCTACTTGCGAGAGGAGTCCAGATACGCTTTCTATGGAAGCTACCACAGACTCGACGACGACAAAGAGATAGACCTTAGGAGGTGAACCGAGAGCGACTCTCGACTACACTCGAACCCGGCCGGGGTGGGTCAGTTTCCAAGCGTTGGACTGGGTCACTTTCCGAACGTTGCCACCATTTTCCGAGTGGCCAGGGCACGGAGACTCTCTGTTGAAACTGCCAAACAACTGATCGAATAGCACTTAGGTTGGCGCGCCCTAGAGGATTCGAACCTCTGACCTACAGCTCCGGAGGCTGTCGCTC
>JBHHWO010000320.1:0-1900 GCA_046756565.1 Thermoanaerobaculia bacterium | reverse complement strand
GCATCTGGTTGGATCTGTTCGTTGGTGTGATCTTCACCGAGGGCTGGCAGCCGGGTTCGAACACGAGTGAGCTCGGCCCGATCTATTTAGCTGACGGTGCCAGAATCGTAGACTGATCGCTCTTTCAGGAGAGACTCAGATCGAGGGCGGGGGGCAAGGCCTCCCCGCCTTTTCCCTGATGGACTGTGCAAAGTCGATCAGGGCTCGTTCAACCGTGGCACGCCCGCGCGTGCCACTGGCGATTGCCTTGGCCGCTGCCGCCTCTTGCGGCAGACCGAGGCTCGAGAACCACTCGGCACAGTGCTCCGCGAGCCGCACGGCATCTTTCCACCGACCTTGCCTGGCGAAAATACAAGCGATTTCCACCGCTGACTCGGCGAATGTCTTGGGGTGCCCGAGCTGGAGGAAGCCTTCCGCTACTGTCTCGAGACAGGATACAACGTCAGACAGCACCCCGGCCTCCGCATCGATCCTGGCCCGCGCCCACAACAGCCTGAGTTCATCCTGGGTCGTCGCCCCCGGGAAGGAGGACGCGGCCGCCTCGTCAAGCATCCCGCGAGCTGCTCGATAATGACCCAAAGCGCAATAATCCAGAGCGAGATTCTGGCAGCAAACCCAACGCGCTCTAGCGTCTCGCGTCAGATCCAGCGCCTTCCATAGCGTGTCTATAGACTCGCGGTAGTTCCCCTTCGCAGAACAAGCACAGGCGATTAGACGCAGAGACCTCGACATTCGATTGTGGTCATCAAGTTCAACGCCGAGATGCAGCGCGTCCTCTGAGAAAAAGAGCACCTCCTCGAAAGCTCCCGTCTCGTAGTAGAAACAGGCGATCGCCAATAGGCAGTCAATCTCGTCGTCCGGAGGGCACGCGAAGTCGCGAAGCACCACCGAGGCTTCGTCCGCCGCTTTCTGCCCCAACACGTAGTCAGCCGCATCTCGCGCGCGCAGGATGAGGGAATTGAGGGCCCGCAGACGTGCGCTGCCCGTGAGGCAGTCATTCCTCTTCAGCCGCTGGGAAACAGAAACGGCCAGCTTGGAGGCCTCAAGCGCCCGCTCTGCGTCCTCACCAGCCAACTCTGCAGCCACGCCGATCAGCGCATCCACCAAGGGCACCGAAGCCTCCCGGATTGCCATCGCCGCCCGACCCGAGAGGAAGCCTCGAGCCAAGCGAAGCGCGGCATCGGCAGACAAGACCCTGCTGGAACGCACCTCTCGCCGGACCGCCAGGACGGCCCGATCAAACGCGGCCTCGTACGTGTCAGCCGACGGGCTTTCGCTCTCTGATGTCATCGTTTGAGCCAGATTCCTCAGGGTCAACTCGCGGCACCCCTTCAAACGCGAGCTTCATGCGGCCGAACTGCATCTCGAGATACGAGAAGCGCTCCTCGAGGCTCGCCATACGGGTCTCAAGCGACTGCTCCTTGGTCTGAGCCGTTTGCGCGGGCGTCGGATCCGAAAACAGCTCCGTGCGGGTTGCCCCCAGCGCATCCAAGAGACGGTTGAGGGTCGGCAGCGTCGGCGGTCCACCTTTCCCGTTTACGTACTCGTTGATACGAGATACCGAAACTCCAGAGCGCTCGTGAAGCTCTCTCTGGCTCATTCCCTTTGCCACCAGCAGGGCTTGAAGCCTGCTCGGCAAGTCCTGAAAGTGGTCCACTGATTGGGAATGTATCACGGGTTCTCCCTTCGGCTCTGCAGACAGAATACCACAAATCTGGCATTGATCACCTGTTATCGGGAAGTTATATTCCATATTTCTGTTACACTCCTACAGGCCCGCATAGGCAACCGGGACCGCCACGGTGTCTCACGAGCACCCACTCCAGCGCTTTCTCAACCGACACGGCCTCTCCCAAGGAGCCCTTGCCGACGAGATTGGAGTGAGTCGCGAGACTGTCAA
>JBHHWO010000319.1:0-1904 GCA_046756565.1 Thermoanaerobaculia bacterium | reverse complement strand
TCGAGCCCAAGGTCGTCGAGTGGCGACGTTACTTCCATCAATACCCGGAGCTCGGCAACCGCGAGTTCGAGACCGCGAAGAAGGTGGCCAAGCACCTCGAAGAACTTGGAATGAAGGTCACGACCGGCGTGGCGCACACCGGCGTGGTCGGCGTGCTCGAAGGAGGCAAGCCGGGACCGGTTGTGGCCTTGCGAGCCGACATGGACGGTCTACCTGTGACCGAGCGCAATGATCTGCCCTTTGCGTCCAAGGAGACTACGCTCTACGCCGGGCAGGAGGTCGGGGTCATGCATGCCTGCGGGCACGACACCCACATCGCGATCCTGTTGGGAGCGGCTGAGGTGCTGGCCGCGAAGCGCGAGGAGCTTCCCGGGACCGTCAAGTTCATCTTTCAGCCCGCCGAGGAAGGACCGCCGCCGGGAGAAGAAGGCGGCGCCGAGCTCATGGAGCGCGAAGGGGTGCTGAAGAGCCCGGACGTCGAAGCCGCGTTCGCCCTCCATATCGACTCCCTGCTCGAAGTGGGACACATTGGCTACCGCGCCGGCGGGATCTGGGCGAGCGCCGACGACTACAAGATCACGATTCGCGGTCGGCAGTCGCACGGCGCCGCTCCCTGGATGGGCGTCGACCCGATCGTGACCTCGGCGCAGCTCGTCAGCGCCCTCCAGACCATCGTCAGCCGGAACCTGAAGCTGACCGACAGCGCGGCCGTGGTGACCGTCGGGAGCATTCACGGAGGCGTGCGGTCGAACATCGTTCCGGAGCAGGTCGAGTTGATTGGCACCATTCGCGCTCTCGACCCAAAGGTCCGATTGAAGATCCATGAACGTGTGCGGACTCTGGCCACCCAGATCGCCGAGAGCATGGGCGCGACTGCCGAGGTTCAGATTCCGATGACCATGGCCTATCCGGTGACCTATAACGATCCCGAATTGACGGCTCGGATGGCGCCTGTACTGGAAGAGGCCGCGGGTGCCGCGAACGTGCATGTCATCGCCGCCGAGACCGGCGCCGAGGACTTCTCCTTCTTCGCCCGCAAGGTGCCCGGGCTCTACTTCACGCTCGGCGGCAGGCCCGCCGACACTCCGGTCGAGGAGGCCGCCGATCACCACACGCCTGACTTCTACCTCGACGACAGCCGGTTGGGTGTCGGGGTGCGGGCTATGGTCGGTGTGACGCTGGCGTATTTAAGCGGAGAGTAGCCGGCTCCGCAGGATCGCGCCGTCCCGGGTCAGCCCGGACAAGGCGTTGAGTGTGGCCATCGCGGAGGGCGGCTCACCGCGCGCACCGCCCTCTGCTCGCACCGTAAGCCCTATCACGTTCCGAAGACGGGCCTCACGATACAATCACCGCGCGATGAACGAACTGGTCTTTGAAGTCACCCAAGAGGCCGACGGCGGGTTTGTGGCCGAGTGCCTGACCGAGGCGATCTTCACGCAGGCTGATACCTGGCAGGAATTGCGGTCGAACGTGCGCGAAGCGGTCGCCGCGTTCTTCAGTGATCGGGATCAACCGGCCTCGATACGGCTCCATCTCGTGCGCGACGAAGTTCTCGCTACCGGATGAAGCTCCCTCGGGACCTCAGCGGCGAACAGCTCATCCGCAGTCTTTGCCGGCGCTGGGACTACCGGCGCTCAGGCCAGGTCGGAAGCCACGTCGTCTTGGAGACCGACATGCCGTCGCATCAGCGCATCGTCGTTCCAGCCCACAAGAGCCTTCGCGTGGGCACACTCAACGCGATCCTCCGGAGTGTCGCTGCTCACAAGTCCGTCTCGAAAGACGAAATCCTCAAGGCGCTGTAGGTTCCCTGCCTACGACACGGGAAGTGAAGCGGTGGCTGGTGGAAGAACATGGGAATCGAACCCACCGATCCCGTGGCATCGCACTCGACCTGGATCGGTTTT
>JBHHWO010000318.1:0-1954 GCA_046756565.1 Thermoanaerobaculia bacterium | reverse complement strand
GCCACCCGATCCCGATCGACGAGTATCGCGAAGAGCTCGAACGCAGGCTCGGCCGGTCGGCGCCTGAACCGTATTCACAGAGAGGAACGAGGATGAACCGGCCTTCCTACGTTCATGCCGGCGGCGACCTACCCGAGACCCGCCGGCCCGGCTCCGGCTTTCATCTCTGGCATGACGTCATCGCGCCGGGCGAAGCAATCCCACCCGTCCGGCTCGCGGAGCGCGAGTCTCTCCTCGAGATGGACGATCCGATCAACATCCAGTTCACCTCGGGAACCACCGGAGGCCTCGAAGAGTCATCCTGAGCGGAGCGAAGGATCTCCCTGAAGCACGGCCCAGCCCACGCGGACCGACTCGAGGGATTCCTCGCTACGCGTCATTCCGAGGCGAAGCCGAGGAATGCCGGCACTGAGGGCGAACACCTCCGGAGCCAGGGATTCCTCACTTCGTTCGGAATGACAGCCGGCGCCTATTCCAGTACGTGGATGTTCTTCGCTCTGCACATGTCCTTGAGGATCTTGGGCCACACCGTCACGCTCACCTCTCCCAGGTGTGCCTTGCGCAGCAGATACATATAGGTCCGCGACTGGCCGATGCCGCCGCCGATCGAGAGCGGGATCTTGCCGTTCAGGATCGCCTGGTGGTATGGAAAGTCGAGAAGGTCGAGCTGGCCGCTCATCTCGAGCTGCTGTCTCAAGGTTTCGGCGTTGACGCGTACGCCCATCGAGGTCAGCTCGTGCCGCCGCTCGGTGACCGGGTTCCAGACCAGGATGTCGCCATTCAGGCCGTGCATCGGCCTGCCATCGGCTGAGACCGTCTCGGTCACCCAGTCGTCGTAGTCCGCCGCCCGCATCTCATGCGGATAGCCGTCCTCTAGCGGCCAGCCGATCCCGTAGATGAAGATCGCCGGAAAGTCCCGCAGGATCGCCGTCTCGCGCTCTTTGCGCGGTAGATCCGGATAGCGCTCGAGAATCTCCTCGGCGTGGAGGAAGGTAAGCTCCTCGGGCAGCGGCGGCCAGCCGGCTTCGCCCAGCTGCGGAAAGAGCTCCAGCGCCTTGGCCTCTCCGGCGCGCAACGACTTCCAGATCTTCCCGACCACCTCGGTCAGGAAGTCCAGGTTGCGCTCGTCTTCGGTGATCGCCATCTCCCAGTCCCACTGGTCGACGTAGGCCGAATGGTCGTGATCCAGGAAGTAGTCCTTGCGGACGGCCTTCATGTCGGTGCAGATGCCCTCGCCGGGTCCGCAGTTGAACTGCTTCAAGGCCACCCGCTTCCATTTCGTGGCAGCCTGGACCACCTGGGCGTCGATCGGATTCACATCGCGATCGTTCGATATGTGAAAGCCCACCGGCGTCCGCGAGCCGTCGCGGTCGAGCATGTCGTTGACGCCGCTCTCGACGTCGACGATGAGCGGCACCTGGACCATCATCAGGTTGAGGGCCCTGCAGAGGCTCTCCTCGATGGCGCTCTTGACCGCGAAGATCGCCTGCTGGGTCTCTCGGGGCGTCAAGGCCGAGCTGTAGCTCGTTGGCAGGACCTTCTCCAGGTCGTCGTAGTTGCCGATGCCGGGGCCGGCCAGGTCCGCTTTCTTTGCTTGTGTCACGGCGTCAAACCTCCATTATTAGCTTGGTGTCGGTCACTTCATAGCAACTCGACGCAAGTCCCTGCCAGCCCCTGCCGAACGGGAGGCGACCAGCCCAGCAGGGTGGGTTTCCCTGCATTGTCATTCTGAGGCGAAGCCGAAGAATCCCTCGATCAGTCCCTGCGGTTCTCCGGACCGATAGTAGGCCACCGACGCGCTCCTCTCGCTCGGCGGACCTCCGCTCGCTACATTCAGGCGACCAGGCGTTCACGAGCGATCGGGTCCAGTGCGCCGAAACCCGCATGGAATAACGAGAAGGCCGCTCTCGGACAGTTGCGGCCCGACCCATAGCCAACGATCGATTTGTCACGG
>JBHHWO010000317.1:0-1956 GCA_046756565.1 Thermoanaerobaculia bacterium | reverse complement strand
GTCGGTGCCGAGCGCAAAGTCGACGAGGCCGGCAGCCACAGCGGCTGCCGAGCCGCTTGACGAGCCGCCCGGGATTCGGTCCGGGGCCCGAACGTTCACCGGCGTGCCATAGTGCACGTTCTCGCCGGTGAGGCTGTAGGCAAGCTCGTCCGTCTGGGTTTTGCCGATCATGCGCGCGCCGGCACCGAGCAGGCGCTGGACGGCAACAGCGGTCTCGGTCGCCGGTTCGTGGGTCCTCAGCCACTCGGGGCTTCCGAAGCCAGTCCGATGCCCGGCGATATGGAACACGTCTTTGACGGCGAAGGTCAGCCCGGGGAGGGCGCCGTCTCTAGCCCCCTCCAACGCAACATGGTTCTCCCGGCAGAAGGCGCCGCCGGGATCCTCGAAGGGCAGAGCCTTGGCGCCGGCGGATGATGGTCGGCCCACGTCACCGAGGCCGCAGGAGCTGGGCGGGCTCGCGCCTGAACGTCGCATGACCGCGCTTGAACCCCATGAGTGGCGTCGCCAGCTCCGCCACGGCCTGGGCCCGGTCGGTGCAGTCGAGCACCACAAGGTCCGCCGACTTGCCGACAGCGACGCCGTAATCGCCAAGGTTCAGGAGCTTCGCCGAGCGCCGGGTCACCATCTCGAAGCACTCCCTGGTGTCGTCGCGCTGGCCGACCTGGCAGATGTTGGCGTAGAGATTCGCCATGCGCATGAGCGAGCAGTCGCCGAACGGCGTAAACGGGTTGAGCACGTTGTTGGACGAGAGCGTGCAGTTCACGCCAGCCTGGAGCATCCTATGCACCGGCACGACGCCGCGAATGACGTTGTGCTCCAGGTGCCGGCCCATGAGGTAGAGGTCGGTGGAGGGTAGCACGGTCACGGCCACTCCCACGTCGGCGAGGCGCTTGGTGATCTCCTCGAAGCGCCTGACCGGCACCGTCGTGAACTGCGTCACGTGGCCGACCGCCACGCGGCCGCCGTAGCGATACTTTTCCGTCAGCTGGCACACATGCTCGATCGTCATGCCCTCGGGCGTGTTGCCGAAGTCGAGGTGCATGTCGATGTCCACGTCGAATTCGCGCGCCATCTCGAAGACGCGATCGATCTGCCCCTTCGGATTGGAGTCGGTGTAGGGGGCGGCGCCCACCACCTTACAGCCCCGTTTCAGGCCCTCGACTATGAGCTCCTCGGTGCCGGGGTTGTTGAGTAGCCCTTCCTGCGGAAAGATGCAAATCTGGAGATCGATCGCCCATCGGTACTCGTCGACCAAGGGCAAGATGCCGTCGAGGCTCCGTAAGCCCACGACCGGATCGACTTCGAGATGAGTGCGCATGTGGCTCGTGCCCTGAAGGATACAGGTCTCGAGCGTCCGCACGGCGCGCTTGCGCACGTCCCCCGGTGTAAACGCCTTCTTCGCCTTGGCCACCTCCTCGATGGCTTCCTCAAGCGTCCCTTTCTCCGACTTGCACCGGTCCAGGAGGCGCGACTTGTCCAAGTGAATATGGGTCTCAACGAAGCCGGGGGCGACGAGCCGGCCCTGAAGATCGATCGTCGGCCCGTCCGCCGCAAGATTCGGCGTGATCGCGGCGATGCGCCCCTTGTCGATCCCGATGTCGGCCGACGGCCGCTCTTCGTCACCCGCGATGCGGGCGTTCTTCAGAATGAGGTCCATGGCATCCTCCCGTTCGTCGCCTGCCGAGTCGGCGGACCTTCAGGCGTTTCTATGCTGCGCCGCGCCGTAGCCGACGGCATCGCAGGTCCACCGCAGGCGTGGCCTGAAAAACAGTGATGTACGTAACCGTATAAGTAGGTTTGACCGAATCACAATTACTGGAGCATGATGTACAGCTGCTGCGATGACGCTACGAGCCCTCCTCAGAACAGCCTGCGAATCGCTGTGGCGATGTCTTGTTGCATCGGGATTGTTGCTCGCTCGAGGTTGTCGTTGTAAGGCATCGGCACGCTGGGCGC
>JBHHWO010000316.1:0-1965 GCA_046756565.1 Thermoanaerobaculia bacterium | reverse complement strand
CGCAAGTTCCACGACACGATTGTCGGTAATGACGCGGTTCCGATTGCCGTGCTCGAATCAATCATCGAGGACTGGATCTCTGAGCAGAAGAGCTGACCCTGGAGGGACGCTCAGTCTCCAGCCCCAAGTCGTCATTCCCGGTTCGGTCTAGAATCGGCACCCCGTGCTCAGACCCCTACTGGTGGGAGCGGCTCAAGGAGCGGCCGCTGCTTTCTTCATAGCGACCACGCTCTACTGCGCGCACGCGACGGTGGCGAAGCTGTTGCCAGGGGTCGACCGTACTGTCCGATGGTCAGCGGCAGCGATGCTCGGGTGTTGGACTGCGATCTCGAGCTTTCACCTCCTGGCTTCTTTCGGCCTTTTTCGACTGGCGGCGGCGCTCGGCCTGGCCGCCTTGACGGCACTTCTGGTCCCTCGCCCCGAAAAGGATGACACCTTTGTGGGCAGGCACCTTTGTGGGGATCGAGCTTCGGGCTAACCGCCGCGGCCTGGCAGCAACTCCGCGCGTCGCTGAATCGCCCGCAGCCACATTCGCCGGATCAGCGCGCTGCCGGGATAGATGACACGCCAGTAAGCGGCGAAGCGCCTTCGAGCCGAGTCGTCGGTGGCGAAGACCCGCGTCTCCGTCGTGATCAGCGAGCCGCCCCCCTCGGGCTCCACGAGAAAGTTCATCACCGCCTTCACGTAGCCCGGCTCTGAGATCGCCTGATACCACTGCGGGGTGGCTTCATCTGGCGATTGTGTCCCAGGAGGCGCAGCCACCAGCGTTCCCACCACGATCTCGCGGTCCGGTTCGTGGGCGAGCAGCAGAAACGTCGTCTGCGTGGCCACCTCGAGAATCGGCTGGTGCTCGGGAGCGTTCAGGACGTTCTCAGGACCGGAGCGGCCGAACCGGCGGATCGCGGTTAGTGTGCGAAAAAGAGTGATCTCCCTCGCCGTGACGGACTGGATCGCTTCGAAGGTCCGTGCCGGCGGAGCGGCCACGCGAATCTCATGGTGCTCGCTGAACTGGTAGGTGGGAGCGAAGCGATCCAGTGCGGTGTGGGGTGTGTCGATCCGCCTCTCGGACGCCGGCAGGCTGACGCCGAGTACCACCACCAGGCCGCCGATTCCAAGAACTCCAAGCCCTTGTCGACGCGAGGTGATCTTCAGAAACCGCAGCGGGTGGACGAGCGACACCACGGCCGCGGTCGCAAGGGCGAGGCCCGCGTCCACTAGGAAGACGCCGAGGAAATGAACGATCATGCTCCCGCCTAGCCTTACACAGCGGAGCCGTTGCAGGGGCAAGGCGTCCTGCCAGTTCGGCTACAATTGCCAGGAAAGGTTCAGCCGACGGCCTCTCCGAAACAGAGGATCTCCCACTTCGAGGTCGAGCGCCTGCTGGGCGCCGGTGGCATGGGACAAGTGTTTCTGGCTCGCGACACCCAGCTCGGTCGGCCCGTGGCCATCAAGTTCTTGACGCCGTCGCTGACCGAGGATCCGGATGCCCGAGCTCGCTTTCTGCGCGAGGCGCGCTCTGCCAGCGCCCTCGACCACTCCAACATCGGCACCATCTTCGAGGCCGGCGAAGATCAGGATCAGCTCTACATCGCCATGGCCTACTACGAGGGGCACACCCTGCAGGAACGCCTCCGCCACGGCCCCCTCCCGGTGGACGAAACTGTCTCGGTACTTCGCCAGATGGCGGATGGCATTGCGGCTGCTCACCGGGCCGGAATCGTTCACCGAGACATAAAGCCCGGCAACGTCATGTTGACCAAGACCGGCCAGATCAAGATTCTCGACTTCGGGCTGGCCAAGCCGCAGTCCGGGTCGGCAGATGGCCCCAGTGGCAGTCTCACGGCAGCCGGCACCACCCTGGGCACGGTGGCCTACATGTCGCCCGAACAGGCTCGGGGCGACCCGGTGGACCAGCGCACCGACCTCTGGTCGCTCGGCGTCATCTGCTACGAGCTGCTCTCGGGA
>JBHHWO010000315.1:0-1974 GCA_046756565.1 Thermoanaerobaculia bacterium | reverse complement strand
CTTGAGGCGCGTCGTCGAGACGACGAGAGAGCTGATCGCCGGTCGGCTGCCGAGGCGTCGGGGACACCTTTCGTAGGTGTCCCCTCCCGACTGGTTTTCAGCGCCTCTGTCGGCCCTATAAACTCCTCTGATGCTGCCGCGCGACCTGCTCCGTTCCGAGGACTCCGACCTCGCCGCACGTTTGACGCAGCGAGGCGTCGCTCCCGGCCAGTTCGAACGCTGGCAGGAGCTCGACCGGGAGCGTCGCTCCGGTCTTGGTGAAGTCGAGCAGCTCAAGCAGCGCCGCAACGAGCAATCCAAGGTGATCGGCCGACTCAAGCGGGAGGGCGCCGACGCCGAGAAGGTGATCGCCGAGGTCGGTGATCTCAAGGCTCGCATTGCCGATCTGGAGGTCCGGCTGGAAAGCACCGAGACCGAGCTGTCGGATCTGGACCTGGCGTTTCCGAACCTCGCCCACGAGAGCGTTCCGGTCGGCGCCGACGAGGAAGCGAACCGGGTGGAGCGCAGAGTCGGAGATCCAACGGAATTCGACTTTGAGCCCAAGGCCCACTGGGACCAGGGCCCCGAGCTCGGCATCCTCGACTTCGAGCGGGGTGCCAGGGTCGCCGGCGCGCGCTTTACCAGCTACTTTGGCGACGGCGCTCGTCTGGAGCGAGCCCTGATCAATTTCATGCTCGATCTCCACACGGGCGAGCACGGCTATACCGAGGTGCTGCCGCCCTTTATCGTGAACCGCGAGGCGCTCACGGGCACGGGACAGCTACCCAAGTTCGAGGAGGACCTGTTCAAGCTGCGGGGCCACGAGTACTACCTGATCCCGACCGCCGAGGTGCCGGTCACCAATTTGCACGGCGGCGAGATACTGGACGAGGCTGAGCTGCCGCTGCGATACGTGGCCTACACGCCGTGTTTTCGAGCGGAAGCCGGCTCGTACGGCAAAGACGTGCGGGGATTGATCCGCCAGCATCAGTTCCAGAAGGTCGAGTTGGTGCATCTGACGACCCCGGAAACGAGCTACCAGGCGCTCGAGGAGTTGACAGGAAACGCCGAGCGCGTGCTACAGCTTCTGGAGTTGCCGTACCGGGTGGTCACTCTCGCGACCGGCGACATGGGTTTTTCGGCGGCCAAGACCTACGACGTCGAGGTTTGGTTGCCAGGTCAGAGCGCCTACCGTGAGATCTCCTCGTGCTCGAACTGCGAGGCCTTTCAAGCGCGCCGCGGCAGGTTGCGCTACCGCCCGGCCGGAGGCGGCAAGCCGAGGCACCTCCATACCCTCAACGGTTCGGGGCTCGCCGCCGGGCGAACTCTGGTAGCGGTTCTGGAGAACTACCAGAATGCGGACGGTTCTGTCCGCATACCCGAGGTTCTCAAGCCCTATTTTGGGGGCCGCGACCGGATCGATAGCCGGCTCTAGGAGCCTCAAGCATGTCGAGCAGAGTAGGCCCACTGGTCAAGTTCCTCGACCTGTTCTTGACCAGGGTCACCCGTGGAGCCGATGCCGACCACGTCTGGAGAGGCCGCTTGCTGGTTGCGGTTTCCCTCTTCTTGAGTCTTGCGACGCTGGGCCTCGCCGTGGCCAACCTGGTCGCCGGCGAAGACGTACCACAGACCAGTATCGTGATCTCGACTCTCGCCGGGCTCGGATTCTTGCTGATTCCTGTCCTGCTCCGCGCCACCGGTGCCATCATGACTTTGAGCTGGATACTGACCCTCAGCATGCTGGCGGCAATCGGCTCGGCGGCTTGGAATGCATACGGTCTCTACAGCCCGGGTCTGCTGGCCTTGCCGATTCCGGTTTTGATCGGTCTGGTCCTCGGCAGGCGTCGCTTGGGCGTCGCTGCCGCGGTTGTGGCTGTGGGAATGGTGCTCGGCTACTATGCGTTGGAGCTTCGCTCGGGCTGGTTCTCAGAGCCGCCGCTCGATTCGGCGAACGCCTTTCTGGTGATGTCCGTGCTGTTCACCGGGATCGTCATG
>JBHHWO010000314.1:0-1975 GCA_046756565.1 Thermoanaerobaculia bacterium | reverse complement strand
CCGACCTGAGCGCCGACGGTGACTTCGAGTTCAATCTCGTGATCAAACTGAAGACTGCCCAGGCGCTCGGCCTCACGATTCCCGACTCTGTTCTCTTCCGGGCGGACAGGGTGATCAAGTGATCCTCGTGCGCCATGCTTGACCAGTCTCCTGGTGAGGGGCCGAGTGAGTACGTCTGTAACGGGCGTGGACGGCAGTTCACGGGCCCACCGCCGAGCCTTCCCTGCCGACACCTTCTCTGCTCAGCCTGCCGAGCCGACTCCTATTGCCCCGTCTGCGCTGAGTTCGATGATGGCGACCCGCTGTGGCACTGAACCCACCGAAGAAGACCTGGCGAACGGGTGGTCCGCAGTCCAGGTGACAGAGGGATAGATTATGTCGGAGCGTCAATTCGATCCGGTACAGTTCACGAAAATGGCACGCGAAGGCTGGAATGCTGTAGCCCTCGGCTGGAAGAAGTGGGCACCGACTATCGAACAGGGAGCGCAGATTATCAATGACCGTCTCGTTGACATGGCAGCACTGCGACCAGGGCAGAAAGTGCTCGACATCGCGGCGGGATACGGCGAGCCACTTGTCACCGCGGCGCGACGGGTCGGACCGAGTGGCCTGGTCGTCGCAACTGACCTCTCACCGGAAATGATCGCCCTCGCACGGGAGCGTACATCAGAGCTCGGCTTGCAGAATGTCGAGTTCTATGCATGCAATGGGGAGACGCTCGACATTCCACAGTCTGACTTCGACGCCGCACTCTGCCGATGGGGACTCATGCTCATGCCCGATCCCGATGCCTGCTTGCGCCGGGTGTACAAGCTCCTGAAATCTAGCGGATGGGTCGCGATGGCGGTGTTCAGCGACCCCGCGAGATCCCCGTTCGTTGCCGTGGCCGCCAGCACGGTTCGGCGCGAAGTCGGCTTGGGCCCACCGGCACCCGACGAGCCCGGTATCTTTCGGCTGGCCGATGCGAAGGACCTACAAAGACGTTTCCAGAAAGCCGGTTTGCGCAATGTGACGATCGAACAGGTCGGCGGGCAGCTCGAGTTTGACTCGCCGGAAGCCTATGTGCGCTTTATTCAAGACGTCGCACGGGATATCGTCCGGTTCCTCGAAGATCAGCCTTCGACACGGCAGGAAGAGATCTGGCAAGCCGTGGCCGGCGCGGCCCGCCACTACGAAACGTCGGACAGAACCGTCAGGTTTGGGTTTGAATGTCACTGTGTCGCGGGTCGGAAATAGTCGCACGTCTATCGCATGCTTTGCAGCAGGCGGGAAACCTTGTACCCTTCTCTCCCACCTGTCCGACGACTTGAGACCCGCCTTCGAGGCGGCGTACATCACCGGCTGGCGCATCAAAGCGGAGATCCTGACCCGACAAAAGCCTCACGTGGACCTCTCGGCTGGGTGGCTCCGCCGGGAGCCTGGCGAAACAAAGAACGAGGATGGGCGCATGTTCCCCGTGACGCCGGCTCTCCGGGCCGTCCTGGAGCGTCAGCTTGCCCGCACTCGGGAGATCGAGAAGGCCGAGCTGCTGGTGTTCCTGTCGGGGTAACCACGCCAGTGTCCCACTCAAGGCTCGCAAGATCACCTCCTGCACCTTCATCGCCCGCTCCACGGCGGCGGCGAGATAAAGCATGGTCGCCCTCCTTTCCCACCATGGCTTTACCTCGCGCTACCCGAAAAGCGGACATTTCATTTGCTCTGGGGAGCGGACAGATTATGTGCTCTCTACAGAACGAGTACTAGTGCTTGACCCCTCCTGGGTCCTGGTCTAGGCTAGCGCCACCGTTTCTCGGCTTCACCGGCCCGGGTAGTTGGAGGCCCTGGCATGAAGTGTCTTGAGCAAAGCTTTCAGATCACACAGTGCGACTGAGCCCGCGGAGCAGAGGCCGCGATTCTTCAGGGGACGCAGCGTTGACGACACTCATCACAGGAGGGACAGGGCTCATTGGGGCTTGCCTGGCGGGAAAACTTCTCG
>JBHHWO010000313.1:0-1993 GCA_046756565.1 Thermoanaerobaculia bacterium | reverse complement strand
CTCGACGACGACGTTGCCCGTGAAGCCCCGCTTGAGCTTCTCGGCCAGGGCCCTCGCCTCCTCCGACTTGCTTGGGATCACGAAGTCGGGAGAGATCAGCCCGACGACCAGCGCCGGCATCGTCACGTTGAACATCTCCGACCATATTCTCTGGGTATACGTCCGGGCGAACTCTTCCAGTGGAAGGTCGTAGTCGAGGTTCTCCGTGATCTCCGCCTCAAAGGCATCGACCTTTCGCTGGTACGCGCGCCGTGCGCGCTCCGGCGTGAGGCAAGCGCAGAGCGTGTTCCAGAAGAACTTGCGCAACCCCCAGAGGAGTTTGGGAATGAGCAGCAAGAGTCCGAGTCGCAACCACGTAGGCCGCGTCGCCGCGCGGTATTTCTTCAGATCGATGTTGGCCAGGACCTCGGCCATCAGCGCGTCGGTGTAGGCGGTGTTCTTCGCCATCGCCCTGGGACTCATCCCCAGCCACATCGCATTGGAGAGGTTCATGTAGAGTCGGCTGCCCGCCGAGAACAGCAGACCCCCTGCCGGCGTGAAGTCCTCGATTCCGGCGAATCTCTTCATCGCGCTCGAGTACAACATGTCTTCCATCCAGGCGAGGCCGAGCGGCGAGATCGGCGCGTTGGTGGTCAGGCCCTTTGAGAGCGCGGCGTCCACGTACAGCCGCCTGCGTTCACCTGGGTTCGTCACCATCTCGGGCGGGAGCGGCACGTGGGTGGTGATGGGGCGCGCCTGCAGGACGTGGAGCTGACTATCGGCGTAGGCCCACTCGATGTCCGTCGGGTGGCCGTAGAGCTCCTCGATGCGACACAGCACGTCGACGAGCTCGCCGAGCTGGGCCTCACTCAAGGTCAGGTCCGTTGAGCGGTATCCTTCGCGCTCCACGGTGCCCCCGTCGCGACCGAGCCAGATCGAGACCTGCTTGGCGCCGAGCTTCTTCTCGACGAGTTTGCGACTCACCTTGTCGACAACGAAGTGATCGGGCGACGCAAGCCCTGCGACGACCGACTCGCCGAGCCCCCAGTTTGCGTCGATGACGGCCTCGTCGTAGTCGTTCGTCAGCGGGTTGAGCGAAAACCCGACGCCCGCGACGTCGCTCGCGATCTGCTGCTGGACGATGACGGCGATGCGAGGCGACAGCACGTCGAACCCGTGCTCCCGCTTGTAGACGAACACGCGCTCATCGAAAGTCGAGGCGAAACAGTGTTGCAACGCCTGCTCTAGTTCGCGACCGCGAACGCCCAGCTTCGTCTCGTAGCCGCCGGCGAACGAGGCCGATACCAGGTCTTCCTCGGGCGAGGACGAGCGCACGGCGAACAGCGCGCCCTCTCCCAGCGCCGGGAGCCGCTTGCGCAGCTCTTCGAGGGTCTCCCGCTGGTTCGCCGTCAGGGCGAGGTCCGAGCAGAGCCGCTTAAGGTCCTCGCAGAGCGTTGACCATGCATCGGGGTTTGCATCGGCGAGTGCCGTCCACGTCGACGACGCGCGAATCGCGTCAAACCAGGGAGCGAAGAACTCCGTGGTGAGCACGGCGCCGGGCGGAACGTGCAAGCCCGCCTCGGCCATCCGGATCAGCGAATAGCCCTTGCCGCCGACCTCCGCGATGGTCGCCTGCCCGGTGCCCCCGGTGATGAAGGCGATCTGCTTGCGAGATTCGCTCATCGCCTCCATATACACCAGCCAGTAGCGGCGATCAAGTCGCGCCCGCGTTCGTGGAGATGGCACACTGCATCGTGTGGTGCAGCGCGGCCACCGTCGAGATCGCGAACGCGGCTCGGTGACAGGTCGTCTTTCATCAGGTGGGTCGAGCCGCCTAACGGCCTCGGCATCACAAGAAGGGGGACAGGCTGGTTTTTCAAAGGGGGGGGAGGTTTCACTCTCGGGATTCCGGCGGAGGTCGTCCGCTACGCACAGACCAAAAAGCCGAGCCACGTTTGCAAGGCCTGACGCTTCCCCAGACCTATCGGCCCCTTACCTCCCGGACCCCGACACA
>JBHHWO010000312.1:0-2000 GCA_046756565.1 Thermoanaerobaculia bacterium | reverse complement strand
GCCAACCAGAGTTCGCGTTCCAGTTCGAGAGCGCCTTCGGCGCGCTGGCGCACTTCGGAATCCCATTCCGCGTCGCAGACCTCGCGATGGGTTCCCCGACGGGCGAGCTGCTCTACGGCTGCCGGGCGGCGATCATCTTCCAGGAGCACATCGGTGCCAGACTCGGGCGTGCCGGGACGGCCGCCCTCCTTCGGGCGACCGAGGAGGGCATGGGGCTAGTCAACTTCGACAGCGACCTGGACGGCTACGGGGACGAGTTCTTGCACGCGGTGGGCCTCAAGGGTGCCGGGCGCAGCGGGGAAGTGGTGACAGGAGGTACCCAGGCGCTGCACGTTCGCGACAACTCGCATCCGATTACGTGGTGGCAGGATGGCGACACCCGGAAGATCCTCAGGGGGCCGGTGCCCACGACACTCGTGCGGATGAGGTTGCCCGGTGGTGCGGTGCTCCTCGAGGATGCGGACGGCGCTCCGATGCTTTTCGGCAAGCCGTTGGGGCGGGGAAAGGTCGTCCAGTGGCTCGTCTCGCCGAAGATCTGGTTGCGCCAGCACTTCGGTCACACGTTCGGTCTCGATGACGTGTGGCTGCGCTCCATCACGTGGGCGGCGCGAAAGCCGTTCGTCATGAAGGCGATGCCGCCCTTCGTCCGCTTCCGATTTGACGACTGCCGAGGACTCTGGCGCGATGCCGGGGATTTCGCGTTCGTCGAGGTTCTGAACGAGGCGCGGCATGTGCCGAGCCTCTGCTTCTGCCTTCGCGCCGTGACGGCGGCCGGGGCGGCGAAAGTCAACGAGCTTTACAGGGCCGGGAAAGCCGAGTTCGCGCCGCATACGCTCGCGCCCTCGACCAGTCTGTTCTATGGCGATGACGGCGGCGAATATGATCCGCAACGCTTCGTCGCGCTTTTCCGGGAAATGGATCAGACGCTCGACCGACTCGGAATCAGGCCCTCGCGCATCCTGAGCGACCACGATCACAGCTGGAGCGTCCATGCGATCCCCGGCTTAGTGGCGCGCGGCATGACGTACAAGATGAACATCACGATGCCGGGCGAACCCTGGGAGGCCGTCCATCATGACTGGCACCCGGCACCGTACGGCTCGATGGACTACGCGTTCGACTTTCTCCCGGGACCAGCGAAGGACTTCTTCGTCGTGTACAACCACTACCCACCAGCGTTCGAGTCCGCCCGCACGTACGTCGATCAGGATCACTTCCTCTATCATCGGACCGGCGGGTACGGAGCCTATAAGTGGGACATACTGAACAGTCTGACCCGCGGGTCTGTCTGGGCCGAGAATCAGGTTAAGGCCGCCGCGCGGCGTCTGGCGGACCACACGCGGCTGGGATTGGACGCGATGTTCTTCGGCGGATCGATTACGCACTCACACTTCATCCAACATCTCACGGACGGGGAGTGGCGCGAGATTTTGCGCGGCGCGGATGCCCTGATGCCGCGCCATCGCTATGAGGGCGTGGCATACGACTTTATCGCCGACTACGCCCGAAGCAAAGTGCAGACGGTGATCCTGGCGGCCGAGGAGGTGGGCGGCGACGTCACGGTGGAACTAGCTGGCGAGGCGCTAGTGCCGTTACGGCTCTACGTCTTCACGGACCGTGACGGCGCCGAACATCGTTTCGAGTACACCGGCCCGTTCAAGGGTCGCGCGACGGTGCGGTTCGCCACGAGGAGGAATTCATGAAGGCTACCGTCTATCACGAGTATGGCGGCCCCGAGGTGCTCCGCTATACGGACGTCCCGACGCCAAAGCTCGAGCCCGGCGAGGTCCTCGTTAAGGTGCACGCGGTGTCCATCAATGCCTTCGACCTGATGGCACGGGAGGGCCGGTATAGACCCAACCGGGCTTTCCCGCACATCCTGGGCTCCGACTTCGGCGGCGAGGTCGCCGAGATCGAGGCGAACGCGGGCGTGCCGTTCAAAATCGGCCAGCGCGTGACGGCATGGTGGGTCGTGCCCTGCTGGCGGTGCGAGCAATGCC
>JBHHWO010000311.1:0-2012 GCA_046756565.1 Thermoanaerobaculia bacterium | reverse complement strand
GTCCCTTGGCTCTCGCAACGCGGCCTTCTCGACTTCTACCACGGGCTGCTAGGCCAGCCACAACGCTAGAAGCGCCGCCCCACTCCCCAGGTAGTGCAGCAGAATCGGTCCAATCAGGCTCTCGGACCACTCGCGACAGATCCCCTGGACCAGCCCGAGAAGTAGGGCGGCGAGAATGACGCCAGCAGACCGGATCGGCGAGTCGAGCTCGAACCCCCGGTAATAGAGGGCGAGAGGCAGAGTCCAGGCGGCGAACAAGACCGCGCCGGCGACCGTTGGCCAGGACAGTGTGAACAGCCCGCTCGAGCCCGCCAGTGGCAGGCGCTTCATCAGCAGGCCCTGGGCCAGTCCGCGAAAGGTCAGCTCGGCGGCGAGCGGCAGCAGCAAGATGGGGATCAGGGTGGCGGACCGGAAGGTTCCCGAGACCGGCCCGAGTTCCGTGGGCCAGGTTCCCCCGAAGAGCCCCGCGGCCACGGCCGCCGGGATCAGCCAGAGCCACTTCCACCCAACGGGCCAGCGCAGGCCGAAGACCCCGGGATGGCGGGTCGCCTTGAGCAAGAGAAGCAGCACGGCTGCGACGGCGATGGCGACGCCCCCGAACAGCCCCACTCCCCATTCGGCCGGCAGCATCGGCTCGGAGGTCATCGTCAGGGTGAGAACGATCAGGCCAGCGGCCATGGGCACCGAGGCCAGCAGAAAGCTCAGTCCGACCGCGGTGGCGCGCTCGCGAAAGGAGGGACGGCGGTAGGCGAGCCGGCAGGCGGCGGCGATCTCGGCCGGCCGCAAGCGCGTGGCTGAGCCCCGCGGGGAGCCACCGATCTCGCCCGATCCGCCCCATCGATTCGCTGCGCGGCTGTTGCTCACCGTCGGGTCTAGGAGGTTGAGAGTGCGGTAGACCTGCTCGAGGTTGCTCGGCAGGAAGGTGTCGGTCTGACGCAGGGTAAAGAACCCCTCTTCGCGCTCGAGGACGATGACCGCGAGCCGTTTGCCGTAGAGCCGCTTGAGGACCGGCTCCGCTTCGTAGATTCCGCAGTCGCAGCGGCAGACGACCACGATGCGGCCCTCCGACAGCTCCTCGAGGGCCAGTTCCTCGACCGGCGGCAAGGGCTCGAAGAAACCTTCCGGGTAGACCATTCGATCGATTGCCTCGAGCAGGGCGACAAGGCTCTCAGTGCCGGCGTTGCGCTCGGGACCGTCCTCGGCGCGCGCCTCCGATTCGATCCGGCGCAGCTCGGCGATCTGGTCCAGCGTCCGCTGCAGGCGCTCCTCGCCCATACCGCTGAACTCCATCAGCTCCAGACCCTGGCTGTCGATCAGGCCCTCGACCCGGATGAGCGGCATGCAGGCGCGCCACAGCGCCGGCTCCTCCTCGCGCAGGTGGACGCTGTTCAGCAATACCCAGATGGCCAGTACAGTGTCGAGATCGGGCTGGTTGGCGAAGATGGTCCACGGACGCTCCCTCAAGTCGAGCCCGCGCAAGACGAGCACGGTCGCCTGTTCGCAGGCCGAGAGGGTGAACCGGCGGATCACCCCTTCGTGATGATCGAGGTTGAAGATCCGCCGCTCGTGATCGAGAAACGGCTCGCCCTGCGCTGCGCCGTCGAGGAAGATCGTCCCAGGTGGCGCTTTGCGTGCGGCCGCCCCGCTCACCGAGTAATCGAGCTGTAGCCGCACCCTGACTTCTGGAGTCACTCGGCTGGTGAGGTACGGCCCGTCCTCGTCCGACCGCAGGAGATAGCGTCGCGGGGGACTCTCCTCGCTCGCTGCCACTCCGTTCGAAGCATCAGCGGACGGGAGCTCGCTGTTGGAGTGCTTCCGGTCGGCGGACCCAGCGCGGGGACCCATGGGCTTCGACGTCATCGGCTCGGACTGCGGGGGCCACCGAGTCTAGCAACGCGGCGACCAACGGGCAGACGGGGACGGTGCGATCCGGGGAAGGCGCATCGGGCCGGGCCCGAACTGGGCAGGTCCTATACGGGCGACATATGGGACCTACGATGAGGACGAAGATG
>JBHHWO010000310.1:0-2042 GCA_046756565.1 Thermoanaerobaculia bacterium | reverse complement strand
GCGACGATGGACTGGATGGTGCAGGAGCAGGAGCGCGGCATCACCATCACCGCCGCCGCGACGACCTGCTTTTGGAACAAGATCCGGATCAACATCATCGACACTCCCGGTCATGTCGACTTCACCGCCGAAGTGGAGCGCTCGCTGCGAGTCCTGGACGGAGCCGTGGCGGTCTTCGACGCCGTCGCCGGCGTCGAGCCCCAGTCCGAGACCGTCTGGAGGCAGGCCGACAAGTACCGGGTTCCGAGGATCGCCTTCGTCAACAAGATGGACCGGGTGGGCGCGGACTTCGACCGCTGTGTCGACATGATGCGCACCCGGCTGGGCGCGGCTCCGGTACCGGTGCAGATTCCGTGGGGCGCAGAAGACAACCTGCAGGGTGTCGTCGACCTCGTCGAGATGCAGGGCATCGTCTACAAGGACGAGAACCTGGGCGCCGAGTACGAAATCGTAGACGTTCCCGACGAGCTCCGGGACAGGGCCCTCGAGCTGCGCGAGAAGATGGTCGAAGCGATCGCCGAGACCGACGATGACCTGCTCGAGAAATACCTTTCCGGTGAAGAGATCACCGTCGAAGACCTCAAGGCTGCGCTTCGCAGCGCGACCATCGCCAACAAGCTGCAGCCGGTCCTGTGCGGCAGCGCCTTCAAGAACAAGGGCGTGCAGCCGCTGCTCGGGGCGGTAGTGGACTATCTGCCGTCGCCGGTCGATGTGCCTCCCGTGGAGGGCACGGATCCGTTGGGCGCTGTGATCGGGCGCAAGGCGAGCGACGACGAGCCCTTCTCAGCACTGGTGTTCAAGATCATGACCGATCCTTTCGTCGGCCAGCTGGCCTACGTGCGGATCTACTCGGGACACATCGAGACCGGAATGTCGGTGCTCAACATGACCAGCGGCAAGCGCGAGCGCATCGGGCGTCTGCTCAAGATGCACGCGAACAAGCGTGAAGAGGTCTCCGAAGTCTGGGCGGGCGACATCGTCGCCGCGGTGGGTCTCAAGAACGTCAAGACCGGCGACACCATTTGCGACCCCAAGGCCGAGGTCGTGCTCGAGTCGATGACCTTCCCCGAGCCTGTGATCTCGGTCTCGATCGAGCCAAAGACCAAAGCCGACCAGGAAAAGCTGGCGCTATCGCTCGACAAGCTGCAGCAGGAAGATCCCACCTTTCGCGTCCACACCGACCCGGATACCGGTCAGACGCTGATCTCGGGTATGGGCGAGCTCCATCTCGAGATCCTGACCGACCGGCTGCTGCGGGAGTTCAAGGTCGGGGCCTCCGTGGGCCGGCCGCAGGTGGCCTACAAGGAGAGCCTCACCGCAGAAGCCAAGGGCGAAGGCCGCTTCGTCCGCCAGAGTGGCGGCCGTGGCCAGTTTGGACACTGCAAGATCAACGTTCGCCCGACCGACGTCGAGTTCCGGTTCGAGAACAAGATCGTCGGCGGCTCGATTCCGAGGGAGTTCATCAAGCCGGTGGAGCAAGGCATTCGCGAGGCGATGGAATCCGGTCCGCTGGCCGGATATCCGGTCGCGGGGATCGAGGTCGAGCTTTACGACGGCAGCTTCCACGAGGTGGACTCTTCCGAGGTGGCCTTCAAGATCGCCGGCTCGATGGCGTTTCAGGACGCTTCGAAGAACGCCAACCCGGTGTTGCTCGAGCCCGCTATGGCGGTGGAGGTCGTCACCCCCGAGGACTACATGGGCGACGTCATCGGCGACATCACTTCCCGGCGGGGCCGGGTTCAGAGCATGGAAGCGCGCGGCAACGCGCAGGTGGTCAAGTGCATGGTGCCGCTCGCGGAGATGTTCGGCTACGCCACAGATCTGAGGTCGCGGACCCAGGGCCGGGCTACATACACCATGCAGTTTTCGAGCTACGAACAGGCTCCGAAGACGGTCAGTGAAGAGGTCGTGGCAAAGGCGGCCGGTTGAGCCGCGCGTGAAGCCGTAAACAGCAGATTCAGGAATTTAGGAACCGGAGGAAGAGGGAATGGCGAAGGAGAAGTTCGAGCGAACAAAGCCCCACGTGAACATTGGGACGATAG
>JBHHWO010000309.1:0-2054 GCA_046756565.1 Thermoanaerobaculia bacterium | reverse complement strand
CGCGCATGAAGCCCTTGTCGAAGACCTGGTAGAACAGGTTCATCACGTCGCGGTGGGCTTTCTCGCACTCGTCGAGCAGTATGATGGAATAGGGCATGCGGCGGACGGCTTCGGTCAGGAGGCCCCCTTCGCCGTAGCCCACGTAGCCCGGAGGGGCCCCTTTGAGTTGCGAGGTCGTGTGTGACTCCTGGTACTCGGACATGTTGATCGGCGTGAGGAATTGCTCCCCGCCGAAGACCTGCGTGGCCAACACACGCGCAAGCTCGGTCTTGCCCACACCACTCGGCCCGACAAACAGAAACACGGCGATGGGCGCTTCGGGATTCCCCATCCCGGACTTGGCCGTGCGGATCGTCTCAGCGACGAGTTCGATCGCTTCGTTCTGCCCGATGATGCTCTCTTGCAACACGTTCTCCAGTTCGAGCAGGCGGGTGGCTTCGTCCTTCTCCATGCTGCCCGCCGGGATGCCGGTCCAGTCAGACACCACTTCGGCGGCGATGCTGGCGTTGACTTCGGCGTGCACGAGCGGAGCCTCCCCCTGCAACGCTTCGAGTTCGTCCATCAGGGTGTTGATCTTGTTCTTTTGATCGGTTCCATCGCCGGTGTGAGCACGGAGCTCGGCCCGCATCCCGGTAATCTGCTCGACCAATTCCTGCTCTTTCGCCCACCGTTCGTTGAGCGCGTCGAGTTTCGTTTCCAACGCGCCCTTCTCCTCTAGCAGCGCCTCCAGCACTTCCGGATCGTTCCGGATGCCGGTCTTCAGGTCGCGCTCGACGGCGGCGATTTCAATGGCAAGGTATGCCAGTTGACGCTCGGTGTCGTCGATGAGGGCGGGCTTGGCCGACCCCATCATCTTCACGCGGGCCGATGCCGTATCGAGCAGGTCTACGGCCTTGTCCGGCAGGTTCCGCCCCGACACATACCGCGCCGACAGTTCAACGGCTGCCTGAACGGCTTCGTCGGAAATGGGGATGTTATGGTGCTCTTCATATTTCTCCTTGATGCCGCGCAGCATGATGACGGCGTTTTCGACCGTCGGTTCGCCGATCTTGACCAGTTGGAAACGCCGTTCGAGGGCCGGGTCTTTTTCGATGTATTTTTTGTACTCGCTCCACGTCGTAGCGGCGAGGGTGCGCATCTCGCCCCGGGCCAGCGCCGGTTTGATCAGGTTGGCCGCATCGCCGGTGCCCGCAGCTCCTCCCGCGCCGATGAGCGTATGCGCCTCGTCGATAAACATGATGATCGGCTTGGCCGCCTCACGAACTTCCTCGATCACCGACTTGAGGCGCTGTTCAAACTCGCCCTTGACCCCGGCTCCCGCCTGCAACAGGCCCAGGTCCAGCCCGCGAATATCCACATCTTTCAGGCTGTCCGGCACATCGCCATGAGCAATGCGGAGGGCAAAGCCTTCGACCACCGCCGTCTTTCCCACGCCGGGCTCGCCGACGAGGATCGGGTTGTTCTTGCGCCGTCGGCTGAGGATGTCGATGATCTGGCGGATCTCTTCGTCGCGCCCGGAGACGGGATCGATCCCGCCGTCGCGGGCTTTCCCGGTCACGTCGGTGGTGTAGAGTTCCAGAGCCGTTTCCCCTTCCCGAGGCGCTCCGTCCAGGGACGGTCCCCCCGTGGCGCGTCGGGTTGTTCTGTCCTCAGCAGAGCCGGCCACCATGTCGAAAAACGCGTCGCGCAGTTCGTCTCGGTTGATGGGAGACAGCTTCTCCATGTAGGGGGCCGCCTGCAACGACTCGCTTTCGAGCAGCGCTTCGAGGAGGGCCCCCGAGCGAACCTCCGCCAGACCGTGATGCACCGATGTCACAATCCAGGCCGATTCGACCAACTGCAACATGATCGGCGAGAACGATGGACGTCCGGTGTTACCCGTCTTAAATCCTTCAATGTACTTCAGCAACGCCTCCCAGAGCTGCCCGGTCTTCACCTCGAAATGGTTCAATATGCGGGGGATGTCACCAGCCCCATCTTCCATCAACTTCAGAAGCAAGTGTTCGATGGTGACCTCGTAGTGACCGCGCGAGATGCTGAATCCGGCGGCCGCT
>JBHHWO010000308.1:0-2083 GCA_046756565.1 Thermoanaerobaculia bacterium | reverse complement strand
TCCCAACCGCCCCAGTCGGCTGTGCTCAGGGATTTATCGTGATGGAAGAAATGCCGCGCGCAGTGGCCGCCGGGGTAGACCACGTCGTTTTGGTAGCCGACCTTCGGCCAGCCCGAGGCCGGGATGAAGCCCTGATCGTAGGTCACGGTGGATTCGGTAGTCCCGTCCGAGCGCACCATCCGGCGCTGGACAACGCCCGCGCCGTAGCTCCAATCGGTGGAGTTGCTCCCCGCGAAGACCCATTCGGTGTAGTCCCATTCGAGGCGACCGCCTGTGGGTAGGCGAAGGCCCTTCAGCACGCCACTCGCCCAGCCCAGGAAGCTTCCGGAATAGTCGGGCCAGCCGTCGGCCCGGCTCGTATCGAGCTCGGAGTTGTCCGGAAAGATCACCTTCTTCAGGAATCTGATGTTGATTCGGTCGTTGTTGAAAGGGTAGGTGTCGTACGGCCGATTCCGCTTCCACGTCGTGTAGACGAACTGGTAGACCGCGCGCTGGCCTCCGACGGTCTGGTAGTCGACGCTCGTGACCTCGTGAACCGAGTTCTGCGACGGCGAGAAATGAGCGTAGTGAATGCGGCCGTGGTTGTCGGTGATCGTCCAGATCTGGCGGCCGGTCCAGCCGCCGTCCGGATAGCTGTAGGCGATGCTGGTGAAGTTGCCGAAGCGATCCTCGATCTTGCGAAGCGAGAAGTTGGTCGACCAGCCGGGTACCGTCGCGAAGGTCTGGCGGGTCCCATCCGGATACTCGATGGCCTTCCAGGCGGAGGAGCCGTTCCAATTGTGGATGAGCCGCAGGTAGCTGCCGTCGCGGGTATACATGACGTTGCCGTCGCCGTCGTCTTCACCTTCGTGCGGGTGGTCGTAGAAGTTGTGGGAGCTTCCATCCGGGCCGACATAGACCCAGTAGCCGCTCTCGTTTCCATACCACGAGTTCGGCGAGTAGAGCTTGCCCAGTGAGAGACGCCAGCCGAAGCCCGCCGTGTTGCGTCCGTTGGGGAAGACCTCGAGGGTGCCTCCGCGGTCCGCCGAGCTCCAAGGGTGACTGTTGTAGATGAGCTGGAACATCGGGCCGATAGGGACAGAGACCGTGAGACCGCCGTTGTATGTCGAGACGTTGTCGATTGCGAGGCTTTGCAGCCCGCCGGCGGCGAAGCCCACGGCCTGATCGGGGTGCTCCATCGCGGATGACGCGGTGGGAAGTAGGAGGAAGCTCACAGTGAGGGCGAGTCCGATTCGCTGTGCGTGAATCACTGCTCGCCCTCCCCGTCGGTTACGTCAGCGAGAGCGGAGCCCCGAATGCGACCCGCGCTGTACTCGAGCCGGCGAACGTCGAAGGCGAAAACGATGTCTCCAGGCTGGAGCTCGACGAACTCCTCGGTCGTCCCGATGGGAACGAGCCCGCCGAGATCGATGTCGATGCGGCCGTCCTCATCGGCGCCGAGATCCATGGCGGCGCCGTCACCGGCGCCGCACCGCCACGCGCCGACACCGGCTCTCGCGACGAAGAACTCGAGCGTGTCGCCATCGTCCGTCAGACGCTTGAGCGAACCGAACTGGTCGCGCTGGATTCGGCCGCGGCCGGTTCTTTGACGCATCGGAGAATCGGGCGGGCCGTGAAGCACCCACTTGCCCGAGGACAGGTCGGAGACGGCCCACATCGAGCCCGGCGACACCGGGCCGTCGAGCTCGAACTCGATGACGCCGTCGTGGTCGGCGTCAACCAGAATCTCGGCGTAGGTCGCAAACCGTGCCTCGAAGGGCCGAGGCTCTTTGGCGATGCCCACGAAGAGTGCCTCGCCGCCGGTTTGGATGCGAGAGCCTCGGACGATGTTGCCGTCGAAGTCGATTCGTGGCGGCGGCGAGGCGATAGCTGCGCTGGCCGTCAGTAGGATGGCACCGGCCACCAGAAAGCGGAGCGATGCCCGTATTCTCTTACGAAGAGTGGGTCCCATCCCAGTCCTTTCTGTCGCTCTCCCCGAGCGGCGGATCGCGCCGCTACCCCAGGGCGGCGCGGATGCTCAACACTCAGGACTGTAGCCGGTGGAACGCGGTGACGCAAGGTGTGACGCGGGTGTCACATGGGC
>JBHHWO010000307.1:0-2091 GCA_046756565.1 Thermoanaerobaculia bacterium | reverse complement strand
ATCGCCGGCCGGGTCAAGCAGATCCGCAACCAGATCGAGGAGACGACCTCCGACTACGACCGCGAGAAGCTCCAGGAGCGCCTCGCCAAGCTGGTCGGCGGTGTCGCCGTCATCAAGGTCGGTGCTGCCACCGAGACCGAGATGAAAGAGAAGAAGGCCCGCGTCGAGGATGCGATGCACGCCACCAAGGCGGCCGTCGAGGAGGGCATCGTCCCTGGCGGCGGCATCACGATGCTGCGAGCCATCGACGCGGTTTCGGAGGTCAAGGCCGAGGGCGACCTTCAGGTGGGCGTCGACATCGTGCGCCGCGCGCTCGAGGAGCCGACTCGCCAGATTGCCAACAACGCGGGCCAGGAGGGCTCGGTTGTGGTCAAGGAGCTGTTCTCGACCGAGGGCGCGACCGGCTACAACGCCCAGACCGGCGACTACGGCGACCTGGTCAAGGACGGCGTCATCGACCCGGCCAAGGTCTGCAAGACCGCGCTTCTCAACGCTTCGTCGATCGCGGGGCTGATGCTCACCACCGAGGCTCTGGTCTCCGAGATCAAGGAGAAAGAGGACGCTCCAGCGGCCCCCGACATGGGCGGCATGGGCGGCGGCATGGGTGGGATGTACTGATCCCGGCACCAGCCTTGTCTTGTCGAACGGCCCGGGGTGACCTGGGCCGTTTTTTTGCTCGATGGCCGGCGGTGCTCAGGGCCAAGCACCGATCTTCGAGATGCTAGTCTCTAAAACCGATAGGGGATATGGGATGAATTCGAGGGCTTGAGCCAACCCCTACAGCCGGTATCGCAGGGGCATCTTGACGCCGGCGCAGGTCCGGAATCTCAGTACGATCCGGCCCGCCCGCGCCGTTCGCGACGCGCTGACGTCCTGGGCCTTGATCATCACGGCTTGGACAGTCGCCGCAATCTGGCTGCGGTGGTGGGTGCTGATCCCGGCGGGGGCCATCGTCGGCACCCGCTTCTACGCCCTGTTCATCATCGGGCACGATGGCCTGCATCGAAGGGTCTTGCGCTCGGTCGGAGCGAACGATCTCTTCTGCGATCTGCTCGTCTTCGGCCCGATTGGAGCGGTTACCCGCCTCAATCGGACGAACCACATCCTTCATCACCGCTACCTGGCTTCCGAGGGGGACCCGGACCGCCACCGGTACGGATGCTTCAATAGGACCACCAAAGGTGCGTATCTCGGCTTCTTGAGCGGTCTCGCGAGCGTCATGCTTGTCCTCCGGAGCGTCTATTTCCACCGCAGGCTCGAGCTCGGAAGCGAGAGGCCCTCGTACACCGGCCGCGATCTTCTGATCTTCGTCGGATGGCAGGCGCTACTGATCGTAGGCTTGACGCTGCTCTACGGGTGGTGGGGCTACTTTGTGATGTGGCTGGTTCCGTTGTACGCGTTCACCTACTGTCCGAACCTGGTAAGGACCTTCCTCGAGCATTCCCATCCGGAGTCCGTTGAGAAGGCCGACGAGCATCGGTTGATCAGCTACTCGAGCAATGCCGTGGAAAAGGCTTTCTTTGCGCCCTCCAACATGAACTATCACGCCGCTCACCACCTCTGGACGTCGATACCCTACTACCACCTTCCGGAAGCCGATCGATTGATACGAAAGAGCCCGGGGAGCAAAGGTCTCATCTGGCGCAAGTCATACATCGGCTATCTCTTGCGCTACTTTCTGGCACTGCCCCTGCCGGAGTGTCGCCAAGATACGGCGGGCACCTAGCGGCTAGAAGCGGCGTTGAACGAGCAGGCGAAGGGCTCGCGCGCCGACTGGGAGGAGCGCCTGCCGCCGTGGGAGCTCGGGGATCAGAGCGCTCCGAGCATATCGTTGACCAGGGTCGATTCCTGTCCGGTGTGCGGCGCTGACAGGCATGACGAATACGCGGTGGGCTTCGACTACGAGTCGCAGACCTGCCGCAATCCCTGGCGCTTTGTGGCGTGCTCCGAGTGCCGCCACGTCTGGTTGAATCCGCGTCCCGCGGTCACCGAGCTGGCGACCATCTATCCGCCTACGTACTATGCCTACAGCTACGAAGAGAGCATCAATCCGATCGCCGTCAAGGGCAAGGAGATTCTCGATCGCGGGAA
>JBHHWO010000306.1:0-2094 GCA_046756565.1 Thermoanaerobaculia bacterium | reverse complement strand
GTTCCGAGGCACTTTTCAGGCTCGATCCACGCACTAAGACCAAAAGCGATTTCCTCCTATGTGGCCGTGAGCGTCAAGTCCTCCTTGTTCTTCGGCGTCGTCCCCTCTTGTCAGTGTCGATCTTCAGCGCACCGAACAGCGGGAGCGTCGGGGCGGCGTGACTCAAGCGAGGGCTTCCCGGGAGAGTTCGGACTCTCAGAGTCCAGAACGACCTCCTATCCGTGCGGACACCAATGGTCCGACACCAGCTGCTTTGTTCGCTCATGGACGAACTCACGGAAGCGCGAGCGTGGACGGTTCCACCTAATACCACGGTTTCGTCAACCCGGAAATCGCACGACGCGTCCACACTCGCTTGAAATCTCACGCTGTCCTCTTGGCTTCCCGCAACACTCTTTACGCCTTCAGGATCGCCCCTTCGGGAATCACCCCGTGGTCGACGTAGCGCCAGAGCGCCACCAACAGCTTCCGGGCCAGGGCCACGATGCCGACGCGCCGGGAGCGGCGCGTCCCGCTACCGTAGCGACGCTCAAACCACAGCGACAACTCACTCTGCGGCTGGAACCGAAGCCAGCACCAGGCCAGCTCGATCATCATCGAGCGCACCCAACGGCTCCCGGCCTTGCTGATGCCGAGCTCCTGGTCCATCTCGCCGCTGCGGTAGGGCGTCGGCACGAGACCCGCCAGCGCGCCGACCTGCCGGCGATTCTCGAACTGCCGCCAGGCAAAGAACTCCATCGCCAGCAACCACGAGCCGTTCTCTCCGATCCCCCGAAGCCGCTGCAGACGACGCACTTTCTCCACACTCTCTGACTTCGACTCCTCGAGGACTTGCTTACGCTGAGCCCGAAGCTGGCGAATCTGCTCCGCCACACACTCCATCCGCTCCCACTCCCGCTTGAGCCGACTGTGCAGACCCGCCGGTAGGCAAGACGCGTCCCACAACCGCACCTCTGATAGCCGCGCCAGGAAGTCCGATTTCACTTTCATCCGCACACCCTGGCTGGCCAACAGGCCCTTGATCCGATTCACGTGCCGCGTTCGCTCGTTCTTCAGCGCCGCGAGTTCCCGGTGGCACTGGCGCTGATCTTCCTCTTCGACGCTCGGCACCCGCACCACGCTCCACACACCCCTTTCCTTCCAATGCCAGCGAATCAGGCGGTTCATCAGAGTCCCCAGGTCCAGGCGATCCGTCTTCGCACGGCGCCGGCGGCGCTTGACCTCCAGGCTTCCCGCGTCCACCACCGCATTCGAGATCCCCGACGTGGCCAGATATCGGTCGAGCGTGAACCCCTCGCGACCCGCTTCGTAGCAGCTTACGACCCCAGCCGATTCCTCGAGGCCCAAGTACTTCTTCGCCTTCTTCAGCTCGGTCTCGAAAACGCCCAGATCCCAGGCCGGGACCGTCCGCTCTCGAACCCTCTGTCCCAAGTTTGTCGCAAAGCCGAGCTTCCAGCTCTTGTTGCTCAGCTCGAACACCACGAACAGGACTTGCTCCACGCTATGATCGACTCTGGCTGCTGACGTACGCATCTACCTTCCTCCTTTTGAACGGTTAATTCGTCTGGTGGAAGACTAGGTACTCAGCAGCCTCTTGCCTAGACCGACCCGCCTCAACGCGGACCGGCCTACATAGCATCTACACCGGACACCGAGGTAGGTCTGCGTTACCCACATCGCTCTTCCCTTCCTGAAGAAGATCTCAACCGGCGAGCAGCTGGGGTGAGTTGTCTACTTACACGATCAATCTACCATTTCGGAACCGCAGTCAGACCCGCGGCCACGAGCTCGCGGATCTTCACGCGCTGCGGCACGGACGATCATCTCGACCCGGTCGCCCCACATGGTCAGCGCTTCCCGCTTCTCCCGGTCGTAGGTCGAGCGGTCGTAGATCGCGGTCACGCCATTGTCGGCGTGGTTGAGGATCTTGGCGAGGACGATCCGCTGGACGCCCATCCGGGCCATGTGGGTGGCCGCGGTGCGCCGGAGGTCGTGCGGCACGAAGCGGAAGCCGATGCGGTCACAGAGGCGCCGGCAGGGCCAGACCGGCCAGGTGATCGGCCGATCGGGCTTCTTAGGGCTGGCGAAGACCCA
>JBHHWO010000305.1:0-2147 GCA_046756565.1 Thermoanaerobaculia bacterium | reverse complement strand
CTTGCGGAGAGCCCCCTGCGCGGATTGCCTGCCAGAGCGCCTTGCCACCGCGCTCCAGAGATTGTGGAGCTCTCGACAGTTTGAGCTGACGCACCAGCTCCAGTCTCGACCTCGAGCGCACGGATGGCTTGGACCTTTGCCACTCGGAATCTCACCGACATCCGACTAGGACACGGAGTCGATTCATCGGTCAGTCTTGGATCAGTGCCAGCGCCTTTTCCAATAGCTCATCGCGTCCCGCTCGCACGCCTGCAACCGTCCGCCTAGCCGGCACGTCGGGGAGGACACCAACCAGGTGGTGCTGGGAGTCGTCATGCTTGATTACCTTCATGCCGGTCCAGTTAACGCGGTACCTGCCGGGCAGCACCATCCAATTGAGATTGCCGTTGGTGCCGGCGGTTGGCTCGCCGACGATCTCGCCAAGCCGGTAGTGTTCGACGATTCCCAGCAACGACTCGGCGTAGCTGATCGCCCGGCCGTCGGTGACGAAGATCGCCTTGCCTTGGAACCGCGGCTGTTTGGGATCGAGGGTCCAGCGCCCGCTGGTGTTGTAGCCTACGAGACGCTCGCGGTCGGGGTAGACGATCTGCGGTACATTCCACTTTGCCGAACGTAACGGTTTGAGAGTCAAATGGCGCAGCACGTCGTGATTGCCGTTTGGGTAGCCGCGCAGGTCGAAGACCACACCATGCGCCGCCGCCAGCTCCGCGATCAGCTCGTCGATCTCTGCCATCGACGCGCGGGAGAGATCGACGTACCAGACGCCCTCCGCCAGCCGGCGCAGGGCTAGCTGCTCGTCAGTGCGGGGGGAGGGGAGGACGCGGGGCACTTCGACCGTGAGGCGCCTATCACCGCGGCGGATGCCGAGTTCGACGAGGGTTCCCTCCGTGCCCGGCGCCAGGCTCGTCAAAGCGCGGTGGCGGCGCCACTGAGGCGACCCTGAGAAGGTCGCGGCGTGAGCTTCGACCACTTCTGCTGCCGCCACCCCGTCGACCGTTTCAACCACGTCGCCGACCGTCAGTCCAGGCGCGTCGCCGAACTCGACGATCACCAACTGCTCCTCGACCTGGAGAAACTCGGCGTCGAGGAAGGCACTGCGAAAGTCGGGATGAAACACTCCGCCGTGGCCGTCCTCGAGTCGCGCCACGAGCCGGCGCAGCGTGGCCAGGAAGTCCTGTGCCGTGTGGTCGCCAACGGCTTCGCTCAAGGCCTCCGCCAAAACCTCGTCCCAGTCGACGGCGACCACGTCGAAGTAGGGGTAGAAGTGCTGAAAGATGTTCCAGGCGATCGTCACGCTGGCGATCCTCACCTCGGGATCATCGCCGCGAGCCGCCTCAAGGTCGATGGCCTCGAGTTCGACGAGGAGCTTGGCGAGCGCTTCGGATGTCTCCTTGGACGGCTCCGGTTTCAACCACAGGGCTAGCGGAAACCGGACCCGCAATCCTGCGCCCAGTGCCTTGTCGGCTTCCGCACCTATGCTCGGAAGACCCGCGAAGAGGCTGCCGGGCACGTAGTCTTCGAAGCTTCGGATGCAAAGCGACCGCTTGCCGGTAAAGGGCTCCTTGTCCGAGGAGGTGAACCGATATCCATAGCCGTCAAAGTCCCAACTCCGGGGCACGCCGCCCTCCGTTTGCTCGAAACCCGAGTTTTGTACCTCGAGTTCGCGCCAGACATCGTCCTCCTTCGCCACTGCGAAACGGACATCGTCGAAGCACGCCTCGCCGAGCCCTGCCAGGCTTACGCCGTAGGTGATGAAGCGGGTCCCCTCAGTAAAAGCGCCGGTGAGTTCGACCTCGCGCCATACGGGTTCGGTCGCCAGCTGGTCGCGGAGATCCTCGTCGATGTAGGTTTCGAAGCGCGCGTTCAGAACCTGGATGAAAAGGCGCCCGCCGCTTCCGTTTCCGTCTTCTGCGACTTGTGCTCGAACCTTCGCACGGAGGCGAAACCGATGATCCTTGTAGTCCTCATTGTGGATGTAGCGGGCGGCGGAGTTGGTCAACTCCATCGGATCGTCGCGCCGGTTGACACGAACACTCTTGTACGCAGGAGATTTGTCGTTGAGACCAACTCCTTGGTGTTGCCAGGCGACGTGCACCTTGCCCTCGGCGTCTGGGACCGGGAGTGGGGCTGGCTCTTCGCCTTCGGCG
>JBHHWO010000304.1:0-2151 GCA_046756565.1 Thermoanaerobaculia bacterium | reverse complement strand
GCCCCATGGCGCTCGCAACGCGACCGTCTCGACTTCTGCCACGGGCTGCTAGACCAGCGCGGGGTCGGCCATCACTTCGACCAGGGCCGGGCCGGGGTGAGCCAGCGCTCGCTCCAGGGCCTCGTCCAGGTCTTCGGCGGCCTCCACGCGCACGCCCATGGCCCCACAGTTGCGAGCGAAGAGCGCGAAGTGCGGATTCCAGAGATCCGTCTGCCAGACGTCGAACTGGCCCGAGCGCTGTTCTTTGGAGATCTTGCCGAGCTCGGAGTTGTTCAGGAGGACGTGAGTGATGTTCATCCCATACTTGACCGCGGTCGTGAGCTCGGCCAGGTACTGACCGAAACCGCCGTCGCCCGAGATCGAGATCACCTTGCGCCCGCGAAAGGGGGTGTCCTCCTCCTGAGTCGCGGCCCAGGCGCCGAGTGCCGCCGGAAAACCGAAGCCGATCGAGCCCAGGTAACCCGACATGAGCACGGCTTGGCGCTCGCACTCGAAGTAGCGGCCAAAGGAGTAGGTGTTGTTGCCGACGTCGACGCAAAGAATGGCATCGTCGGGCGCGTGCCGGGTGAGCGTGTCGAAGATCCAGGCCGACGCGATTCCCTCGTCCTGCTCCTCGGCGCGCCGCTTCGCCTTTTCAGCCCGCCAGATCCCCCAGCGCTCGGCGATCTCGCCGCGCCGGTCCGCGGTCCAGGGCTCTTCGGGCAACCGGTCCAGGAGAAGCCCGGTGGTCACGCCGATCTCGCCCCACACCGGCACCTTCACGGAGTGGAACTTGGCGAGCATCATCGGGTCGTAGTCGACCTGGATGATCGGGCGCTTGGGGGTGATGCCGGTGTGGTTCGAGAAGCTGGCGCCAAAGACGATCAGCGAGTCCGACTCGTTCATGAAGTAGCTGGCGATCGGAGTTCCGCTCCTGCCCAGGACGCCGCAACCGAGCGGATGCCGATCCGAGATCAGACCCTTGCCCTTGAAGGTGGTCAGGATCGGCGCCTGCAAACGCTCGCCGAGCTCAACGATGGCATTCATCGAGAACCGGGCGCCGTGGCCGACGATGATGACCGGCCGCTCCGACTCCCGAAGTAGCGCCACCGCCGCGTCGAGCGATTCGGCGGGGGGCGCGATCTCGCGCGCCGTCACGCGGCCTTCGGGTCCGCCCGGTCTCGCCGCGGTTTCGGGCAGTACCTGCACCTCGTCCGGGAAGATCAGGTGCGACACTCCCCGGTTCAGAATCGCGCTCTTGGTCGCGAGATTGACCAGCTCGGCGTGCCTGCTGCCGTGGAGGACGGTCTGACTCCACTGGGCCACCTTGCCGAAGGCCGCAGACAGGTCGATCTCCTGGAACGCGCCCGGTCCCAGGACCTGGGTATCGACTTGACCGGTAAGCGCGAGCACCGGCGCTCGGTCTACGTTCGCGTCCCAGAGTCCGGTCAGGAGGTTGGTCGCACCGGGTCCCGCAATCGCCAGGCACGCAGCGGGCCGGCCGGTGAGCTTGCCGTACGCCGAGGCGGCGAACGATGCCGCGCCTTCGTGCCGGATGCCGTAGTAGGAGAGGTTGCCGGCCTCGACCTGTCGCCGGATGCCGTCGGCGAGACCCAGGTTCGAGTGGCCCACCATGCCCCAGACGTGCTTGATGCCCCAGGCGACCATGGTCTCGACCATGACGTCGGACACGGTTCGCACGTGGATCTCGTCCTCGTCGAAGCCGACGTACACCCCGTCATCGCGCACATCGACCGGAAAGGTGCGCACGCCGTCGTCGAATCCCGGCGCCTTGCCGGTCAGCGGGTCGTAGTCCCAGCCATGCCAGGGACACCTGAGCAAACCGTTTTCGATGGAGCCCTCGCCCAGCGGACCGCCCTGGTGTGGACAACGGTTGTCGAGCGCGCCGTATTCGCCCTGGAATCGAGTTATGCAAACGGTCTGGAGTCCACAGGTCACCGGCGTGACGCGGCCCTCGGTGAGTTCGTCGGGCTCGAGGACTTTGCGCCAGACGGTCTCGCTGTCTGGGGTTGGATTCGGCATGGCCGCGAGGATATACGACAGGCGTGGCACCGGCTTGACCGGCTCTCTCAGGTCTTCGACCGAGTCTCTGAGGTCGACCGAAGCGATTGAGGGCCGCCGGTGCCGTCTTCTCACTCGGAGGACCTCGCT
>JBHHWO010000303.1:0-2161 GCA_046756565.1 Thermoanaerobaculia bacterium | reverse complement strand
CGGCGTTACTCGTCGTCCACGATGACACCGCATCGAGTCCTCCTCGCGCCTTGCATGCGTACCGTAAGACCTTGTCGCGCGACCATCTGGACTTCTGCCACGGGCTGCTAGATGCAAGGCGGGCGACGCGCGAGCTGACGCAGGCCTACTCGGAGTACGTCGAGGAGCCTCGCGCGAGCCCAACGCCGCAGATGCCGGCAGATCGGCCGCTCAGGCGAGAGTGATTTCGGAAGTGAGATACACGTCCTGGATCGCGTTCAGCAACTCCACGCCGTCGGCCATCGGCTTCTGGAAGGCCTTGCGTCCCGAGATCAGACCGGTGCCGCCGCCGCGCTTGTTGATGACCGCGGTGCGAATCGCCTGGGCGAGGTCGCCGCTGCCGCCGGAGGCGCCACCCGAGTTGATCAGACCGACCCGTCCCATGTAGCAATTGGCGACCTGCCAGCGCACCCAGTCGATCGGATTTTCGGTGGTGAGATCGCTGTAGACGAGATCGTGGGTCTTGCCGAGGCCGATTGCCGGGTAGCCGCCGTTGTTGGTCGGCTGCTTCTGCTTGACGATGTCGGCCTCGATGGTGGCGCCGATGTGGTTGGCCTGACCCGTCAGATCGGCCGAGGCGTGGTAGTCGACGCCGCCCTTCTTGAAGTCGGGGTTGCGCAAATAGCACCAGAGGATGGTCGCCATGCCGAGCTCGTGAGCCTGCGCAAAGGCCTCGGCAATCTCGACCAACTCGCGCTCGCAGTCGTCGTTGCCGAAGTAGATGGTGGCGCCGATCGCCGCCGCGCCGAGATCCCAGGCCTGTTCGACCTGCGCGAACTGGATCTGCCGGAAGTTGTTCGGGTAGGTCAGCAGCTCGTTGTGGTTGATCTTGACAATGAACGGAATCCGGTGCGCGTATTTGCGCGACATTGTCCCCAGGACGCCCAGTGTCGAGGCGACGCCGTTGCAGCCGCCCTCGATGGCGAGCCTGACGATGTTCTCGGGATCGAAGTAGATCGGATTGGGCGCGAAAGAAGCCGCTCCCGAGTGCTCGATCCCCTGATCGACCGGCAAGATCGAAAGATACCCGGTGCCGGCGAGCCGGCCGTTGTTGAAGAGCCGGTGGAGGCTGACGAGAACTCCGGGCTTGCGATCGGATGGACCCCAGACGCGATCGATGTGATCCGGGCCGGGCGCCTGGATCTGTTCTTTGGGAATCCCAGAGCAGGAATGCCCGAGAAGCTCGGGCGCCTCGGCGCCCAGAAGCTCTTCGATACGGCCTAGAGTGGTTGCAAAGTCGGCTACGGTCATCGGATCTTCCTCCTGTTCTCTTCGAGTGCTCAGAATATCAGCCGGACGATCCTTGCGGCCTCGTGCGCGTCGGTGGCGATCGGCAGCCCGTCCCGAAGACCGCGTTCCTCAGTCGCTCGTCTCGCTCCGCACTCGGCGGAGACGATCCGGCTGGGCCTCATTCGTCGCGTCCTCGGACGGCGACACCGAACTCGCCTGCGGCTCGCCCCTTGCGGGCGGGTGATCGCCGTGAGAGACACCTCGGCCGCTACTCATTCAGCCCGGCGGATGCCTCGCCTCCGGCCTCGAATCGCTCCGCTCGCCGACAACTTCGGAACGCTGGGGCTGTGGCCGCCGTTTCACTAGAGCAGGTTCTGTAGCGTCGGGGCTCCGTACCCGACGTCCGGAATCCTGGCTCAACCGCCAACCGAGGGAGCTGGTCCAGCGAGGGCTTGGTCCCCGCCCCTGAGCGCAGGCCCCACCGCAAGACTATGCCCCCTCACACAACCCAACGAAGGAATGGCCTCACAGGCCCCGATGGAAGCATGGTTGATCTCTCATACGAGGACCACCCCAAACCCTTCCCCTACGGACGAGTCCTGGATACTCTCGCCGATCGCTGACGCCCGCTCCTCGGCCCGAACCGAGGCCGGTGACGCAAACCGGACGCTCGATGCCACGGCCTCGAGCCCACACAAAACGTGCACTCTTGACCTCGCTTTCTATGGAAGCGCCCGGAATGCTGACTCGAAGGCCGAGACCGGCTTGCGCGCAGCGGAGCGCAGGCGAGGGCCAGTGCCGTCAAAGGCCTCTAGCCCGAGCCGTCCCCTGCCTGCCCTGAGCGAAGTCGAACGGGAAGGATTCGCCTGCCGATCGCCGCCGACGCCGGGGG
>JBHHWO010000302.1:0-2201 GCA_046756565.1 Thermoanaerobaculia bacterium | reverse complement strand
CGTACCGTAAGACCTTGTCGCGCGACCATCTGGACTTCTGCCACGGGCTGCTAGCGCGGGCTTTCGAAAAACCCGTTTTTCGCGTCTTGAATCGACCTCGGTCGACCCCGTATACTCTCCGTCCCCGAGCTCCAGACCCTTCAACCTCCTCCTCCCCGTACTCCAATATTCATGAGTGAAGAAGCGCCCGCCGCGGACACCTCCCAGCCCGTTCTCGAGGCCTCCACGCCCGAGGACGGGCTCGACAAGGCGGCCCACCCGGCCGCCGAAGCCGCGGAGCCCGAAGCCCCGAAGGTCCCAGAACCTCCACGGAAGTCGGCCCCTCCCAGAGCGCCCGCCGCCGCGCTGCCGACGGCAGAAGGCACGGTCATCGGTTGGAACGACGGCGGCTTTCACGTGGTCGTCGACGGCAAGACGGGCTTTTGCCCGCGCTCCGAGATGGAGCTGTCGGGGTCCCAGGAGCCGAAAGACCTGGTCGACCAGACCTTTCAGTTCAGCGTGCTGCGAATCGAGAGGAAGGGCAAGCGGATCGTCCTGTCCCGCAAGGCTTTCGTGCAGGGCGAGCGGCGCGAGGCGGTCGGCAAGCTCCGTGGCGACATGGAGCAGGGAGAGGTCCTTTCGGGGACGGTCGCTTCGCTGACCAGCTTCGGTGCGTTCATCGATCTGGGCGGCGTCCAGGGACTACTGCACGTATCCGAGATCAGCCGAAAGCGCGTTCAGGACCCGGCCGAAGTCCTCTCCGAGGGCCAGGAGGTCCAGGTAAAGATCCTGAAGATCGAAAAGGGCGGCCGGCGAATCTCACTCTCCATGAAGGCGCTCGAGCCCGATCCCTGGCGGGACGCCGCCGAGCGGTTTCCGCAGGGCAAGGTCGTCAGGGGCACGGTCGAGCGCACCGCCAACTTCGGAGCGTTTGTCGAGATCGCTCCCGGACTCACCGGCTTGCTACCGACGTCGGCCATGTCGCTGCCGCGAAATACGAACGCGGCTCGCGTCTATCACCCGGGCAAGGAGATCTCGGTTCAGATCCTCCAGGTCGACCCGCGCCGGCGGCGTGTGTCTTTGGGACTCGAAGGCTCGAGCACCGAAGGCTCCCGGGCGGACCTCGATTCCTTCCGCCGCAAGCAACAGAGCGAAACCACCTCGTTCAACGCGCTGGCCGCGGCCTTTGAAAAAGCCCGGCGAGTCGAATCGGACTGACGGGCGGTCCGGACACCGGCGCCGCACTGCGTCTTCCGTAGGAGAAACCTATGACCGCAGAAGCACCGCCCCCTCCCCCGCCCGCGGCTCAGGCCCCGCAACCCGCAAAAGTCAAGAAGAAGGGCTTCGGTCCGCTGGGCTGGATCGCGATCGGCTGCGTGGGCATCATCGTCCTCGGCGGCTTGCTGACCTTCGCCTGTACCGCCATGCTGGCCAAGAAGGCCAAGGACATGGTCGAGGAAGTCAGCGAGAACCCGGCGATGGCGGCGGCGGAGATGATCGTGCGGCTCAACCCCGACTACGAGCTGGTCGAAAAGGACGAGGAAGCCGGCACGCTGACCATCTACGACAAGCGCAAGGACGAGAACATCACCCTGTCACTCGACCAAGTGATGGAGGGCAAGCTCGAGGTTCTGACCGAGGATGGCGGGACGGTCAACTTCGAGCTCGGCCAGAACGAGGACGGCGGCTTCGGAGCGACCGTGACCAACGAAGAAGGCGAGACCTCCAAGATCACGATCGGTACCGAAGGGTTGAGAGTTGGCGATGCCGAGCGGCTGCCGAGCTGGCTACCGGTCTACGAGGACGCCGAGATCTCGGCTCCTTTGAGCATGGCCACCGGCGATACGGTTAGCGGGACGGCCACCTTCAGCACTTCGGACAGTGTCGAGGAAGTTGCGACCCGTCTGACCGAGGATCTGGAAGAGGCCAACTTCAAGGTCGATAGCGCAGCCTATGAGGCGGTCGGCGTCAAGTCGGTCCTCTTGACCTGCACCGGTCCGGACGGTCAAGAGATCTCGATCTCGATCAACTCCGCCGCCGGCAAGACCGGCGTCGCGATGAACTTCAAGGGCAAGGGTCGGTGACAGGATACTTAGTACTGTGACCCGCGTCGGCCATTCTGTGGCCAGGCCTCGGTGTTAGGTATTCTGTCACCGGTTTCTCGGCGCCCTAGCAGCCCGTGGTAGAAGTCCAGATGGTCGCGCGACAGGGTCTTTCGGTAC
>JBHHWO010000301.1:0-2212 GCA_046756565.1 Thermoanaerobaculia bacterium | reverse complement strand
AGGCACTTTTCAGGCTCGATCCACGCACTAAGACCAAAAGCGATTTCCTACACCGGTACACCGGCACCGGATTTCCTACACCGCCAAAAGCGATTTCCTACACCGCACACCGCGATTCGTGCCGACGCGGGTGCCCGGTCGCCGGGGCACGTCTGGCAACGCTTCTCGAGCTGGCCGATGCCTACCTGCCGCCGCGCGACCCGTGGTCGGCTCTGGGCGCGGTCGACTATGCCGGAACTGACGAATCCGCCACCGGACAGCACATGTTGAGGGTCGTCGCGCGCGGCCGCACCCAGCAGTGGCGCCTTTCACCCCACAGCTTCCAACTGGTCGAGGCCAGTCGCGGCGACGACGAGGACCCCATGGACGTGTTTCTGCTCGATTGGCACTCGGTCGATGGCATCGCCCTGCCGCGGTATGTCGAGATCGCGTTCGGAACCGCGATGTACTCGGTTCAGTGGGACGGGGTGGAAGTCCTGGGAGACGTGCCTGACCGGCTGTTCGAGTTCCCGGCGAGCCGACCCAAGGCCGCGCCTCGGGGGTGTTCCGGCTACCGTGACGGCGGGGCGGTGGGGGCTGGCCCGGCTTCGGCGGATCGGACACGCGCCAGCATTCGTCGATTGTCGTCCCGGATCTCGGCGAGCATCCCGCGGAACTCGGCGCGCTCGTTGAGCGGAGCGAACATCTCGAACTCTTCGAACCGAACCGTGCGCTCGAAGAGAATCGATCGATAGCCGTGATCGACGGCCGAGCGAAAGTGAGCCAGAGCGGTCTCGACGTTGCCCAGCAGCAGGTAGGCGGCCGAGCGGTAGACCTTGCGAAGCGGCAGCTCGTACCCGCTTGCGTCGGGCCCGAGGACGACAAGAACGGCTCGAACGAGCTCGGCGGCTCGATCTTTCTCGCCGGAGCGGTCGAGCACGAAAGCGAGCCAGAGTCCCTCGGTCGCGTTCGCCGGCGTCACCGAGAGCTCGTCGCCGAACAACTCCGGCGCCAGGACACGGTAGTGCTCGAGCGCCCGCGAATCGTCGCCTACGAGTACCGCGATCGCCGCGGCAAGAGAAAGCCACAGCTCGTCGTCGCTGTTCTCGAGCTGGGTTTCGACGATCTCGAGCGTCGCGTCGAACTCGCTGCGAAAGAGATGCTCCAACGTTCGACCGAGTGCTTCGCCGTAGGGTGACAACGCGAGTCGCCGGGCTGCGTTGGCCATGCGCTCGAGATCGCCCAGGTCGGTGTAGGTCACGGCGAGCCGGATGTCGTTGTACCAGCCGCCCTCCATGTCGGCTCCGCGATGGAACCAGTAGACCGACTCGTCCAGACGTCCGAGCGCGCGCTCGAGGTACCCCATCGAGACGACCGGCTGCTGCGATTCGGGAAAACGGGTTCGGGCTTCGGTCAAGAAAGCCCTGGCGTCGTCGTGACGGCCGAGCCTGCGCAGCGCCGTCACCCGGGCCATGGCGGTCTCGAGATTCTCCGGTTCCAAGCGGACGGCCTCTTCGAGCAGAGGCAAAGCCGCCTCGTATTCTCGCGCCCGGAGAAGCTCCAGGCCGCGCCGCTGGAGCTCCTCGGCCGATCGCGTGTCGCCGGCCTCGGAGCCGGCCTCAAGACCCCGAGCGGCGCACTCGGGAACCACCATCGAGACCAGCAAGAGAGCGACGGAGAGCGCTCCCGCGAGCGCCGGCCTTCGCGAATGGCCGTTCGGCTCTTTCTTTCTGACCTGCGGCATCGGCTGATCCCCAGGGCCGGATCTCGCCCGATTCGAGACCGGCCCTCTGGTACTACGAAGCTCCGCCCCTCTGGTTCTGCGCCGTACGAGTCTCGGCGGGCGGGCCGCGACGCTTTCGCCGGCCCTACTCTTGGGTCAGCGCGCGAATCAGGGTCCGGGTCATGCGCTCGGTGGTGATGAATTGCCAGGTCCAGTCGTCGTCGTAGTCCGCCAGCGGATTCGCCGCGAGGATCTCTTCTTCCGACTTTCCGGCTTCGACCAGCTCTCGGACCCGGCCGTAGGCGTCCTTCAGCATCTCGTTTGCCGCCTGGAGATCTTTCTTGGTGGCCGCCGGGCCGTGGCCTGGAATGATTCGGGTGTTCTCGTCCGCCAGGGCCAGGATTCGTTCCTGGGCGGCGATGTAGCCGTCGACGCTGCCGCCGGAGTCCAGGTGAACAACCTCCTGTCCTGGCGCCACAGCGGCTTCTCGGCCCACGGTGCGGTGCGGGT
>JBHHWO010000300.1:0-2249 GCA_046756565.1 Thermoanaerobaculia bacterium | reverse complement strand
CCCGGTGCGGACGTCGCCACTTGGTAGTGGTACAAATTCTTGTACCACTACCCACCACTTCGGCGTCACAGGAATATACTAAGATTCATGCAAATGTGGGCCAAAGGCCGGGAGGAGATCTGATGAAACTGATGACCAAGACCCTTGTTCTGACTCTGGGCGTCCTGCTGCTCACCACCGGTCTGGCCGAAGCCGCCAAGCCGACGATCGGGGTCGCGGAGTTCCGCAACCAGACCCGGGCGAGTTGGTGGTACACCGGAGCAGGATGGGATCTGTCCGACACGGTAACCAACGAGCTCGCGGCGCTCGGCTCGTTCACCGTCGTCGAGCGAGCCAAGCTCGAACCCGTGCTCAGAGAGCAGGATCTGGCCGATTACGGCCGCGTGCGGAAAGGAACCGGCGCCAAGATCGGCCAGCTCACCGGAGCTCAGTACCTGGTGCTCGGGAGCGTGTCCGCCTTCGAGGAAAACACAAAAGGCGACCGGGGTGGTATCGGGTTTCGAGGGATACGCGTCAGGGGCAAGAAGAGCGAGACTTATATGGCCGTCGACCTCCGAGTCGTCGACACGACGTCAGGCGAGGTGGCTTTCACCCGCACGGTCGAGGCCCGTTCCACTGCCAAGGGTCTGAACGTGGCCGTCTGGAAGGGCGGGTTTGCCGGAAACCTGGGCAAGGAAAAGAAGACGCCCGCCGGCAAGGCAATTCGTGCTTGCCTGATCGAGATCGTCGACTACCTCGAATGCGCGATGGTTAAACAGGATTCGTGCATGGCCGAGTTCGACGCCAAAGAGCGCAAGCGCCGCGACAGCGCCAAGGGCGCCATCAAGCTCGACTAGCCGGCTCGCAGACTGCGCTCGGCCCGCGGTCTCCACCGCGGGCCGTCCTTTCTTCTCCAGCCGAATCAGATGATCGTCTCCGACGACGGCTCTGCATTCGTTTTGATCACACAGGCCGACCACGCCCTGCTGGCGCACGGTCTCCTCGAGCTTTGGCGGCTTGACGGGCTCCCTCGACACCCACGGCGTCGAGAGCTGCTGTTTGCCGTTCGGGAGCACGACAACGGCTGGCAACGGGCGGACGCCGCGCCCTCGGTGATGCCCGCAACCGGAAGTCCAACCAGCTTCGACCGAATCCCGTCCACCCTGCGCCTGGCCATCTGGCGCCGCGGGGTTGGACGGCACCTGAACGACCACCCATACGCGAGCCGGCTGATCGCCCGCCACGCTAGAGAGATGAATCGCGATGCTCTTGGGGACGCGGAGTGGGCCGGCTTTGACGAAGAGCTGGCCGAGCTCGAGGCCGGGCTCGACGAGGCCGGCACCGTTACCGAGGCCGAGCTCGAGGCGGACTACGCCTGGCTCAGGCTGGCGGATGTCTTGTCGCTGGGCGGCTGCGGCGCGTTCGCCGGGCCCAATCCGGCTACCGGCGAGCAGAACCGATATCGCTTCGTACTCGAAGCGGGGCGAATCGGCCTCGATCCGTTTCCGCTCGCCGGGGCGACCACGCTTGAAGTCCCGTGCCGCCGCCTGCCGAAGCGCCGTTTTGCCGGCACTTCGGACCTGACCTGCGAGCTGGTTTCTGCGCTCTGGGAGCGGCGGCCGGTGAGAATCGAGCGGCTCGACGCCTCGGGAGACCCCCAACCCTCATGATAGGTTGGAGGGCCATGCCCGAAACAGCCGTAGATCAGGCAGCGGTCGAAGAAACGCCAGCTGTGGTCCAGCGGATCCTGATTCCTTCGACGATCGGAGCCCTCGGGATCGAGCTCTCGGATGAGGCGCTCACCAAGGTCGTCATCGTTCCCAAGGGCCGAGAGCGCCAGAAATACACTCCGTTTGCCGACCTGAAACGCGCCGAGCGCTCGGACTTCCTGGACGAGGTGCTGGGACGGTTCTCGGAGTACCTGGCCGGCGCCAGGAGCCGTCTGGACATGGACTATGATCTCGGCCCTTCGGGCGTTTCCGGCTTCGCCAAGCGAGTGCTCAAAGAGACCGCCAAAATCCCCTACGGCAAAGTACGGACCTACCAGCAGATCGCCTCGGCAGCCGGCAACGGCAGCGCGTATCGCCAGGTGCTCGCCATCCTGCTGGGCAACCCGCTGCCGCTCGTGGTCCCCTGCCACCGGGTCGTGACCGTGAAGTCGGGTCCCGGCAGCTACGTTGCCGGTCCCAAGAAGAAGCTTTGGCTCCTGCGGCTCGAGCAGCGCGGTCTGACCATCTAACGCTAAGCGACGGCGCTGGGCCCCACCCGCC
>JBHHWO010000299.1:0-2276 GCA_046756565.1 Thermoanaerobaculia bacterium | reverse complement strand
ATCTATCCGGGACAACTGCTAGCGCTGCCCACCGCCGAGTAGCCTGTTTCAGGAGAGCGACTTCGGCTCCCGCGCGACGGCCTGATAGACTTACTTCGAGGCCGCGAGACCGCACACCGGAAGTTCGCGGCACTGCGAGGTAGTTATGGCAAATCAAGCATCCATGGTCCGCCGCCAGCGCGAGCGGGCGCGTCAGCAGAAACGGCGTGAGAAGCACGCCCGGAAAACGGAACGGCGCGAGGCCAAGAAGGTCGCCGACGCTGTCGAGATTCCCGACGACCCCATGGACGATCCGACCATCGACTGGGGCTCGGCCGTCCGAGAGACCGAGGTGACTCTCAACGAGAACCTCGAAGTCGTCGAGGAAGAGCCGGAAGAGGAAGAAGAAGCGGAAGAGTCCGAGACCGCTTGAGGCCGGCCAGCCCACTTCGAAGACATTCCCTCGTCCGGGTCGGAGCGGCCGCCCTAGCGCTCGGCTGGATTGCGCACGGCGGCCCGGCAGCCGCGGATCCTCCGGTCGATCCACTCGAGAGCGTCCGCGACTACCGCCGCTCTCACCAGGCCGAGATTCTCGCTGAGTACCGGGAGCTCCTGGCGATTCCCAACGTCGCCTCGGACAGCGAGAACATTCGGCGCAACGCGGAGTGGATCGCGGCCGCGCTCGAAGCGCGCGGGGTGTCGACCGAGATCTGGACGACCGGCGAGGCTCCCCCGATCGTCTTCGGGAGACTCGAGGCTGAGGACACAACCCGCACCCTCGGCATCTACGTTCACTACGACGGCCAACCGGTCGATGCGAAACAGTGGACGACACCGCCGTGGGAGCCGGCTCTGCTAACCGGCTCTCTCGAAAGCGGCGGCGTGCCTCGTCCCTGGCCCGCAGCCGGCGAGAGCGTCGATCCCGAGGCCCGGATCTATGCGCGCTCGGCCGGCGACGACAAGGCGCCGATCCCCGCGATCTTGACGGCTCTGGACGCGCTCCGGGAAGCCGGCATCGCGCCCACCTCCGATCTCGTGTTTCTGCTCGAGGGCGAGGAGGAAGCGGGATCGGATCACCTCGGCGACCACTTCCGGGAACATCGAGACGAGCTTCAGGTCGACCTCTGGTTGATCGCCGACGGCCCTGTCCACCAGAGCCGGCGACCGCAGCTGGTATTCGGCGTCCGCGGCTACTCCGGCTTCGACATCACCGTCTACGGCGCCTCGCGCTACCTGCACAGCGGCCACTACGGAAACTGGGCGCCCAATCCGGCCCAGGTGCTGGCCGGCCTGCTGGCCGGAATGAAGGGCGAAAACGGAATGGTCACCATCCGCGACTTCTACGCCGACACGGCTCCGATTACCCAAGCGGATCGAGAGGCGATCTCGAAGCTGCCCGACTACGACGCCGAGCTTCGCCGCGAGCTCGGGCTGCACCGCACCGAAGCCGGTAATGCGCCTCTCGCCGAGCGCATCCTGCTGCCGTCGCTCAACGTCCGCGGCATGGCGAGCGCCGCGGTCGGTGCGGCGGCGCGCAACATCATCCCGACCGAAGCTACGGCCAGCCTCGACGTCCGGCTCGCAAAAGGCGACCGCCCCGCGGTCATGCTGGACCGGGTCGAAGCTCACATCAGAGAGCAGGGCTTCACCATAGTGCGCGAGCAGCCCGACCTCGAAACGCGGCTGGCCCACTCCCGAATCGCCAGGGTAGTTCGCCGGAGCGGATATCCCGCCGTTCGCACCGAGCTCGATCACCCGGCGGTGGCGGCGGTCCGGACCGCCGCCGAAAGGGCGGCCGGGGAAGAGGTTCTGATGGTGCCGACCCTGGGAGGGTCGCTGCCGCTCTACCTCTTCGTCGAGCTTCTCGAAGCTCCGGTCGTGATCATTCCGATCGCCAATCACGACGACAACCAGCACGCGCCGGACGAGAACCTGCGGCTGGCGAACCTCTGGTACGGGATCGACCTGATGGGCGCCCTGCTCACCATCTCCGACTAGCCCGCCAAGGAGGGCCGTATGCTCAAGACTCGATTCCTGGTCTTCGCCCTGCTCGCGGCGCTCTGCCTTTCGTGCACGTCGGCGCCGCCTCCGCAGACCAGCGCGCCCGCGCCGGCGACGTCGGACGCAGGACCCGAAGCTCCCGAGCCCACGCTCATACTCATCAGCCTCGATGGATTCCGTTGGGACTTCCTCGATCGCGGCGTCACGCCGACTTTGTCTCGACTCGCCGCCGCCGGCGTCCACGCCGAGCGCCTGATTCCGTCCTTTCCCTCCAAGACCTTTCCGAATCACTACAC
>JBHHWO010000298.1:0-2302 GCA_046756565.1 Thermoanaerobaculia bacterium | reverse complement strand
TGATCTTATTGGACGTCATGATGCCCAAGATGGACGGGATCGAGGCCTGCCGACACCTGAAAGCGGACCCTTCCCTCCCGTTCATGCCGATCATCATGGTCACCGCGAAGACGGGCACCCGGGACGTCGTCGCTGGCCTTGAGGCGGGCGCCGACGAATACTTGCCGAAGCCCGTGGACCAGGCCGCGCTGGTTGCCAGGGTCAAGTCGATGCTGCGGATCAAGGCGCTTCACGATAAGGTCCAGGAGCAAGCGGCTCAACTCGAAGCGCAGTCGGGCCAGCTTGCGGAGTGGAATCGGACGCTCGAGCAACGGGTGGAGGAGCAGCTGGCCCAGATCGACAGCCTGGGGCGGCTCAAGCGTTTTTTCTCTCCCCAGCTTGCCGAGATGATCGTGGCCGGCGGGGTCGAGGACCCCCTCAAGACCCACCGCCGGGAGGTGACGGTGGTCTTCCTGGACCTCCGGGGCTTCACCGCCTTCGCCGAGATCTCCGAGCCCGAGGAGGTCATGGGGGTCCTCCGGGAATACCATGCTGAGATGGGCAAGTTGATCCTCGCCCACGAGGGGACCCTCGAGCGCTTCACCGGCGACGGCATGATGATCTTCTTCAATGACCCGGTGACCATGCCGAACCCGGCGGAACAGGCGATTCGCATGGCGCTGGCGATGCGGGACCGCGTGGCAGAGCTGATCGTCAAATGGCGCAAGCGAGGGCACGATCTCGATTTCAGCGTCGGCATCGCCCAGGGCTACGCCACCATCGGCGCCATCGGCTTCGAGGGACGCTGGGACTACGGAGCGATCGGCACCGTCACCAACCTCGCCGCCCGTCTCTGCGGCGAGGCCAAGCCCGGCCAGATTCTGATCTCGAGGCGCCTGCTGGGAACGGTGGAGGAGCTAATAGAGGTGGAGCCCGTGGGCGAGCTGACCCTGCAGGGCTTTCACCGCTCCGTTACCACCTACAACGTCCTGCGTAGCTCTCATGGGTGAGGAGCTTTCGTGCCGCCTGCGAACTAGGGTTCATGTCGCTTGACACCCTTTACCCAGCCAAGGATAATTGAGTCGTCCATGGGATGGACGGATGGAATCGGGGTAGCTATAGGCATTAGCCCACTTCCGGCGCAATCAATGGCGCGCTAGAAATCTAGATAGACGCCTTTTCGGGTTATTTAGGACCCAGAGGGCGTTTTCATTTTTATCCTTGATAAGACTTGGCTCCTATGTTGCACGGGTACATCCCATCAAAGAAGGGGGATGGAGCGATGTATTTTAAACAGATCCTTGACGAACGGTGTGGTTGCGCATCCTACCTCGTTGCGTCTCGCCAGTCCCATGAGGCGGCAGTCGTCGATCCTTCGATTGAGACCTTGCAGTACGAAGAGCTGTTGCTGGAGCGCAACTTTCGGTTGCGCTACGTGATCGATACGCACGTGCACGCGGACCATGTGTCGGGTGCGCGTAAGCTACACACCACGCATGGAGCCGAGCTGTGCCTCTACGAGTCAGCACAGGTTTCTTATCCGTTTCGCCCCCTCAAGAATGGGGACGAACTGCCCCTAGGGCAGCTGCGACTTCGCATCTTGCACACGCCGGGTCATCGCCAGGAGTTGATCTCGGTCCTGGTCATCAACCCGCCCCGCAGTCTCGAGCCTTCGATGGTGCTCACAGGCGATTCGCTGCTCGTCGGCGATGTGGGACGGCCGGACTTTGGGGGTGGCGACGCGGCTCAACAGTATGATAGCCTGACGCGCCTGCTGCGACTGCCCGACTGGGTTGCGGTCTTCCCCGGCCATTTTGAGGGGCCCTGCGGAAAAGGGATGTGTGGCCGTCCCAGCACGACCATCGGCTTTGAGAGGCTATACAACCCACTGGCCCGCCTCGATCAAGGGGCCTTTATTTCAACCCTTGCTGACAGCGTCCCCGCACGGCCACTGAACATGACCGCCATCGAGGCGACCAATCGTGGCCTGGCCGACATGCCGTGGGCTATGCCGACCACCTCCTCTGCGGTAGACGAGATCGATGTCTCTGCACTGGAGACACGTCCGCCTGACGCGGTCGTGTTGGACGTCCGCGAACCAGAGGAGTACCAACACGGACATGTCCCCGGCGCGATCAACATTCCCCAAGCAGACCTGGCTTCACGGCTCGACGAGGTGCCGCGCGACCGCTCCCTGATCCTCATATGCCAGGGGGGGGTGCGCTCATACCGGGCGGCGCAGTTTCTGACACAGATAGGGATCGATCAGGTGGCAAGCGTCAAGGGGGGTACCGCAGCCTGGCGCAAGGCGGGTAAAGCAGTC
>JBHHWO010000297.1:0-2322 GCA_046756565.1 Thermoanaerobaculia bacterium | reverse complement strand
GCCGCCTTTCGCGACTCTAGTGATCAGCGCCGACTCCCCCTGCAATGTCTACGTCGACGGCGTCTTCAAAGGCTCGATCGAGGACGGCGACGAGCCGCTCGAGGTCGAAGTCGAATCCTCGCCGGTTCTGCTCTCCGGCGTTTCGACCGAGGTCTCGGGAGCAAGGTACGACATGGAGGAAGACGACGCGCTGGAGCTCGAGGAAAACGAGATCCGCGAATTCGAGCTTCCGATTCTCGATGCCATTGGCGAGTTCCGGCTGGTAGAACGCCGCCAGAAAGTCTGGCGGGACCTCGATCTCGGTCTCATGTGGCCGAAGCGAGACAATGCCGCCAATATCACGTGGCCCAAGGCCAGGACCTACTGCGAGGATCTCGAGACCGGCGGATACGAGAACTGGCGCTTGCCGTCGATCGACGAGCTGGAGAGCCTCGAGGCGAAATGGTCGATCCGGCCCTACAAGATCGAAGACTCCATCTTCCTGAGCTCCTGCTGCGTCTGGAGCGGTACACAGCCGGCCGAGGGGACCGCTCTCAATGTCGACTTCCGGTACAGGCGGCGGTTCGAAGCCAACCGCAACCTCTCCTACAGCCTGCGCGCTTTATGCGTCCGGGAGATGGTCGCGGCCGAGATCGCGGACGCCCTGGTGCTCGCCGACCCGAAAGAACAGAAACGCCGGCTCAAGGAAAAGAGACAGAGGATGGACGAGCGTAGGCGCCGCAAAGCGGAACGTGCGGCCGAGAGAGCCGCCAAGAGAAACCCCGACGGCGGCTCAGCCGACGAGTACTGATCTCCGGATGGCAGACTCTGCAAAACAGAAAACTCTGAAAGAGAAGGGTGACATGATGCACGGAGTTTCGAATCGAATCGTTGGCTGTCTCTTGGCGCTTGCGGTGGCCGTGGGCGCCGCGCCGGCGGCGGCCCTGACCTACGTCGCCGTACCCGATGGACGGCTGGTCGATCGCGCCGATGCCATCGTGCGCGGGACCGTCGTCTCCAATGAGATCTCTGCTCAAACCGGCCGGGTCATGACCACCTATGAGCTCGCCGTGGAGCGGGTGCTCAAGGGCCGCGACCAAGGCTCGCGGCTACTAGTCCGGATTCCTGGCGGCATCGACCTTCAAAAGGGACTGGCCGTGAAGATCTTCGGAACACCCGAGTTCTCGCCTGGCGAGCGTGTCTTGCTGTTTCTTTCCGGTTCGTGGGATGGCAGCTACCGGGTGTTGCACGTCTTCCAGGGCGCTTTCACTGCACGCGGCACGGGCCAACGCGAGTACTACCAGCGTCCGGCGGACGACGCCTTCGAGGTCGTGCGGCCCGCGGCCAGGAGCGGCGAATCCGCCGAGTCCGACGATATTCAGATCCGGCGGGCGGCCCCCGCACCTCGCCACGCCGGGATGTTCGAGAACTGGATCGAAGATCGTCTCGCGGGCATCCGGCGGACACCGGACTATCTCCTCGAGGAAGTCCAAGAGGGACCCGCGGTATTCACCTCGCCTTTCACCTACCTCGCCGGTCAAGACCTCGTCCTGCGCTGGACCGACTTCGACGACGGCGGCAAGGTCAAGTGGCATCGCCACAGCGACGGCCAGCCGGGCTTCTCGGCAGGCGGCAAGAAGGAGTTCAGGAAGGCTCGCAAGGCGTGGAAGAAGAAGTTCTCGGGAGTGCCGATCAAGCTGACCGATGCCGGCACGACGGGATCGACCACCGGCTTCGGCGTTTCGGACGCGAAGAACACGATTCTCTTCGAGGATTTCAACAACACGATCGGCGAGGAGTTCGAGTGCCCCGCCGGAGGGATTCTGGCGATCGGCGGTCTATCCAGCACCGACTTCTTCTTCACCGATTGGAAGGGCCTGTCCGCCCTGACCGCCCGCGAGGGCGAGATCATCGTCAATGACGGGGTCGGCTGCTTCATCAACGGCAGCGCGAAGATCCTGGGTCAGATCTATGCCCACGAGCTCGGTCATACGCTCGGCATCGGCCACGCTTGCGGCGACTCCGACAGCCCGAAGTGCTCCAAGAGCGACTTTCTCAGCGAAGCGCTCATGCGCGCGACGGTGGGAGATGCGATCGGTCCCGAGATCCGAGACGACGACGTGCTTGCGGCCCGCCAGATCTACGACCCGGATTTCTGGACGGCAGCGTGCGACAAGAAGGTCCCCGGGGCACGCAGCTTCTGTTCCAGATGCGGTCCCTGCGGCGAAGGTCAGGGCAACTGCAAGAAGGACAGTGACTGCTTCGGCAACCTGGTGTGTACCAAGGACGTCGGCACCGAATTCGGCTTCGATGCCGACGTCAACGTCTGCACCGAGCCCTAGC
>JBHHWO010000296.1:0-2340 GCA_046756565.1 Thermoanaerobaculia bacterium | reverse complement strand
GTCAAGTTGAGGCGCCGAACTCGTAAACCACGCGGCACTGTCACGTTGGGACTCGATCAAGGAATCGCGGCAGAGTCGAGCACATTTCTTCAAGCCGTCGGTTGACTTCGGCTGGTAAGTTCAATCGATGCCTACGCCCTTTGACTGGTTTGGAGCCACGGTGCGAGAACTCATGGGGAGAACCTGAGGCACTGAGGGGTTCGGTGAACGTGGCCCTGGTCGTTACTGCCCCAATGAAAGGTCCCGACCTGAGTTGGGCCGAGGTTGGCCAGCGCAGAAACCAATGGTCCTTTTGCTCGAAGGTGCAGAAAAATGCGCTGCAGAGACTCTTCTAGACCGAGACGGCCTGAGTTCCCATCTTGGTTCGGCTGTGGCTGGTACAAGATCCTGTTCTGGTCGGCGACCGCGGTTCTTAGCATGCCATACGTCGGCTCGGCCACGGGCCCTGAGCAGAGCCGCCTCGAGCGCGCGGTCGCCGAAGCGCGCGAGAGCAACGGGATTCCCGCGTTGGGGACCCTGGTCCTCGAAGACGGCGAGATCCGTGCGCTGGCCGTCGCCGGCCGGCGATCTCTCGCCGTGGAGCAGGCGGCAACGCCGGAGGATCTCTGGGAGCTGGCTTCGAACGGCAAGGCGATGACCGCCACGTTGCTGGCGCGCCTGGTCGAGCGAGAAAAGGTCGCCTTCGACTCGAAGCTTGAGGCCGTTTTCCCTGACCTCGCTGAGGCCATGCACCCGGCCTTCCGCGAGGTCACGATCCGCATGCTGCTGAACCACTCGGCGGGCCTGCCGTTCGACCTCTTCGAGACGGAAGAGGAGTACTACGAGGAGTGGGTCCTCGCGAGCTGGAAGAAGAAGCGCGATATCCCGCTCTACACCACCACCAAGGCCAACGCGCGCCTGCTCTCCTGGACCGGCCTCGATCGCTTCACCCCGCACGACCTCCGGCGCACAGCCGCCACCCACATGACCAGCATGGGGATCCATCGCCTGACCGTGGCCAAGATCCTCAATCACGCGGAGCGCGGCGTCACCGCCACGTACGATCGCGCTAGCTACGACATCGACAAGCGGCGAGCCCTAACGCGGTGGGCGGACAGGCTGGAGCAGATCGTCGACGAGCACGCTGGATCGGAGGCCGCCGAGTTCGGCTAGGCCTTTGAGCGCCCAGAGGGTCGCGAAAAGGCGAGCTGCGATGAGGTGCACGGCAGAGCCGTGCACGTACATCGCATTGCTTGCATGGGAAGCGAAGTGCTGTCCACACCCATCCTGTTCGCTCGAGGGTCAGCACTTCGAGCGTCTCGGTGGGAGACGGACCGTGGCGGTTATCGAGATCTCGGGTTGGGGGCCGGGGCAGGCTCCATCGCCTCGCCGGTTTGGAAGCGCGTTTCGTTCTGGCGTCGTAGCAGGTGAACCATGCTTGCATCCGGGCCTCGTGGGCCATCACTTCGTTCGGTTCGGTGAGGGTGCATAGTCTCGCTAGGGTGCCTTGGACTCGGGGTCCCGGACCACGCAATGCGCTGATGCTGTCCCTCGAAACCTGTTGCCGGTGAGTCGTCTGGTGCCACGACCTCGGTGCCGGGAGCCGCGGGTCGAGCCACTGTCCGTTCCGGGTCGGAAAGGCCTCTAGCTCACGGCTCGATAGACCTCCTCCCTCTTCCACATGGCGAGGACGGTTGCAGCGATCTTTCTGGCGATGGTGAGCCGCGCCAGCGGCGGCCGGACCCCGGAGTCGCAGAGCCGTTCGTAGGCGACCTTCATCGGGTGACCGGTCTTGGTCTGATGCGCGGCGGCGACGGCGGCGCTCTTGAAGATCCCCTTGAGCGTCGGGTTGTGGTTGCGGTTCAAGCCCCGCGTGCGGGTCGCCTGGGCCTTGACCCAGCCGCCTTGGGTCGGGATCCAGTCGGCCGAGGAGCGAGTGACGACGGCAAAGCCGCAGTAGCTCCAGAACTGGCGCTTCGAGCGGAACCGGTGCGGAGTGATCACGGTCGCGATCACCAGCGCGGTTCGGATAGGACCGAGACCCGGAGCCGTCTCGAGGATCTTCGAGATCCGGTGCCGGTGCGACTCTTTGAGGAGAGCCTCCTCGGCTTCGGCCTTGATCGCGGTCAGGCCGTCGAGCTCGACGCCGATGAGCTCGGCTGTGGGCCGCATCGCCGGCGGCAGCTGGCGGAGCCAATCGTCGCGCCGCTTCGGGTCGTAGACGGTCGTCCCCGTACAGCGCACACCGCGCCGCAAGAACTGGCTCTTGAGTCGGTTCTTGACCCGCGCCACATCGACGGTCAAGGCCTGGTAGACGCGAGCCCACTCGCGGAGCTTCCGGTACCGCTTCGGGGCCTTGAA
>JBHHWO010000295.1:0-2352 GCA_046756565.1 Thermoanaerobaculia bacterium | reverse complement strand
CGACGCCGGTGTTCTCGGTGCCGGTCGTGTGGAGGAGGAGATCGCCTCCCTGCTGGAGAGTGTTTCCGCCCAAGTCCAAGTGGCCGGTCATGGTGTCGCCGGAGACGTTGACGAAGGCGCCGTCATTGACGAGGACCACGCTGTCGAGTTCCGCCTGGGTGGCAACGTCGTGACAGCCTTGCGAGTTGCCGAGCTGGTCGACGCCCAGTGCGGCCTCACCGGCCGCGCAGTCGGTGCCGTCTGCCGCCAGCTGGGTGGCCGTGGCCGCTGGGACGTTGGTGAGGTTGGCGCCGTCGCCCGAGAACGAGGTGGCGGCTACGTTGCCGCTGCCTTCGACGGTGAAGACCTCGGTCGCGCTCGCGAAACCCCGCAGAATGTCGCCACCGGCGGTGTTGTCGAAGACCCCGCCAGCGCCCTCCGCACTCGCGGCCTGGCCCTGGATGCCGAAGACGTTGCCGCTGACGGCGATCGACTGACCGGCGATGCCGGAGGAGCCGTCGCCGGTGCTGTTGGAGATGCCCTGAACGCCGAAGACGACGCCGGTGGTGTCCGCCGGGTCGGCGACGATTCCTGCGATGTCCGGCGTGCTGACGAGCGCAGGCGTGGGAGGGTCGAGCTCGGTGACTTCGGCGCCCTTGGCGCTGGTGGGAACGGCATCCGGCTCGGAGCCCCCATCGGGCTGGTCTCCGATGCCCCGCACAGCCATGGTGCCGACATAGCCGCGGAGGACTTCGAGCGCCTGTTCGACTTCGAGGGCAGTCGGCACGTCGGCGACGCGGAAGAATGCCGGCTCGGACCACTCCGTCGAGCCCTCCGCGGTCTCCGCTCGGAGCATCCAGGCGTAGGCGGCGCCCGGCTGGAGACCCTGGTCGAGGGAGGGCGTGAAGCCGAGAGCGGAGCCCGGAAGCTCGAGGCGGAGAACCGGGGCCTGATCGGTGTCCACCGCGGACTCTTCGGGTACGCGGAAGACGACGAGCTCGTAGAGCAGAGCGTCGTCGACCGCTCCCCACAGAAAGGTGGGAGAGCGGTCCGCAATGGGAGCGGCTGTGGTCGGGCTTCCCGGGGAGACGGTTACCGGGCGCAGCCGGCCGGCTGCCGCCGCCACCTGGCCGTGCGCCGATGGCAGGGCCGTCAAAAGGCCGAGCACGAGAAACGTTGCACGGCAGGTAGCTTTCCGTTTCACAAGCATGAGTTCCCGTCCTGTCTTTTCCGCATGTTCTCTCCTCTTCCGAAAGAACGCGCTGGGTGCCGGTGGGCGCCTCTCGCGCGAGTTTTCGGCTATCTACTAGGAGAAACGCGAAAGAAACAAAATCCCGCCATTTGGGGAATGGGGAAGGGGGACAGGTACAAATCGCGAGGCCCGCTTCTCCGGCGACCCCGGTCTTCAAAACCGTCCGGGTCGCGTGGGATGCCACGGGATCGGTGGGTTCGATTCCCATGCGCTTGAGCCGAGTCCGGAGTTTAGACAAGGCTTCCTCGGAGTCGCTGCACGCTCGGTTAGAATGAGCGTTTCCGGCAGCTGCGACGGCCTAGTCCGTTGGCTTCAGTCGCTTGCTCGAAGCTCGAACCATGATCGGCCGCTCCCTCTCCCACTACGAGATCAGCGCCAGCGAGGGGACCCAGCTCATGACGCAGGCGGGATGGTCCTGGGAACCGTGCCCTACATGTCGCCAGAGCAGGTTCAGGCTCAGGCGGTGGATCACCGGTCGGACATCTTCTCGCTCGGGATTCTGCTCTACGAGATGGCTTGCGGGAAGCGGCCGTTCCAGGGCGATAACGCCGCTTCGGTGATCTCGGCTGTCTTGAAGGACCAGCCGCCTCTGGTGAGCGCGATCAAGGCCGATGTGCCGAATCACCTGGGGCGAATCGTGCGCCGTTGTCTCGAAAAGGACCCCGATCTTCGCTACCAGTCGGCGAAGAACCTCCACCACGAGCTCGAGACCCTGCACGATGAGGCCAGGCTTGCCCGAGGCACGGCGCGGCAGGCACCTCCGTCCGAGCGGAGCCCGTCGGCTGCCGAGCCGCCTTCAAGAGAGGTCCCGCCGCGGCCCGACTCGGTCACCTTCACGATCGGCAAGAAGAGGCTCTGGCCGGTGGCGGCAGTGGCCGCTGTAGCGGCGGTCGCTCTCGGCTGGTGGTTTGTGGCTGGTGGCGGTTCGGGCACAGACGAAGCAACGGACCGCGCGTCCGCCGAGCGCAGCGCTTCGCTCCAGAGCGGCCGCCCGCGGCTCGTCGTCATCCCGTTCGAGAATCTGGGCTCGACCGACGACGATTACTTCGCGGCCGGAATGACCGAGGAGCTTTTGAATTTCCACCCGCACGTCCACGTGCTCGTGACCGACGGCGGCTTCA
>JBHHWO010000294.1:0-2356 GCA_046756565.1 Thermoanaerobaculia bacterium | reverse complement strand
GGGTACGTCGGGAGCCGGTTCGGCTCGACGCCGGCGCCTAATTCGGCCGTTCGACGGCGCCTGCGAAAGACCTCCCGTCGAACTCGCGGTGCCGGGGCACGCGCGCAACGTTGGGATCATACGGTAGCCTTCGGCGGACGATTGATACCGAGGAACCGGTCCAAGGGGGAGCGAGCCATGACCGATGGAGACCACTCTTCACATCCTGCGGCCACCAGGCAGGGCGGCCACGGTGGCCATGACATGTCGGCGATGCTCGAGGCCAACGAGCGGGAACCGGATGGCAACGGCTCCGGGCGATCGGCGGTACACTGCGCCCGGTTCGAGAATGAAGCAGGCGGGTACCGAGCGGCTCACGTTGTTCTCCCCAGCCATTATTGTGGCCCTGGGAGTAACCCTGCTCTCGGGAGGCCTCGCCGAGCGGCTGTCGGAATCGGCGGGAGTTGGTCTCGTTCTACTGGCTACGGGCTTCGGTGCCTGGCTTCTCATGCGCCAGTCGATGCGGGTCTACCCGGCCGGCCGGTCCTCGTCGGATCTCGCGGTGTTGCTCGATCGGGAGGAGGAGCAGCGCCAGCATGCGCGCTGGTTCGTGCACATGCGCTGGATCGCGATCGTCGTGTCGCTGGGACTGATCCTCTGGTCGGTGCCGGTCAGCGGCTTCCTGCCTTCGGTCGTCTTCCCGATCTTGATCGCGTGGTGGTTGGTGCTCGTCGTCGCAAACGTGGTCTTTTCGCGATGGGCGCATTCAGGCTCCGGCTTCGAGCGCCAGATCCTGGTGCAGGGTGCCGTCGACTTGGTCGTCTTGACCGGGTTTCTCAATGCCTCGGGAGGCATCGAGAATCCGGTCTATTTCGCCTTCATCTTTCACGCGATCATCGCGGGCATCCTGCTGCCTCGCCGCAAAGCCTTCATGCTTACCTGCGCCGCGGCTGGCCTGTTTCTGATCATGGCGCTGGGCGAGTACGTTCACGTGCTCCCGCACTTCACGAACGAGCTGTTCCCGCACGTGGAGGAGGCTGCCGGTGGTCACTCTCACGGAGACGGGGAGGTCCAGCACGCCGCGCACAACACGGTCTTCGTCCTGGGAAGGCTGGTTCCGTTCCTGGCGCTGCTGCTCCTGAGCGTCTATCTGACCAGCCTGATCGCCGAGAGGCTCAGGCGGAGGGAATCCCAGCTCGAAGACGCCGGGAAAACACTGATGCTGGAGCACCAGCGTCTCGAGAGGGTAGTCGAATCGACCGGTGTCGGGATGATGCTCGTCGCGCCGGGTCTCACCATCCCCTGGGCATCCCGACGCGCGAAGTCCTGGCTGCGGGAAGCGGGCGGTGAGATCCTCGACAGCTGCCCGCTCTACGGCGCGCCGAACGGCTGCTCGGAGTGCATCGCCGAACAGACACTCGCGACCGGCAGATCCGGCGAAAGTAAACGCTCGGTGCGTTCACGCTTCGGAGGCCGGCGGTACTTCCGGCATGCGACCTCCCCGGTTCTCGACGACCAGGGCCGGACTCTCCAGGTCGTCGAGCTGATCGAGGACATCACCGATCGGAAGGCTCTCGAGGCCGAGGCCCTGCATCATGGCAAGCTCTCGGCGCTCGGGCAGATGGCCGCGGGCGTCGCTCATGAGATCGGGAATCCCCTTTCGTCCCTGGCGACACGGTTGACGCTTCTCGAGCGCCGACCGGAGCCCGAATACGTCAAGGAGAGCGTAGGGCTCTTGCGAGGACAGATCGAGAGGATCCGCCGGATCGTCCACGGCATCTCGCTCTTTAGCCGCCATCAGGAGCAGGAGTGGTCGGTCTGGGACGTCAACGGAGTCGTCCAGGAGATGCTCGAGGTCGTGCGTCTCGATCGACGAGCGAAGCAGGTCTGCCTCGAGACCGAGCTCGTCGAGCCCTCGCCCCGCGTTCGAGGCGTGCGCGACCAGATCACCCAGGTCGTTTTCAACCTGCTGCTGAACGCCGTCGAGGCGAGCTCGGATGGAAGTGAAGTCAGCGTGCGGACCGAAACCGACAACGGTGAAGTCCGGCTTTTGGTGACCGACCATGGAGACGGGCTTTCTGAAGAGGCTCGAGAGCGCCTGTTCGAGCCGTTCTTCACGACCAAGGAAACAGGCACCGGATTGGGCCTCTCGATTTGTTACAGCCTGGTCAACGCTCACGGCGGCAGGATCGAAGTCGAGAGCAGCGAGGGTTCCGGTTCCACCTTCGTGGTGGTGCTGCCCCAGGAGACGGAGGACACGGTGGGCCCTGGCGTCACATGAGTCTGGGCGTTCTGATCGTCGACGACGAGGACCTCTTCAGGGAGGACCTCGCGACCCTGCTCGCCTCGGAAGGCTACTCGTGCCGGACGGCGGCCG
>JBHHWO010000293.1:0-2356 GCA_046756565.1 Thermoanaerobaculia bacterium | reverse complement strand
CGGAAGAAGTATCGGATACTCGATTGGGATTCCGAGTTTTTCGGTATCAAGGTGTCTCGGGTTACTCAGCCGAGCCTCGGCGAGGAGACGCTGAGGGATCTTCTCGTCGAGCTGCGGGGGACCGGTGTGAGCTTGGTGTATTGGCCCGCGGGACGGGAGTTGAGGAGCATCGTGGCCAGACGGCTGCACGGCCATCTGGTCGATGTCAAGACCACATTCGCTGTGAATCTTGGAAGCCTGGAGCTCTCAGTTCTGAAGCCGCGACGAATTGTCGAGAGATACTCGCCACCGATGTCGCTCACGGATCTGGAGTATCTGGCCCTCGAAGCCGGCCGGTACTCGCGGTTCGCCGTCGATCCGAACATTCCGAGAGAAAGATTCGAAGCCCTGTACAGGGCCTGGATCAGGAGATCTCTTCGCAAGGAGATCGCCCGCGAGGTGTTGGTGATTCGAGAGAGGGATCGGGTTGTCGGAATGATCACACTGGGCGACAAGAGCGGCCGCGGGGACATCGGCTTGGTAGCCGTGGCCTCCGATTGCCGGGGAAGGAAGTACGGTCAAACACTCGTCCGCGCCGCGCAACTTTGGTTTTTGGAGCGAGGATATGCCAGCGGGCAAGTCGTGACGCAGGGTAAAAACATTCCGGCCTGCAATCTCTACAAGAAATGCGGTTTTTCGGTTGACGAAACCCGCTACTTTTATCACTTCTGGTTGGCTGAGTCCTAGGATCGCCTAGCGCCACAGGCTGTTATCGGGTTTCCCGCCGGGCGAGCTCGTCCGAGCTGGAACTCGTGTCCCCCTGCTTGACGCTGACCCGTGCCGTGCGTACAATTAGCACTCACTTGGACCGAGTGCTAACAGGTAATCGTTCCAATCATCTGTAACTTACTCAAAGCAAACGGGCTACGGCCCGCAAACCCATGAGGAGGAGTTCTCGATGGCAGTGAATATTCGTCCGTTGCATGACCGGGTTCTGGTCAAGCGACTCGAGACGCAAGAAGAGCAGGTGCGCGGAGGGATCATCATTCCCGACACCGCCAAGGAAAAGCCCCAGGAGGCCGAGGTCGTGGCCGTGGGTCCCGGCAAGGTCGGAGACGGCGGCGACCGGCAGGCAATGGACGTCAAGGAAGGCGACCGCATCCTGATCGGCAAGTACTCAGGCTCCGAGATCAAGATCGATGACGAGGATTACGTGATCCTGCGCGAGGACGAGATTCTCGCGGTTGTCGGCTAGAGCGCATCTACTACTGAAATCCCAGGAGGATAGATTCAAGAATGGCAAAGCAGATCACTTATTCCGAGGACGCGCGCCGCGCGATCCTCACCGGCGTCAACAAGCTGGCCGACGCCGTCCGCGTGACCCTTGGTCCCAAGGGGCGCAACGTCGTTATCGAAAAGAAATTCGGCTCGCCGTCGATCACGAAGGACGGCGTCACCGTCGCCAAGGAGATCGAGCTCAGCGATCCGCTGGAGAACATGGGTGCCCAGATGGTACGCGAGGTCGCCTCGAAGACATCCGATGTGGCCGGTGACGGCACCACCACGGCGACCGTTCTTGCCCAGGCGATCTTCCGTGAGGGCTCGAAGAACGTCACCGCGGGCGCCAACCCGATGGAGCTCAAGCGCGGCATCGAGGCGGCGATCGAAGCGGCCGTCAAGAAGATCGACGACATGTCGAAGCCGGTGTCCGGAGCCGAGATCGCCCACGTCGGCACCATTTCGGCCAACAACGACGCCGAGATCGGCGGCATCATCGCCGAGGCGATGGAGAAGGTCGGCAAGGACGGCGTCATCACCGTCGAAGAGGCTCGCGGCATGGACACCATGCTCGAGGTCGTCGAGGGCATGCAGTTCGATCGCGGCTATCTTTCGCCCTACTTCGTCTCCGACGCCGAGCGGATGGAGGCGGTCCTCGAGGACGCCAAGATCCTGCTCCATGAGAAGAAGATCAGCTCGATGAAGGATCTTCTGCCGGTTCTCGAGCAGACCGCCAAGCAGGGCAAGCCCCTCTTGATCATCGCCGAGGACGTCGAGGGTGAGGCCCTGGCGACGCTCGTGGTGAACAAGCTGCGCGGCACGCTCAATGTGGCTGCCGTCAAGGCGCCAGGCTTCGGCGACCGCCGCAAGGCCATGCTCGAGGACATCGCGATTCTGTCCGGTGGCCGGGTGATCACCGAGGACCTCGGCATCAAGCTCGAGAACGTCCAGTGGGACGATCTGGGCGACGCCAAGAAGGTCGTGATCACCAAGGACGAGACCACCCTGGTCACGGACTCCGAGGACACGGCTCGTCGCGACGCGATCGCCGGCCGGGTCAAGCAGATCCGCAACCAGATCGAGGAGACGACCTCCGACT
>JBHHWO010000292.1:0-2387 GCA_046756565.1 Thermoanaerobaculia bacterium | reverse complement strand
AGCGGAATGCAGCACCGCTCGAATGTAAAGGAACTTGCCGCACGGGACACTAGGGCCTCGCCGTCCCCTCGCTCCACACCCGGGCCTTGGCCTCCTGACGACCCTCGAAGGATTCGTGACTCGCATGCGTCGCACCTCCTCCGCAAACCGATTGCCAGAAACGGAGGCGCCTAGGTCGCGACCCGAACCGACTCTCGAACTGCCGGCCAGCCGGAGCACCGAACCAGGTCAAGGTTCGAGGCGAGTGGGAATCGATTCCAAGGCCGATCGAGGAGTCGAACACTGTGACCCGCAGTCGCCAGTCGAACCGCCATGTTGAACGAGTCCTCGACCACCCAGGCATAGTCTCTATCGAGGATCTCCTCCAACGGCACGCCGCCGGGAGCGTGACCATACTTGTCGACGAAGATCAGGTCGTCGCAGCCCACGTCATGCTTCTCGAGCCAACGTTCCGATGCCTCTCTGGTTTCCGGGGGACGTCCGGTGACCACCTCGATTTCGAATCCCGCGCTCTTCCAGCCGGCGATCGTCTCCAGGGCGTCCTCCAGCGGCTGGAAGCCCGCCAGGACATCGTCCTCGTGTGCCAGTTCCATGAACCGCTGAAGTTGATCGGGGGGCAGGTCGAAGCTGCGCCCGAGATCGAAGTCGACGATCTCCTCGAACCGGACATCCTTTCCGAACTCGCGCTGTAGAACGACCAGAAACCCGCGCGCCGTGGCACAGAGGACATCGTCGAAGTCGACGTAGACCGTTCTTGAGCGTGGAGGCACGGCGGCATGTTAGTGCAGGGAGGGGGGCGTAGCTCAAGAAGCGGTGCCGCTTGATGGGCTCGCTTGTCGCCCCGCTCCACGCTTCTGTCGGTGCGGTCTGGCGAGCCTTCGGGTGTCTCCCGCTAGTCCTCAAGCGGGTCTCTTGGATCGTCCGGACCGACAGTGGGCCGCCGGTGCACTCTTCTCGCTCGGCGGACCTCGCTCGCAAGAGGCACGCGGCCGGCCTTTCAGGCACAGAACCGTTCCACCGATGAGGTGTACCGCGCGGTTCTTCCTCTCCTCAATTCCACTCACCGTGCCGGTCAATCCGACCGACGAAGCACCGCCTCACATGGTTCCGCGAAGACGACGACGAGGCCCGGGCGGCGCCTCACCGGCATCTCTGCCGGCCAGGAGCGAGGCGCTGAGAAGGCGCCGAAACGAATTCGGCGGCGAGACCTCACCTCGAACATTTGATTGGACCAGCGGCGCGGAATGTGGCTCGAGTTTCGGTCTTGGTGCGCGATCGAGGCCTGGCGTGCCCCGATACATCGCAGCTTCGGCCGCCAGCGTCCCGAGGTCGTCGGCGAGCGGAGTGATTCGAGGTCGGAGGCGAGGTATCCGCCGGGCTGAGTGAGAAGCGGCCGAGGTGCCTTTCACGGCGAGCACCCACCCGCAGGGTCGAGCGATAAGCGAGTTCGGTGTCGCCGTCCGAGGCCGCGACGAATGAGGCCTGGGCGGATCGACTCCGCCGAGTGCGGAGCGAGACGGCCGGGCGAGGGACGCGACGCCTCAGACTAGGCTGCGGATCGCCAGCGACGCGTGCAGGGCCGCCGACGAGCGGGTATCCACAGCCGGCTCTATGCCACAATCGCGACCCCGGAAGGAGGACCGACATGCCGCAAGCCCACTTTTCGCCGAAACTCTTCAAGTTCCTCAAAGAGCTGGCTGCCAACAACGATCGCGATTGGTTCCAGGCCAACAAGGACCGCTATGAAAACGACGTGCGCGAGCCGGCGCAGGCCTTCATCAGCGACTTCGGGCCCCAGCTTCGCAAGATCAGCCCGCATTTCCGGGCGGATCCGCGCAAGGTCGGTGGCTCGCTCTTCCGAATCCACCGCGACGTTCGGTTCTCCAAGGACAAGAGCCCGTACAAAACCCATACCGGAATTCAGTTCCGCCACAAGCAGGGCAAGGACGCGCATGCTCCCGGTTTCTATCTCCACATCGAGCCCGGCCGCTGCTTCGGCGCGGTCGGCATCTGGCACCCGGACGGCGAAACCACCAAGAACATCCGTGAGTTCCTGGTCGAGAACACATCACGCTGGAAGAGGATCATGAGCGCGAAGCGCTTTCGTGACACCTTCGAGCTCCAGGGCGATAGCCTCAAGCGACCGCCTCGCGGGTTCGACCCGGAACATCCGCTGATCGAGGACCTCAGGCGCAAGGACTTCATCGGGGTCCACAGTCTTAGCCAGAAAGACGTCGCCTCCAGCGATTTTCTGAAGCGTTACACCGGCTTGTGCCGCACCGGCGCAGCCTTCGTCAAGGCGCTGTGCGAGGCCTCCGGCATCGCCTTCTAGCTAGAGCCCCCGGGCAACGCCAGCGAGGAACAGCCGAACTTCCGTCAGCGCCCAC
>JBHHWO010000291.1:0-2554 GCA_046756565.1 Thermoanaerobaculia bacterium | reverse complement strand
GCGCCGGCGCGGGCCCGTGCCGTCGTGGGCCTTCTAGCCCGACCCGTCCCCTGGAGGATTGCCTGGCGATCGCCGCCGACGCGCGGAGGGCGAGACGAGTCACTGAGGAAGGGGGTGGGCCGCCGTCTCGATATACTCGAGCCGGTCGGATGCACCCGAGCGAGCCGGCACAAGGAGACTGTATGACCATCAAAGACCCGCCGGTCGGCGCACCATCCAAGCCGAGCGCATACGCCGAAGACACACTCGAGACCATGGCCGAGGCCAGGATCCGCTGGGAGCGCTCGGAGACCGCCATTGCTGCCAAGCGGCCGTACTGGAAAAGAGACTTCACAACCGTCTCCAGCATGGAGGTCCCGCATCTGGTGACGGCGGAGCAGATCGGCGACATCGACCCGGTGGCCGAGATCGGCGTGCCCGGTGAGTTCCCGTACACCCGGGGCATCCATCCCACCGGGTACCGCGGCAAGCTCTGGACCATGCGGCAGTTTGCAGGCTTCGGCTCGGCCGCCGACACCAACGCTCGGTTCAAGTACCTTCTGGACCACGGTCAGACCGGCCTCTCGGTGGCATTTCACCTACCGACGCTCTACGGCTACGACTCGGATCACATGCTGGCGCGGGGCGAGGTGGGCAAGTGTGGGGTGGCTGTTGACAGCCTGGCCGACATGGAGACGCTGTTCGACGGGATTCCGCTGGACCAGGTCTCGACTTCGATGACCATCAATTCGACAGCGCCGATCCTGTTCGCCATGTACCTCGCCGTCGCCGGGAAGCAGGGCGTCAATATTGCCAGGAACGTCAGCGGGACGCTTCAGAACGACATCCTCAAGGAGTACATCGCCCAGAAGGAGTACATCTACCCGCCGAGACCGTCGATGCGGTTGATCACCGATCAGTTCGCCTTTGCCGGTGAGCACGTGCCCCGCTGGAACACCATCTCGATCTCGGGGTACCACATCCGAGAGGCGGGCTCGACGGCGTTGCAGGAGCTGGCGTTCACCCTGCGGGACGGGATGGAGTACGTGGAGTACGGCATCCGGGCAGGACTGGACGTGGATGACTTCGCGCCGCGGCTGTCGTTCTTCTTCAACAGCCACAACGACTTCCTCGAGGAGGTAGCAAAGTATCGCGCCGCCCGGCGGATCTGGGCGACGGTGATGCGTGAGCGCTACGGCGCCAAGAATCCCAGGTCGTGGACGCTACGCTTCCACACCCAGACGGCCGGTTGCTCCCTGACCGCACAGCAGCCCTACAACAACGTCGTGCGCACTACCATCCAGGCGCTCGCTGCGGTCATGGGAGGCACCCAGTCTCTCCATACCAACGCCCTGGACGAGACTCTCGCGCTGCCGACCGAGGAGAACGCTCGTATCGCGCTGAGAACCCAGCAGATCATCGCCCACGAGTCGGGGGTCATCAACTCGATTGATCCGCTGGGAGGCTCGTATCTGGTCGAAGAGTTGACCCGGCGCATGGTCGACGGCGCCTTCGACTACTTCCGGCGCATCGACGAGTTCGGCGGTATGGTCGAAGCCGTCGAGGCGGGATTCCCGCAGCGCGAGATCATGGACGCGGCGTTCCAGTACCAGCGGGCTATCGAGGACAAGGACAAGCTCATCGTGGGCGTCAACCAGCACGTTCTCGAGCAGGAGGAGCCGATCGAGACCCTGTACATCCCGGACGATCTGGCCGATCGTCAGATCGCCGGCATGGAAGAGGTCAAGAGCTCCCGCGACGCGGGAGCGGTCGAGCGGACGCTCGACGCGCTCAGATCGGGTGCGGCCGGAGAAACCAACACCATGCCGCTGATCCTCGATTGCGTGAAGGCCTATTGCACGGTCGGCGAGATCAGCGACGCGCTTCGGGACGTATTCGGGACCTACGAGGAACCGGCGGTCTTCTAGCCCGTCGGCGGGCGTCTTCGGGCTAGCCGGAAGCGCCAGCGAGACCCGCGCGGCTTTGGTAACATTTGCTTGAAATGAAGCAGGGTTCTGCACGGATCTTGATCGCGAAACCCGGCCTCGACGGGCATGACCGGGGCGCCAAGGTCATTGCTCGAGCTCTCCGGGACGCCGGCTTCGAGGTAATCTACGCGGGTCTCCGCCAGACCCCCGAGCAAATCGTCTCCGCGGCCATTCAAGAAGATGTCAGCGCGGTGGGACTATCGATCCTGTCGGGAGCCCACAATGTTCTCCTGCCCGAGATCATGAGCCTGCTCGGCGATCAAGACGCCGCCGACATTCTCGTCTTCGCCGGAGGCATCATTCCGGATCAGGACATCGAACCTTTGAAGAACGCCGGCATCGACGAGATCTTTCTGCCTGGAACTGTGACCGCCGACGTGGTCGCTTACCTGAACGACCGCTTATCGACCGGAGATGCCGATCGCATGCAGCCGGAACTGAGTGCCGCGGCGACGAAGTCGGGGGAGGAACGATGACCAAGACCATTCTGCTGGCGGACGACAGTGTGACTATCCGGAAGGTCGTGGAGTTGACCTTCATGGACGAGGACTACGAGCTGATCTCTGTCGAGAGCGGCAATGACGCTC
>JBHHWO010000290.1:0-2562 GCA_046756565.1 Thermoanaerobaculia bacterium | reverse complement strand
CGGCTCGGGGAGAGAACACTACGAATGTTCTGCGAAAAGGGTGGAACCTCGGTCAGCTACCCACCCGCCCAATGTTCTGCGAAAAGGGTGGAACCTCGGTCAGCTACCCACCCGCCCCGGCGGTCATCGCCCTGGCTCAAGCGCTCCACGTCTCGACCGACGAGCTCCTCGGCGTCAAGGACCGAAAGCCCGACCCCCGCGAGCACGACGCCGAGCTGCGACGCCTGTGGAAGAAGTTCCAGAGAGTCGGCGAGCTCCCCGAGCGCGATCAGAGAGCCGTCATACGGCTCATCAATTCACTCGCCTCGGCCGCTGATTCGCACAGCGCAGCGGCGGGGTAAGAGCCGGGAGACCGGCCCGCCGGCCGGACTCCCTTCCCGACCTACGAGACCTCGTGTGGCTCCGGAGACTTGCGCGGGATTGGATACGCGGAGTAGTAGGAGTCGTCCTTGAGGCTCTCGATCCGCTCATCCATGTCGAGCTCGTCCCAGTAGCGCTGCCACCTCTTCCAGCCGTCGAGTTCGCTACCTCGCGGGGTATCGAGAAACTCGAGGATCGCCGGAATGTCCTCCGGTGTGATCAGCTGGTGGTTGAGTGCCTCTAGGTTGGAGAGGATCTCCAACGGGATGGACCGAGGGTCTTCCTGAGGGTAGTTAGGCCACTCCTTGAAACCGTCCCACACGGCTTCTGCTTCCTCGTGCACGAGCCTCTTGTCGACGTCGCCCCCCTGCCATCGCTGAAGCAGGCTGCGAATCCAGCCACGGTCTACATCCGTCATCGCTACTCCGGTAGGAAGGTGATCTTCTCGCGCGTCTCTTCCACGAGATTGATGATCTCGACCTTCGCCGTTCCCGTCGTGCTCGTCTCTCGGAAAACGACCTCAAGGCCTTGATCGTCTAAGACGACTCGTTGCAGCTTGCCCTCGGGCGCCTTCCCCGTCAGCCCCTTGAAGAGATCCTCTGCCGCCTTGGTCCCTCCTCGAAGCTCCGAGTTGAATTTCGTGAAGCCTCGAAGCCTTCCACTCCTAAACACTCCGACTTTCCGCACGCCTTGTCCGAGGAAACCGCTTCTGGCTGCTCGCCGCAGGAGAAACCCACCGACCTTTCCGACCACTCCAGACCTCGTGGCCAGCTTCGGAGCCAAGCGCGTCGCAAGCCCGGCACCGGTGGCGAACGGCACCGCCGCACCAAGCAGGTCGGCCGCCAGGGCGGTCTTCTGCGTGGAGGTCACTTCCTCGCCCTTCAACGCGGTGACGGCGATGTCACCGATGTCGAACAGGACAAAGCCGACGTCTAGCGCGGTGTCGATCGCCTTGCCGTCCCGATCCACGTACTTGAGCGGGTTGTTTCTCGCGTATGCATACCGGTTCCAAGACTGAGGGTGCTTCCTCGAGCTGTCGTTCCCTGGATCCACCGACAGGAATCTCCCCAGTCCCGGGCTGTAGTACCTGGCATGCATGTAATCGAGATCCTCGACGCACATCCCCGCCAAGAGACCGGCTTCCGTTGACGCGATCTCAGCGCTAGCAGACGAGGTTTGGAGAGGCGAGCTCAAGCGTATTTTTCCTTTAGCTGCTCTCGATTCTACCGCCACGGAGGTCGGCTAAAGGAGGAAGCCTCAGCCGGAGTCGAGGTAGCGTCGGATGTCGAGCGCGCCGTGGAAGACGCCGAGGATCTCGACGTCGCCTCCCGAGCGGACGAGATACGCGATCCGGTAGTGGCCCCAGAGCAGGATGCGGATGTTGCGATCGGGACGATCCTCGTAGCGATAACCGCGCTCGGAGAAGGCCGCCAAAGATTCACCGCGAGCGTGGATCTCTCGGACGACTCGACGAGCCGATTCAGGGCTGTCCTGGGCGATGTAGTCGTGGATATCTCGGAGCCAGCGGGCGGCTTCCTCGGTCCACCTTACTCGGCCCATGAGTCGATGCGGCGTCCCATCTCTTCGTGACTGATGGTCCGTCCCGCGTCGGCATCGGCGAGGCCACGTTCGACCATGCGGTGGAAGGCGAGCTCACGCAAGATCTCGTCGTAGGAGCTGTCGTCGGGCTGCTCCTCGAGGAGCTTGCGGATCTGTTCTTTGGCGTTGACGTCGACGGTGGCCATGGCGACTCCTCGGTGGGATTCTACCTTTTGCGATGGGCTGAGGCACGAGCACGGCGACGGGGACGGGTGAGGGTGGCGGGCGCCGAGCGCAGCCAGCCGAAGCGATCGAGATCATCGGAGGCAGTTTCGAGCGAAGCGAGAAGCTGCCGGCCTTCTCGGGTGGGTGGGCCCCCCGGACGGGGCCAGGGAGTGACGGTGCGGAGCAAGACGGGCGCGGTGGCCGAAGGCACGGACCGTGGTAGACGCAGCGGCCCCCGGGGGACAAGGTTCCACCGTTTTCGCCAGAAGCCCACAGGGTATGGCGTCTTGTACTTGTGACATGCCACGAAGACTCCGCTTCATTCCTCCAGAGGGCTCACTGGTCGAAGTCACCACTCGAACAGTCCAGGGTCGCTTTCTTCTTCGCCCGAGCCCCCAACTTGACTCCTTGATTCTAGGCGTTCTCGGCCGCGCCCAG
>JBHHWO010000289.1:0-2568 GCA_046756565.1 Thermoanaerobaculia bacterium | reverse complement strand
TAGCTATAGCCGGTACCGGTAGCGCTCTCCCGGCTCGCCCGGGAACCTGGCCGCGGGAAACGCGGCCTCGATGACGCTCACGAGGTTCTCGTAGCTCCGCCAGCGGGCGAACCGACCGGCCGGCGCGTCGGGCGTCGGCATGTGGCCCACCACCATCCAGCGGGGCCGAATCTCGTCCCGCACCATCTCCGCCCGCCACTCGCTCGATAGAAACCAGAACGGCAGGAGCGCGAGGTCCGTGCCTCGAAGAGTGTCCAGATACGGCTCGAAGGTCTCCATCTTGGCTTCGGTGTCGCCGAAGTGAAGAAACCGCAGCCCGCCAACAGACACCACGATGCCGAGATTCTCGACCGGCGGTGACCGGCGGCCGTGATGAAGGTTCAACAGCTCGATCTCGATGCCCTCGACCTCGATCCGCTCGACCTCGCCCTCGGCAGGCAGGACGGCACGAACACGGGCGAGCAGATGAGCCGTGTCCCGAGCGGCGCTTTCCACCAGCGCAACCGCTTGCCGAGTCGAGACGAACGTGGCCTGCGGGTTCGCCTCCAGAAACCGGACTACCGAATCGGCATCGAAGTGGTCCGGATGGTGATGACTCGCGATCGCCACGTCAACGCCTCGCCACTCACCGGTCCCCTCCTCGAGTGGCCCACGGATCTCTTCCGGCAAACCGACGTAGCCGCTGATCTCTCCGACCAGGCCGTCGATCAGGACGCGTTTTCCGGCCCCGTCGACCAGAAAGCCCTCGTTCGCGACGTAGCGAACCTCGAGCTCGGGGGGCGCGGGAAGATCGCGGCCGGCCGGTACCGGGGCGCCGGCGCAGGCGCCTATCGTGACGGCCAACGCGATCAGCCCCGCAGAATGCGGCCACTTCCAACCGGGTCCTCTCACCACTACAGCCTATCGGTTGCCGCCGGACACCCGATAGAGCTTCGGCGCTCGCGTCAATCGGCTGCTGGCTCCTAACGACGGTACTTCGCCGGGCCAGTCTTCGCGACTGTGGACCGCGTAACAGCCTGGCCGGCTCACAGCTCCTACCCTGGCGGAAGGGAAGCAGTGAGACCCAGAGCACCGCTGTGCAATCTGATCCAAACGAAACACTCGCGCTCGGCATCCGCGCTTGCTCGGAAGGGGAGTGGCGAGATGGGTTGACCCAGCTGAGTCGTCTCGAGCATCGAGAGGTCGACAACGGCCAGTTGCCCGGGTTCTTCTACTCGTATCTCGGGCATGCCGTGGCCCGCTGCGAAGGCCGTAAAGAGGACGGTCTGGCGATGTGTCTGCATGCGGTCGAAATCGAGCCGTTTCAACCCGTGAACTACCTGAATCTGGCTCGCACATATCTTCTCGTCCGTGACCGGCGGATGGCCGTGCAGGCCCTTCGCCGAGGGCTGGCAATCGACCCGACTCATCGCGGGCTGCGGGCTCTTCAGAGCCGCCTTGGCATCCGGCGCCAACCACCGGTTGCCTTGCTCGCCAGAGACAGTCCGATCAATCGGCTCCTCGGCCACGCCAGGACCAATCTGCGAGCGCGGTACAAGGCGTTAGGGCGCAAACAGAGCACAGAAGCGCCTCTGGAAAGTCCCCTCACCCGCAGCGTCTCCCGGAATTTCTAGCCCCGCGCTCGAGAGCTCGCGGCTCGGCAGCTGTGGGGCCGTCGGCAACCGGTAACGGGCTGTACCCAGGGGCGGAGTTGGACCAGAATCGTGGCGCGCCCTAGAGGATTCGAACCTCTGACCCACAGCTCCGGAGGCTGTCCTAGCACACAGCTAACGCACTGTCTCACAGTGGTTTAGGCGTCGCACGAGCATTCCGGTCACCTACTTGGTCACCCATAAACCCCTGCTTGCCGGGCGCGCTGAGGGGAAGGGCTCTACTTGGAGGGCTTGCAGCCGCCATTGGCGTCGATAACGGAGTTGATCAACGCTCGGCAAATGGCTTCTTCGTCCACACTGATCGCGAGCTTGATCTTCTTCGTGGAAGTGAAGAAGCCGCAGACCGACTTGTCGACGTCTCTCCGTGAAGAAGCGTCGTGGAAGCCAAATTCCCCCTTGAAGGCGATCCCGCTTTTCGCAAAGCCGCCGGTCTCCTCGACTGAAAAGCAGGCTACGGTCGGCGGCCACCCGAACGCGTCGACGAGACCTTCGAGATCGCCCGCGGTGAAGCATGGACACGTGGTGGCGTCCACCGGCTCACAGCTCTCATCGAACACCTTGCTGGGATCGCCGGGCACCGGATCGCCGGGCAGGCCGTCGCCGTGACCCAGGTGTGCCGGCACCGCGTTCTCCGAGATGCAGATCTGCTGAATGTTCGCAGGGTTGCCCGGCGGCAGATGGCAGACCTGGACCTTGGCGGGCGAACAGGATTTCTCAGACTTGACCGCCGTGTAGAAGCCTTCCGGCGTGTCGCTGGTGGCCAGGGCATTACTCTCTCCCGACGGCGGGGTCGTCTGAAAATTCGGCGATGCCTGTGTGAGTGTGCCGGCGGCGACCGGCGTTTCCGGCTGTGTGGGACTCTCGCCGCCGTGGCAGGCGATGAACATGAGCGTCGTCGCCATGAACAGCGTCGACG
>JBHHWO010000288.1:0-2683 GCA_046756565.1 Thermoanaerobaculia bacterium | reverse complement strand
CGTGCAGAAAGGCCCGAGATTTGTGTAGCGAATCACTGGGACAGGACACTAGGTCGGACGGGATGAAGACGCCCCGTCTCCGGTGTTTCGTGATTGCGTTGCTGCTGGCCTCGGTTGCGATGTCTGGTTCTCCGCTCGCCGGGCAGCTCGTGAAAGTCGGGAGGAAAGAGAAACCATCGTTACCCGAGCCGGATCCAATGAGCGGCTCGATAGGTGTCACCGTCCGGACCAGACCTCCGGCCAAGATCGGACCCGGACTGCCAGCCGTGGAGATTTTCTTTGTGAAGCTCGAAGATGGCGAAGAAGCGTTCGGTGCCACGGACCTGATTCCATCGAACTACTCCAACAAAAAACAGGTCTACCTTCTCAACGCAGACCCGGGCCGTTACGTGGCGGTAGCCGCGGGCCTTGGGAGCACCAAAGGACCGGCGGTAGGAGTACCTCTTGGCGGTGGGAAGGTTGGCGGGGTCGACGTTAGCTTCGGCATGTCGTCCGGCACGACCATAGACTACAGCGCCTTCTTCTCCATTGCGATGATCTCCGAGACCGAAACGAGGGTGGTTCCGCAGGAGATGGCCTTCATGGGTGAGTACTTGGTGAGCACGTCCACCAAGATGAAGAAAGCGGACGCTGCCCAAGCTCACTACTTCCGGCTGCTGCTCCCCGCTGAGGCCGGGAAGAAAAAGTTTGCGCGAATGTTCAGCGCGCACGTCTACACGGCGGAAATAAGAAGCGTTGCCAAGGACACAGAGACTGAAAGAGGGTTTTGGACCACGGCACGCGACAAAGTATTCAAGAACAACCCCCGATGGCAGGCACGGGCCAGACGGCAATTGGCTGCGCTGTCGGAGCAAGATCCGAACTGAGCTAGCAGGTCATGGGGCACTGTCAAGGGTTGGCACTCGATCTCGGAATCGCAGCGCAGTCTGCAGCGGGCTGCTGCGCCGAGAGGACCGCTTCACAGGAAGCCACTAGCCTCGCCGTGGTGCGCAATAGCAACCGCCTGCCGGCGGATCTGGTTTCCTGGGGATTCCGACTCACTTTCTCCGGAGGTGCACCGTGACTCTGAGGCCTCGATCGCCGCTTCTCACCCTTCTCACGCTGTTGCTTTTCGTCCTCTCGTGCGTGACGACGCACCTACCGCCGATCTCGAGCTCAGGCGCGGGCTTCGAGCCGCTCAAGGACGAGGCGAAGCTCTGGAGAAATGCTCGCGCCGAAGAGGAAAAGCTGCTCGACGAGGCGCCGATCTACGATGATCCGCTGCTCGAGGACTACCTCGAGGGCGTGGTCGCGAAGCTCAATCCGGCGGGCATGGCGGCAAACCGGCAAATCCGCTACCAGGTGCGCGTCATCGAAGACCCGACGCTCAACGCCTTCGCCTACCCGCACGGGTCGATGTACGTGCACACAGGCCTTCTGGCGCGGATCGAGAACGAGTCGCAGCTCGCGACGGTGCTCGGCCACGAGATGACCCATGTCGAGAACCGCCATACCGTGCGCTACCAACGCAGCGCTCGCAACCGTGAGGTCGGGTTCGCGATCGCGGCACTGACCGCTGCGGTGATTCTGGCCGAAGAGGAGGCCGACGCGCTGTCGGAAGGCGACTGGGACAAAGCGTGGCGGACCGGTGTGCTGGGACAGATCCTCGTGGGCCTCGGCCTGCAGCTGGCCTTCCTGGCCTCGGTCCACGGTTACGGGCGCGACCTCGAGCGCGAAGCCGACTTCGGCAGCTTCGACAAGCTGGAGAACGCCGGCTACGATCTTCGGGAGTCTCCGAACGTCTACGAGCTGCTGCAGGACGGCCACGGGGACACCGGTGATCTCGAGACCTTCTTCTTCGGTAGTCATCCGAAGCTCAGCCAGCGGGTCGAAAGCGCCAGGGAGCACTTGGCTCGGCGGTCGCAGGCCAGCCAAGGCTCGGAGGTGACCGAAGACGATTCCACCACCTTCGAGCGCCGCATCCGCCCCGTGCTGCGGGACGACGCGCGTCAGAACATCGAGCTCGGCCGCTTCGAGCTGGCGGCGTTCGAGCTCGAGAAAGCGCTAGCGCTGCTGCCGGAGGACGCAGAAGCTCATTTGCTGATGGGGCAGGTGAAGCTGGCGCAGGCGGATGAGCCGCAGGACCCGGCAGCCGAGGCCCGCCTGCGGGGAGAGGCCTTGCAGTCGCTGCGTGAGTCGGTCCGGCTGGCGCCGGACCGGCCCGACGTACACCGCGAGCTGGGTCTCTTCGCCTACCGAGCTGATGACTTCAGGACCGCCTGTGCCGAGCTCGCCACTTACGTCGAGCTCGCTCCTGATGCCAAAGACGCGCAAAGCGCTCGCGGCTACTTACTGGAGCTCAAGCGGGACGGGCACTGTGCTTCGTCATGAAAGGCCTGCCGTCTGACAGCCACACAATTGACTCTCTCAGCGAGGTATCCGCCATTGAATCCGGTAGTCGCTCTTTCTTGATTTTCTCGTCACTTCTGATCGCGTTCATCTGCGTCGCGCCGGTCTCGGCTCAAGTACTGTGGACGGAATCGGCCGGCACGACTGCCACCGGCGCCCACTACCTTATCGCCGTGCCCAGCGGGTGGAACGGCGGAAGACTGGTCATCTGGAACCACGACTTCTCGCTCAGTCCGATCGAACAGAGTCTCGCAATTCCAGACCCCCTGACCTTCTTGCTCGCCCTAGCAGCCCG
>JBHHWO010000287.1:0-2692 GCA_046756565.1 Thermoanaerobaculia bacterium | reverse complement strand
GGCGCCATAACGATCCACGCGGGAACCGTCGTACGCTCCTCATCGCGGCAATGGGTGAAGATACATCCGAAGGACGTAGCCTGCACTGTTCCTGACCGGTCGAGCAGATCGTCGAAAGCGTCCGTCAGATCGTGCCGAGCGCAAGCGGCGAGCGACGCAGGCATACTTGCAGTATGTCGAGGAGCGAGCCCCGAGTACCGGCACGAGATGGCGGACGATCTCGACGAGATGCCGAGCGCGCAGGAACAGTGCTGGCTAAGGGTAGATCTTGTTGAGCATGCGCGGATACGGGATCGTCTCGCGCAGGTGCTTCACACCGGTCATCCAGGCCACGAAGCGCTCGATCCCCATACCGAAGCCACTGTGCGGGCAGGTGCCGTAGCGCCTGACGTCGAGATACCACTCGAACGCCTCGCGAGGGAGCTCATGCTCCTCGAGCCGCCGCTCCAGCAGCTCGAGATCGTGAATCCTCTGGCTGCCACCGATGATCTCGCCGTAGCCCTCGGGCGCGATCACGTCAAGACCGAGCACCACGTCGGGGTTCTCGGGATCCGGTTCCATGTAGAAGGCTTTGATCTTGGTCGGATACTTGCTGATCATGAGCGGCCGGTCGAACTCGGCCGAAACCTGGGTCTCGTCGTCGGCGCCGAAGTCGTCGCCCCACTCGATCTGGTTGCCCTTCCTTCGAAGGCTCTCGATCGCTTCCGAATAGGTAATGTGCGGGAAGGGCTTCTGGACGGCTTCGAGAGTGGAAGTATCGCGCTCGAGCACTTTCAGGTCCTCGGCGCAACGATCGAGGACTCGCTCTACCAGGCTGCAGAGAAAATCCTCGGCCAACTCGCATAGGGCCTCGAACTCCATGAACGCGATCTCGGGCTCGACCATCCAGAACTCCGTCAGGTGCCGGCGCGTCTTGGACTTCTCCGCCCGGAACGTCGGCCCGAAGCAGTAAACCTTTCCCAAAGCCGCGATTGCCGGCTCGAGATACAGCTGACCCGATTGGCTCAGGTAGGCCTGGTCTCCGAAATACTCGGTCTCGAAAAGCGTCGAGGTCCCCTCGCACGCCGCGGGAGTGAGGATCGGCGAGTCGATCAGCGTATAGCCGTCGGCATAGAAGTAGTCCCGGATCGCCTGAGACACTTCGCTCCGAACCCGGAGCGCGGCGCGCTGCCGGCTGGAACGCAGCCAGAGGTGCCGGTGCTCCATGAGAAAAGCCGTGCCATGCTCTTTCGGGGAGATCGGGAATTCCTCGGACTGCGCCAGGAGCTCGAAGGCCGAAGCATGCAACTCGTACCCGCCCGGAGCGCGACTGTCCTCGTTGACCCGTCCTACTACACGCACGGTCGATTCCTGTATCGCAACCTGAATCGCCTCCCAGCTCGGGTCGTCCACGTCCGAGCGACTCGCCACGACCTGAACCACACCGCTGCCGTCGCGAATCTGCGCGAAGGCGATCTTGCCGCTCGAGCGCTTGTTGGCGAGCCATCCCTGCAGGGTGACTTCCTGGTCGACGTGACGGCTTAGGTGCCTGATCTCTGTCATGACTCTCCACCTGGGAGCAAAGTGAGAATTGTATGGGCAGAGTCGACTCCCTTGGTAGGCTTTTCTTCGAACGGACGGTACTTTCTGCTTGTTCGCGTCCCTACGCGACCTGCCTGAGCCGCTTGCCGAGGGCATGGCTTTCTTCCGCGCCGCCCTGAAGCGCAAGGTGATGACCGCGCCGGGCGTTTTCTTCGACGTCAACCCGGGCTGGCGTCGCGCCCGGCACCTTTCGAGGTTTCACCAGCACGTGCGGCTGTCTTTCGGGCCGGGCCGAGCCGAGCTCGACTGCGGGCTGTCCCGGCTGGAAGACATGATCTCCGCCCACGAGTAGACTCGCGCCATGCGACTAGAAGGCTCTCAGGCAGACCTCTGGAAAGCCCTGGTCCTCGCCGGAGTGCTGGCGGTTCTACCGAGCTGCTCCGACACGACGACGCGCGAGGCCGGGTCCGAAGCCGCTGCCACGACCGAGACCGCTGCCAAGCCGGTGCCTTCGCCGGCCCCGAAACCTCTCTGGCAACAGCACCTCGACGAGCTCCAACCGGAGGTCGAGGCCTGGGCTCGAGCCTGGTCGAATCAAGACGTGGACGCGTATCTTTCGCACTACTCGCCGGATTTCGTGCCGCCCGGCGGCCTGAGCCGTGAAGCCTGGGAGGCCCGGCGGCGGGACCGTCTGACTCGACCGTCCCGAGTCGCAGTCGCTATCAGCGAATTCAGGCAGGTCGGATTCAAGAAGAAGTGGACGGGCGGGCGCCGGATGGAGTTGGTCAAGGTCCAGTTCCGCCAGGTCTACGAGTCGGATAGCTATAGCGACGAGGTCGCCAAGGTCCTCGAGCTCGAATTGACCGACCTGACCTGGAAAATCGTCACCGAGGCCTCCCTCTAGTGTCCTGTCCCAGTGATTCGGTGCATAAGGCTCGAGGTCATGGTGTGCGCTGCCAAGGCGCCCACGACGCAAGCATAGCTGGGCCTATGTTGAGGAGTGGCAACGCCGGCAGCGTGCAGAAAGGCCCGAGATTTGTGTAGCGAATCACTGGGACAGGACACTAGCAGCCCGCGCTCAGGACGAGGACTCTGGCGGGACCGTGCAGGCTCGGTCTCTAGCAGCCCGTGGCAGAAGTCCAGATGGTCGCGCGACAAGGTCTTACGGTAC
>JBHHWO010000286.1:0-2728 GCA_046756565.1 Thermoanaerobaculia bacterium | reverse complement strand
ACTCTAGCAGCCCGTGGTAGAAGTCGAGACGGCCGCGTTGCGAGAGCCAAGGGACCGGATGCCAGGCGACGCGACACAGGCGATGCCGGAGCATCGTCGCGGAGCGGCAACGAAGCAGACGGTCTCTTGCCTCCGCAACCCGTAGGGCGACAGGGGGTTACGGTACACCTGCTTCATTACTCGTCGTCCTCGATGTCCCCGCATCGACTCCTCCTCGTGCTTTGCATGTGTACCGCAAGACCCTGTCGCGCGACCATCTCGACTTCTACCACGGGCTGCTAGCATCGGGTTCGGTCAAGAAAGAGTCTGTTGCCTCAGCCGACATAGATGGTCGGCCGCGGCGACGGAGTGGGTTGGCGGGACAACGCCCGACACGGAGGCCGGCCGCTGCAATCGTGTACTTGAAATTCACCCTTTCTTCGAGAGCTTCCGTACTTCCCGGAATAGCTCGGGCAATCGATTCAGGAGTGACTCGATCCGTATCGCTTCGATCTTCGGACGGGCCGGCGAGCCCCACAACTCCTCGCCCTCCGCAACGTCTTTGAAGATCACGGAAGTCCCGCCGATTCGCGCGCCGGCGCCCACTTTCAAGTTGTCCGCGGCACCCGAGCGACCGGCGAAGATGACACCGTCTCCGATCTGGACCGAGCCCGAGATCGCTGTCAGTGGCAGCAGCATGACGTTCTCCCCCACCCGGCAGTTGTGGCCGACGTGGACCATGTCGCCGATCTTGGTGCCCGAGCCGATGATGGTCTTGCCGAAGGTCGCACAGTCGATTGTCGCGAGCGCTCCGATCTCGACTTCGTCGCCGATGTCGACGCCGCCAACCTGCGGGATACCGACCGGACGATCTTCGCTAGGCAGGAAGCCATAGCCCTCCGACCCGATCACCGCGCCGGAGCGCACCACCACGCGATCGCCCAGGCCGATGTCCTCTCGCAAGACGACGTTCGGATGCAGGAGACAGTTCGCGCCAATCCGGCATCGTGGACCGACGAAGACGTTGGCATGAAGCGCGGAACCGTCGCCGATCACCGCACCGTCTTCGACCACCACCTTCGGACCCAGAAACACATTCCTGCCGAGGACAGCGCCGGCAGCGACGACCGCCGTGCCATGGATTCCGGGCTCCACCCGCCGTTTGTCTTCGGCGATTCGGGCCAGCACTCGCGTGAGCGCAACGAACGGCTCATCGAGGACGATCTGGTGCGCCGAAGTGCCTTCGATCGGCTCCGGGACCAGAAGTGCCCCGGCCCTCGAGGCCTGTGCCGCCGCCATCTGCTTGCGGCCCTTGACGAACGACAGGTCTGCCGGACCGGCCTCCCCGAGGCCTCTGAGCTCCCGGCAGAGGAAATCGGCATCGCCCACCAGTTCACCATCGCCCAACAAGTCGCGCAGCTCACCGAGAGTCATGTTCAAACCCGCCATCAGGATTCCCCCGCGCGCCTAGAGATTGAAAAGATCGTCGAAGGCGGCCTTCGCGTCCCGAGCGCCGCCTCGTGAATCCGATTCGAACTCCTGGACGAGCCTGGCCTCGAATTCGCTGCACGAGTTGCGCTTCGACTTCGTCGGAATCCGAGTTTCGATCGGCTTGCGGCACTCCAAAGGCGCCGAGGTATCGAAATGCCGGCAGTTGGCGCAGCTGTGAAGGTCACTGCCGCAGCTTGAGCAGACCGCCTCGAAGTCGGGCGCAGCCGACACCTTGGTCCCACAGCGAGAGCACTTCGAGACCGTCGCCGTGGGAGTGCCCAGACCGCGGCCCCGAGGTCCGTCTCCGCCCCGAACCGGCTCCCTTCCGGAGGGCCGGCGGTCGCGATTGTCCCCGTCCTGGTAGCCCTTCTGGCGGTACTTTCTGTCCGTCATGAACAACCTATAGAGATGAGTGAATACGTGGAGCCCGCCGTTCACCGGACCGAGCGGTCCGTCCTTTGGGAATACTACCTGCCCTGTGCTACAAATGGCGGACTGGTCTTTGATTCGAGGGGGAGCCGAAGGTGCACTCGCGGCGCCAAGAAAGATGCCTGACGAACGCAGGACACACACACGCTACCCAGTAGCAGGAATCAAGGGGAGCTTCCTCTTCACGACGGACGCGCGGGTCCTCAATCTCAGCCTCGACGGCATGTCGCTCGAGACGCAGAATCCGCTCAAGATCGGCCACGAATACTCGCTACGCCTCGATGAGGGCGAACACCACATGCCGCTCAAGGGAACCGTCGTCTGGTGCACATTGGTGAAGACCACTCGCGACTTCAGTGGCGAGGTACAGCCCGTCTACCGCGCAGGGGTTCATTTCGCCGACGTCATGAGCGGCAAGGCCAACCAGCTGCGCTCTTTCATTCACAAGAACGCGGTGATCAGCTTGGAGAACCGTCTGTTCGGCCGCTTCCGCATCGAAGCCGAGCGGCCGGCGGACCTGAGCCTCGAGGCAGAGTTCACGGTCAAGCAGATCAGCCTTTCCGGGATGCTGGTCGAGACCGATGTGGCCCCGCCGGTGGACACCGAGTGCGAGCTGGAAGTCGAAGTGGGCGGAATCGACTTCAAGGCGACCGCTCGCATCGTCCGAGTTCAGCGACTCGCCACCGGCGATAACGAGGAGGAGCCGGCGGCCCCGGTCCGGTTGGGAATCCAGTTCGTCGAGCTCGGGGACAATTCCCGCCTGACGCTCGAGTCGTTTATCGGCACGAAGCTGAGCTAGGTTCCGGATCCCCGCCGGCCAGGTCGGCCT
>JBHHWO010000285.1:0-2761 GCA_046756565.1 Thermoanaerobaculia bacterium | reverse complement strand
CTAGCCCTGACGGCGTTCGGTCTGTCGCCTGTCCTCTCCGCTCCTCGTGGGACCCTTTCGGCGATCCACTTCGACGGGGACATCGCGAACGCGCCGGTCGGCCTTTCGGCGCTCCCCACCCGAACGGCGGTCTGCTCCACTTCGCCGCTCCACGCTGGGGCTCCGGTCTTCGTTGGTCATCTAGATCGCTATCCTACCTCGGGGCTCGAGAAAAGGGTTCTGGCTCCTCTAGCCTGGGACCGCGGGCAGCAGAGATACAATCGCATCGGTCCCCGGAGGCTCCAACAGGTGTTTCGCCAGCTACGTATGCGGGTTGCCGCGCTCGTCCAGGTCGTTCTGCTCGCTCTCCTCACGCTCCTCGGCGTGGTGGGGACCGTAGCGGTCGCGGTCGACTGGCTGCGCGGCCTCGACACCTGGTTCTGGGACGAGTCGACCTGCGCGATCGAGTCGGCCGAAGCGGTAGCACGCCCCCACTACGGCGATACCGAGTTCCAGGTCTCCTACCGCTATTCCTACCGCGGCGAGGAGCACCTCGGGAACGCTTACCGCCATGGCTACCACGGATCCGAGCTGGCCTCCGAAGCCCGGACTCTGGCAAGCCGCTACCCGGCAAGAAGCGAGGTGCGCTGTTTCATCGATCCGAACGAGCCCGACCAATCCTATCTTCGGCGCGCCAGCCTTTGGGATGGTTTCTGGATTCTGGCGCCCCTGGTGTTTGTCGCCGTCGGCGCGGGCAGCCTCTGGCTGCTCTACGGCCCGGAGCGAAGCCCCGAGCAGGAGTCCGCCGATCCGAGAGCATCCTCGGCCAAGGTGCGCTCCGGGGTCGCGGTCGGGGCGATGGTTGTTCTCCCCGGCATCTTTTTCCTGTTCGGTGTCGGATTCCTGATTCCCTTTTTCGTACGACCCGCGCTCCAGGTCGTCGAGGCCCGCTTCTGGGATGAAGTACCGTGCACGATCGTCTCGAGCGGGGTACGAACGCACCCGGGCGAAGACGGCGCCACCTACAGCATCGACGTCTTGTTCGGCTACGAGATCGAGGGGCGTGAGTATCGAGCGAATCGCTACCAGTTCATGGGGGGCTCGTCGAGCGGGTACGAGCGCCGAGCCAAGATCGTCGAGGCGCTCCCCGCTGGCACTACCACCGTCTGTTACGTCAACCCGGATGATCCGTTCGAAGCGGTCATCGAACGGGGCTTTACCGGCGACTATCTCTTCGGCCTGGTGCCGCTCCTGTTCACCCTCATAGGCCTCGGCGGGCTCGCGTTCGCCGTCAAGGCACTCCGGAGCGCCAAAAAGGACGCGTCACTCTCCTCCTGGCCGGCGGCCACGAGTCCGGGGGTCGCTCCGGCCTTCAGCTGGGAGTCGCGCGGACCCACGGACGCAGCGTCCGCCGGCCCACTCGCCCTCGAGCCGACCATGGGTCCCGTCGGCAAGCTGGGTTGCACGATCCTGGCGGCGTTGTTCTGGAACGGCTTCATCTCGATCTTCGTCTGGCAGATCGTCCAGAGCTGGAGGGCCGGAAACCCGGAATGGTTCGTCATCATCATTCTGACGCCGTTCGTCCTGGTCGGCCTTCTTCTGCTCATCGGGATCCCCTTTTCGATCCTGGCGCTGGCCAATCCGCGGCCACGCGTTCAGCTCACCCCCGGCGCTCTCCGGGCGGGCGAATCGGCACAGCTCGAGTGGGCTTTCAGAGGAGCTGCCAGCCGTATCCGGCGGCTCGAGATCTCACTCGCGGCGACCGAAACCAAAACCCGGCAAGACGCATCGAGCGTCAGCATCGAGGGCAGGCCACTCGATACTCCAGGGATCACAATCCTCGAACGGGGACGGGAGCTGCCACTCGAGTACGGCGGCGTGAGCTTCACCCTTCCCAGCGACACACCTCCTTCCTCGCAGGGCGACGTTTCGATCCGATGGAAGCTCAAACTCCACGGCGACATCGCCTACTGGCCGGATGTCAACGAAGAATTCGAGGTTCAAGTGCTTCCCGGCAAGCCCTCGTGAGGTTCCGAGGAGTATCCCCCACCGCCAAGGCCTTAGCGCAGGAATGGCTCGGAACCGGACCTGCTACGACTCTTCCTCACCGACCGGCTCTGTGGACGTCGAGATGCTGTTCCACTGCGGGTTGTCGCTGTTCAAGTACGCATAGACCGGCTTTTCGTTGCGCACCAGGTCGACATAATGAGGCATCTCGTCCACCGGGACGTTGATCGATCCGAACTTGGTGTTCGGAAAGTACCGGGGCGGCGCCATCGCGCTGCCCGGAGCGGCAAAGTAGATCACGAAGCGGTACCCGTCGTCTCCGAAGCAGGCTAAGTATCCACGGCTCTTGGGACCGCCGCCGCCGCCGGACAGCTCGAACCCGGCTTTGACCTTGTAGCTTTTGACCTCGAATGATTTGATCGCCATTGGCAGACCTCCTTCGTGTGGGTGCAGAGAGTTTTCTGTCGAGGGCCCAACCTCGAGACGGTTGCTGACGCCCGACTGTCTATAGGACGTACGCCGGGCGCAGTTTTTCTCTCGGAATTCGTCCGCAGAACTGGCCTCCAGACGGGAAAGCTCTGACTCGGGGCATCTCAGTCCCCTCTACCTCTTACTCCTGTCTATTGTCGAGAGCCCCCTCAGACAGAAAGGAACCCACGACCTCCGAGAGGACGTCCGGCCTCTCGAGCCAAAGGAAGTGTCCGGCGCCATTCACATCAACAAGCGTTGAGTTCGGGAGCAGTTCGTCGTACTGACCGGCTACTTCGGGCACGCA
>JBHHWO010000284.1:0-2803 GCA_046756565.1 Thermoanaerobaculia bacterium | reverse complement strand
GCGGTGAAAAACGGAAAGATGTTCACCCTCGACTTTCGTTCCGGAATCCACGGCATGCCCGATCACGAGTACATCGATCATGTCCCCACGCCGGGATTCGTGATTCCCCTTACCTTTCAGACGGTACAGACGACGAGCATCACCTATCCAAGCTGCGGCCCCTACTACCGATTTCCCAGTCCGAGCCAGCAGGCCTACAAGGACGCCTACGAGGACTTCATCGCCAATGTGATCAACCACGTGCGGTCGAACACGGCCTGGTGGCAGGCGCTCGCCCACTTCAAGCTCTCCGGCGTCAATCTGCAGACCTCGGAGGCGAAGACCGCGCACCTTTGTGACAACGACTGCTGGGTCAACCTGGGCGATACCGCGTGCGCGACCAAGATCTTCGCGCAGGCCGAGAACATATCGCCGGGTCTGGGTTGGAGCCCGGACAGGCTCTACCAATACTATCGAGAGGTAGGCAACACCATCTATGAAGAGACACTCCATCAGAAGAGCATCGGCTTTCAGCTCATTCAGAACGGATATCCCAGAGCCATCCAGCCGGACAACTTCTACGTCGATGGGGGCGATGACGGAGACACATCGGATGACGGCGACTTGCCGAAGTTCGACGCGCAGACCGTCGGGGTCCTGAACCGGGGCCAGAATGGCGATTTCGCAGACCGTACGGGTTATTCGGTCGACGCCCTTGCCGGGCTGGCGTTTGTCCCGCAGCACAGTGGGCTGCAAACGAATCCTGATGACACCTACCAGGGCAAGAGCGGCATGACGACCTGTACGTACAACCAGCCCATCGTGAATGACCCCGCCTCGGATTTCGACGGTATTGCGAGCTTCCCGTTGACGGCGCCATGGGCCTGGGCCGATTTGGACGGTGCAACCAGCGGATGCCCGAACAAATGGAACCGGAGAGAGGGCTACCAAGGGCAGATCACGGGATGGCAGACCAACAACCTAGGGGGCGTGGCCGATCTCAACGAACTGAGCTCCGCCCTCTTCAGCGCAACCACCAACTCCAATGGGGTCTTCGTCGAGATCTACGAGGAGCTCGCCTGGTTGAGCATGCACGCCAGGGGGACCGGTCCGTCGGCTGCGCCACTGACCGATGATCCGAGTGCCACCTACTACGCCGATCGCAAGAACATGCACGCCTGGTCGGAGGAGATGCACACGCGGCGTAAGTGGTTGGCGGATAACGATTCGACGGGAAGTCCCTTCGTTGAAGATCCATATCCGGACTCTTATACCCATACATTCTCGAAGAATCTCGCTCCGGGGCAGAAGGAGATTTTCAGATTCATCAGTCCCTACAAGTGCGTCAATGGAGGCTCGTCTTCCATGCAGAGGGTCGGTCTGATCGAGGTGACGGGCAATTAGCGGACTGGCCGAATACTCGGCGCCGCGCAAATCTGTCCTGGAAGTCGCCCATAGGTGCTTGCTGAAAAATCGGTCATCGACGCTGGATCCAGCCGGCCGACTCGCCGTGTGACTGCGCCTTGGACCTGGACGGATGGTCCGAGCGGGTTGAGGATCGCTGTGGGCAGTTGCGTCAGCTCTCCGATCGGCCCTCGCGGGCAGTTTGAGCGGCTCGAAAGGCATCTCAGGTAGAGAATCGTCATGTCGGAGCGCTCAGATTGGCCATTCGGAGTACATTGAACACGGTTGCCGCGAAGGTGAAGGCCCAGCCGATGCGTCCTGCGCCGCGATACATCGGCCGGCGTTGCAGCCCGTACTGCTTGAGCCAGCCGAAGGGCGCCTCGACTCGTGGCCTCTTGGCCAAGCTGATCTCGTAACCACGATGCCGGGTCGTGCGTCCATCGATCCGGCTCCTGCGGTTCTTAGTGTTCTGCGCTACGTGGGGTGTCGTGTTGAGATCTCTTGCGCACTCCACAAACGCCTGGTTGTCATAGCCCTTATCGGCGCCCACCGTGACGCGATGATTCCCCGGTAGCTGCTCCAGCATGGCCAGCGCCGCCATCGTCTCGCCGTTGCCAGTCACGATGTCGACCTGCGTGTTGACGATCATCCCGTTGCGGTTCTCGACCAGGATGTTGCCTCGGTAGGAGAGCTTGGCTTCCTTGCCGGGGCCTTTGCGCGACAGGCGAGATTCGGGATCCGTCTGCGAGGCGTGGGTCTGGTTCGAGCGCTTCTGACCCCGGAAGTCGGCCCCGCCATCCGGCGGTTTCTCCTCCTCGTCCTTCGGCCGAAAGCTCTTCTGCGAAGCCCACGCATCGATCAGCGTGCCGTCGACGCTGAAGTGATCCTGCGAGAGCAGATTCCTGTCTTCGGCCTGCATGAGCACCGCCCAGAAAAACTCCTCGGCAATGTCACCCTTCAGCAGCCGGTCGCGGTTCTTACAGAACGTCGTCGCGTCCCATACTCGCTCGTCGATCCCCAAGCCGACGAACCAGCGAAACAGAAGGTTGTACTCGAGCTGCTCCATCAGCTGGCGCTCGCTGCGTACGCTGAATAGCACCTGGATCAAAAGAGCCCGCAGCAGGCGTTCCGGAGGAATCGAGGGACGACCACACGAAGCGTAGATCGCATCGAAACGCTCCGACAGCTGCCCCAGGGCCTCGTCGACCAGACCGCGGATTCGCCGCAGAGGATGATCTTTGGGTATCCGTTGCTCCAGATCGACGTAGCTGAACATCGATCCTTGTTGGCTCTCTGATCCGCGCATCGACCTCTCCCTCTCTCGGTTACCGAATCGTGCCGTATTGAGGGTTTTTCAGCAAGCTCCTAGGTCCGTACGGAACAGAACCGGGAAATCCGTCTCTTCCAGAAGAGGCAGCGT
>JBHHWO010000283.1:0-2821 GCA_046756565.1 Thermoanaerobaculia bacterium | reverse complement strand
AGGCAAGCCACGCCAGATGATCTCGGCGCCCAGCCTGTGGAGATCTTGTTGCCTGCCGAGGCTGTGGGCATCGATGAGCTGCGCGCAAAACCGGAGGAAGTCAAGGAAGGAAACCTCACCCACTTCACTCTCACGCTGACCAGTGAAATGCTGCGCGAGGGGATCGTGCTGAGACCCGGTGGAGATAGGGCAGCGGGAATCCGTGTGCGACTCGTGGGTAAGGATCACGAGATCGATCTGACCGAAGGAGCCGTCGCGGATGTACTGCTCCGGCACCTCCTGCCCCGATTCCAGGCGCTGATCGAGGGCGTTGTCCAATAAGGGGAGTCACATGCGCTTGGGCCAAAGGCAATACTACACGTTGGTGGCAAGCCTGCCGCACTTGCCACGCTTCGACCGGGCAAAGATGCTTCCAATCAGCATTGAACGATTAAATGCGCGCGGGAGCATACTCGAGCCCGAAGACGCCGCAGTCTTGGACCAAGCGTTGACCTACTTTGCGTATGAACGCCAACCGGTCGACCGCACGGACGCCCAGATCGTGGCCTTCTATCACGACATCATGAATAAGACGGATCAACCGACCCTGAGGGCGATCATCGACTTTGGCTTGACTCAGCGGACGATCATGGCGGCGTTGCGTCGGCGCCACCGCGGCCTGCCGTCACCCAGACCAGGCGAACCGTGGGGAGTCGGCCCATGGGCCCGGCACATCGAACGCAACTGGAGTGATGCGAATTTCAATCTTGCGGGGGTCTATCCCTGGATTCCTGAATGCCGGCAGCTGCTCGAGTCCGAGCAGCCGCTGGCCCTGGAAAAGCGATTAATGGATCTGGTCTGGGATTACGTGGACCGCTTAGCCAACGGCCAGTATTTTACCTTTGATGTCGTCCTGGTCTATGTGTGCAAGTGGCAGCTCGTCAACCGATGGCTGTTGTACGACGAGCGAGCTGCGGCCACGCGGTTCGAACAGTTGCTCACGGAGGTGATCGGTGGACACGAGGGAATTTTCAACTGACGTCGAGGGGGCGACCGAACGGACGCGGGCGGGCCTTGCCACGGTTGTGGCCGTGCGGGACAATCTGGTCACAATCGAGGCACTGGAAAGCCAGGTCATGAAGAACGAGGTGGCGTACGTCTGCGTCAACGACCGTCGCCTGAAAGCCGAAGTGCTGCGCGTGTACGAACACACGGCGGACATGCAGGTGTTCGAGGATACGCGGGGTGTGACGGTCGGTCACACGGTCGAGCTCACGGGTGAGATGCTGTCGGTCACCCTGGGCCCCGGGCTGCTTGGCCAGGTGTTCGATGGGCTCCAGAACCCGCTGGAAGGGCTTGCAAAGGAACACGGCTTTTTCCTCCCCCGGGGGGTGTATGTCGATCCGCTCGACCGGGCCAAGAGGTGGGCGTTCACCCCGTCCGTCAGCAACGGCACATCCGTTCGGGCCGGCGAGGTCCTGGGAACGGTGCAGGAAGGCCGCTTCACTCACAAGATCATGGTGCCATTCAATGAACCTGGGCCGGTGACGGTGACCTGGATTCGAGGGGGCACATTCACCATCGACACGCCGGTGGCGCGCATCGCAGGGACGGACGGACGCGAGCGTGACATCACCCTGACGCAGCGTTGGCCCGTGCGCCGCCCCATGCCCGAGGCCATGTTGCGGCAGCGGCGGGCTGAACGGCTCTATCCCTCTGAGCCGCTCACCACGACGATCCGCTTGATCGACACATTTTACCCCGTCGCCCGCGGCGGCACGGCCTGCATCCCGGGGCCGTTCGGGGCCGGCAAGACCGTGCTGCAGAACCTGATCTCGCGCTATTCCAATGCCGATATCGTCATCGTCGTGGCGTGCGGCGAGCGGGCTGGCGAGGTGGTCGAGACGATCACCGAGTTCCCCGAGCTTCAGGATCCGCGCACCGGCGGGTCGCTGATGGACCGGACCATCATCATCTGCAACACATCGTCGATGCCTGTGGCCGCGCGCGAATCGTCGATCTACACCGGCATTACCCTCGGCGAGTACTACCGTCAGATGGGTGCCGATGTGCTGGTCATTGCCGACTCCACATCGCGGTGGGCCCAGGCACTCCGAGAGACCTCGGGTCGGATGGAGGAAATTCCGGGCGAAGAGGCATTTCCTGCCTACCTCGATTCGTCCATCAAGGGCATCTACGAGCGCGCCGGCGTGATCCGCTGTCCCGACGGCTCGACCGGCAGCATGACGATCATCGGCACGGTCTCGCCGGCCGGAGGAAATTTCGAGGAACCGGTCACACAGGCGACGCTGGCGACGGTGAAGGCGTTTCTGGGGCTCTCCGCGGACCGCGCCTACAAGCGGTTTTATCCGTCCGTGGACCCGCTCATTTCGTGGTCGCGCTATCTGGAACAACTGAGTCCCTGGTACGAGTCTCATCTGGGGTCCGGCTGGACCACCGATGTGCAAAAGATGCAAGATCTCCTCAGGCGCGGCGACGCGGTCTACCAAATGATGCAGGTGACCGGCGAAGAGGGGATCACGCTGGAAGACTATGTGACCTGGCAGAAGGCAACGCTGCTTGACATGGTCTATCTGCAGCAGGACGCCTTTGACGAGGTGGACGTCTCCATGCCGCTCGAGCGCCAACTCGAGAGCTTCCGGCTGCTCAAGTCGCTGATCGAGCGAGACTCCCGATTTGCCGTCCGCGATCAGGCGCGCGATTTCTTCACGCGCCTGACGGGACTCTACAAGAACTGGAATTACAGCCGTTCCGACTCTGGAGATTACCGCCGCTACCGGCAAGAGATCGATGAGCTGGCGGCGCAATATTCGGGCTGAAT
>JBHHWO010000282.1:0-2854 GCA_046756565.1 Thermoanaerobaculia bacterium | reverse complement strand
ATGGGGACATTCCTATCGAGTTCCAATGAGGACATTTTCATGGAGTTACGACACCCGCTACTTGAAAGGGTTGACCCCCCGGGGTATGCGTGGCAATATCGCGCGCAGCTTTAATTCCTTGACAATGTGAGTCGGCCCCGCCCGGGTCCAACTCCCGTCGGGCTTTATGGAGGAGGCACAATGACCGGAACGAAACTCAGAGATCTACTGTTGGTCCTCGGGCTGGCGGTTGTGCTCGTGACGGGGTTGGCGCCGATGGCGTACGCCCAGGACGAGCCAGCCGAAGAAGCCGAGGGCGAGGACATGGCCGAGGAGGTCGAAGAGGAATTCTCGGACGTCATCGTCGTTACCGGCACCCGCGCGCAGCCGCGCTCGGTGGTCGAATCGATGGTGCCGATCGACGTCCTTTCGAACGAGGACTTCATCAGCCAGGGAGACTCCGACGTGAGCACGCTGCTGCGTGCGGTTGCTCCTTCCTACAACGTCAACATGCAGCCGATCAGCGACGCGTCGACACTCGTGCGGCCCGCGAATCTGCGAAACCTGGCTCCCGATCACACCCTGGTACTGGTCAACGGCAAACGTCGCCACCGCGCCGCGGTCATCCACTGGCTCGGCAACGGCGTTGCCGACGGAGCCCAGGGCCCGGACATCGCCCAGATTCCCGCGATCGCCCTGCGGCAGGTCGAGGTGCTGCGCGACGGCGCCTCGGCGCAGTACGGCTCGGACGCCATCGCCGGCGTCATGAACTTCCTTTTGAAGGACGCTTCCTCGGGCGGCTCGATCGAGATCAAGTCGGGCGCCTTCGCGGAGGGCGATGGTGATCTCCTGACGGTGGCCGGCAACGTCGGTTTCCCACTGGGCTCGAACGGCTTCTTCAACGTGAGCGCCGAGATCGGCTCGCAGGATCCGACCGATCGCGCGGTCCAGCGCGACGATGCCGCGGCCTTGATTGCGGCCGGCAATACCGCGGTGCGCCAGCCGACGGCCCAGATCTGGGGTTCCCCGGAGCTCGAGGACGACATCAAGGTGTGGGCCAACTTCGGCTCTCTGATGAACAACGGCAACCAGTTCTATGGTCACGCCAACTATGCCTCGAAGACCGTGACCGGAGGGTTCTTCTTCCGGAATCCCAACACTCGCGGCGCGGTGTTCAGTGGCGATGGCGGCGACAGCCTGCTGATCGGAGACCTACTGGACGCCCAGGACGGCGTTCTCGACGGCTCGGCGGGTTGCCCGACCGTCGCGATCACCGACAACGTGCCGGATCCGGACGCTCTGGCCGAGGTCTTTGCGAACCCGAACTGCTGGTCGTTCCAGGAGCTCTTTCCCGGTGGTTTCACGCCCAACTTCGGTGGCGACGTCACCGACAACTCGATCGTGCTCGGCCTGCGGGGTCAGACCAACGGCGGCCTGGGCTGGGACGTCAGTATCAGCCAGGGCTCGAACGAGGCGGACTACTTCATCGTCAACACGGTCAACGCGTCGCTGGGCCCGGACACACCGACGGCGTTCGATCCGGGCCTCTACGAGCAGGAGGAGTTGAACTTCAACTTCGATATCTCGAAGCAGATCAACGACCAGACCAACGTCGCGGCCGGCCTCGAATGGCGCGAGGAAGAGTTCACGATCGGTCTCGGTGACACACCTTCGTGGCAGATCGGTCCGCTGGCCGCTCAGGGCTTCAGCTCCGCGTCGAACGGCTTCCCCGGATTCAGCCCGATCGCGGCCGGCAACTGGAGCCGGAGCAACTGGGCTCTGTACGGTGACGTCGAGCGCACGAGCGCGAGCAACAAGGGCGCGTTCGGCGTAGCGGTCAGGTTCGAGGACTTCGAAGACTTCGGTACGACCACCAACGGCAAACTCTCGGGCCGCTACCAGGTCAATGATCGCTTTCAGATCAGAGCCAGCGCCTCGACCGGCTTCCGCGCTCCGACGCCGGGTCAGTCGAATGCCTTCAACGTGTCGACCGAGTTCGACCTGCAGCTCATGGACCTGGTCAACAACGGCACGATCCCGTCGTCGTCCCGGGTGGCGCAGCTCAGGGGCGGCCAGCCGCTGACCGCGGAAGAGTCGACCAACATCGCGGCCGGTTTCGTCTACGACAATGGCCCGTTCACGTTCACGCTGGATTTCTTCAACATCGAGCTGGACGACCGCCTGGCGGTCACCCAGAACTTCTCGCTGAACCCGGACGAAGTCGCCGATCTGGTAGCCGAGGGCATCACCAGCGCCGCCAACCTGGCGAACTTCCGCTTCTTCACCAACGACTTCGACACCGAAACCCAGGGTTTCGACGTCGTGGCGACCTACTCGCCTCCGGCGATGGGCGGCAACACGACTTTCAGCTTCCTGTTCAACAACACGGAGACGGATGTGAAGAGGTTCAACCCGGCGACTCTGGACGCCACGCGTATTCGCGAGCTCCAGGAGACGCTGCCCGAGACCCGCTACAACCTCGGCGTCACCCACAAGTGGGACAACGGGTTTCGGATTCTCGGTCGAGTCAGCTTCTACGACGACTGGTTCGATTCCGAGGATGTCGCCAGCTACTCAGGTGACCACATCGTCGACATCGAAGCCGGCTACGAGCTCAACGACAACGTGACGTTGGTTCTCGGCGGCCAGAACGCGTTCGACACCTTCCCCGATGAGAACGTCGGCGCCCGCTCGGGCGTTGGCAACCGCTACAGCCAGTACACGCCGTACGGCTTCAACGGTGCGTTCTACTACGCGCGGATCAAGTACGACTTCGAGACCGGTTGGGGAAACTAGTCGATCGCGAGTCGACGACGACTCAAGTCGTTACCCTGCGGCGGCTCCCCCCCGGGGGGCGCCCGTTGTTTTGTTGCGG
>JBHHWO010000281.1:0-2879 GCA_046756565.1 Thermoanaerobaculia bacterium | reverse complement strand
GAGGCTCCGAACTGTTGCCCGGCCTTCTTGGTGTTCTCGCCGACCTTGGACCAAAAGCCGGCCTTGGTGGCCGGTTTGTCCTGGTCGTCGCCTTCGGGCCTCTTCACAGCCTCTTCCTCACTCATCACTCCGCCTCCGCTGCGACCGCCGGTTCGTCCGGGGCGGCCTCGGTTTCCGGTTCGTCTGCCGGTTCGGGGCTCGAACCCGGGCCACATAGCGGCCCGGCGCCCTCGCACCGCAAGACTGCGCTCTCGAAGACCTGGCCCAGCACGAGATCGTCTTCTACGCAAACGGCCGTCGAGGCTGCGCTGATCAAGCTGCCCGCGTCGGCGAGCCATGGCTCGGCGATTGCCTTCTCAGCGACACTCACTCTCCAGACCTCCGCCGGCGACGGCACCTCGGGCGACTTCGCGTGCTGCAGAAACCGCCGCATGTCCGGATGCGCGGCTCCGAGGAGTCTCTGCTTGTCCGCGGACTCCCAGCTGAGATTGTCCAGCCCCTTCGTCACCCGAATCGACCGGGGAGGGTCCCAGGGATCGACTTTGATCGGCTGGGGCGAATCCCAGGGACCGATCTTGAACTCGCTGGGCAGTTGCGAGAGATCGCGCTTTGTCACGTAAGGACCATCCCAGAGATCGACGTTGAACTCGTAGATCACGTCCTCCAATGTGGACGTCGCGTACACGTAGCGTCTGCCTTCCTTGGACTCACGGGCCTCGATGCCGTTGATATATCGCCCGATTCTCGCTACCGAGCGGAATTCTCCGACGCAGCGCTCAGCCGTCGAGTGTTGCTTCTCCTTCGTCTGGCTCCTCTCTACTACCGTCTTGGTGCACTCGAACTGAACGATCTGCGATCCCCCGTTCTCTTGCGTGGGCTCGCAAAGGCCGTAGCCAATGCCCAGGAACGAGCGGATGGCAGCCACCCAACGTAGGTCGAGGAGATTGCTGCAAAGGGGCGGGAGAACCGCCGCAATCTGTCTCAGGCGAAAAAGCTCCACGGCCCTCCGTAGGCGGGGGAACTCGGTTACCTCCGAGAGGAGGTCGCGCACACCCGCTGGCGGAGACGTGATGAAGACGTCGCCGTTCGGGAGCGCCACGAGATCATTGCCGTTCTGCAGGACCTTCGGGTCGGCCAGACGCTGTAGAAAGCGCAGGCTGTTCTGCCGGACCTCGAAGACTTCAACACTCGTGAAGCCTCTGTCGTGCCGTGCGAGGCGCTCACCCTCGGGCAGGCAGCTCTTGCTCGGGGAGGTGTCGATCGACTCATGATGGTTGATCACGTAGAGGTGCCATGGTCTCTTGTCTTTCTCACTTTTTTGGTTTTCCTCGTCCGCCTCGTCGTTCTTGATTTGAGTCTCTTCGCGTCTGACGAGGGAGATTCCGTGGGGATGGAACGAGCAGTCGTCCCGCCCGACGAGCCGCAGGGGCTGCGGCCCCGAGGTCGAGCCCGCTTCGAGCGCCATCGAGTAAATCGCGCCCGCAGGCCGCGGGTCGGTTCTCCGGTCCTGCGAAGACACCAGGAGTCGTGACGGCTCCCCGTTTGGGTCCAAGACCAGGCCCAGATCCTCGGGGCCCGGCACGGCGCCGAGTTGCCAGCATGCGACCAGGGGTTTCTCGACCTGGCCGGTCTCCGCTTCGGCTCGGGTGGCGCCGCTGGCCAGGCCGGAGAAGGCCAGCAAGGCTAACCACGCGCCGGCGCCCAGGCCGGCCGAAATGCCGTGGTCACCTCGGTTGCGTGAATCGACCATTCGCACTCTCGCCCTCTTGAAGCTCTTCACCCGGTGTGACGGACGCGGTGCCGCGTTTCTTCCCTACCGAACCACGAATCGGCACACCTTCTGATGGAAGTTGATTACAGGCGATATTAGCAGCCGGAGGCCGGCGGCTCCGAACTCTTCAAACCCGAGTGAGCCAACTAGCGCTCGCTCGAATGCTCGGAGTCTCGAGACGGACTCCGGCTTTGCCCGGGCTCAGCCGAAGTGCGCGATCTGGGTGTCCCGCCAGACGCTCACGACCTTCTCATCGGCTTCCAGCTCGGCGATGCGGCTCTCTTCGATCATGCCGCGCACCAGTGCGAGGGTCTCGTGGGCGGCTTCCATCGCCGTCGCCATCTCCGGCGGCGGGCTCATCGGGATCGGGTCGTAGTCGCCGTCGAGGGCAAAGCCGGTCGCCATGAAGGCCGGCGCCTCTAGGAGTGTCGCCGTCAGCTCCTCGGCCTCGGGCACCTTGAGCTCGACCATCACCCGCACCAGGTTGGGTGTCTGGTCCGATGTGGGTTCGTCCGGCATCAATCGTCTCCGCCTATCTCGGTCCAGGCCATCCTACGAAAGAAGCGTGTTCTGAGCATCACCCGGCTGTCCTCGGAGTCCACCCAGTAGGACCTCCTCCCCGGCGTAAAGGCATAGCGACGGCCGCTGTAGGTGCCGCGCACGGTGAGTGGGTTCTTACCCAAATAGGCTACGCGGACCTCTTTCGAGCTCGTTCCCGGCCGCGTCCTCAGTCTCGGAACGAACGTCGTCGTTCCCCCTCCGCAACAGCTCATCCGATTCTCCTTCCTCTATCAACAGTGGGCCGGTGAGTTGTTCCTCCAGCAGGATCGCAAGCCCCGATAGAGCCAGCCATGCGACCGCTCTCTCGACCCAGTCGCCGCTCACGAAGAACGCGAACGGGATCGCGACCCAGACCGACAAGCACTTGAAGCAGCCAAGAAGACCACCCCAGAAACCGCCTTCGAACCAGCCTCGAAGCCGCGCGACGAGCTTCCAAGGCCCGTCCTCACGGATCAGAAGATGGGTGATCCTCCAGACCGCCAGGGCCGCCAGCAGGAATCGAAGCCAGGTGGGCACCATGCAAGCCTATCGCGCTCTATGACGATCC
>JBHHWO010000280.1:0-2881 GCA_046756565.1 Thermoanaerobaculia bacterium | reverse complement strand
CCTTCGGGATCCGGGTCAGCAGGTTGGTCATGAAGTGGGTCCGGCAGCGCTGCCAGGCGGCTCCAGGCAGCGTTGAAGCGATGGCGTCCTTGAGGCCCTCATGGGCATCGGAGACGACCAGAGCGACGCCGGACAGACCGCGGCTGACCAAGCCCCTCAGGAAGGCGAGCCAGCCGGCGCCGTCTTCGGTCGTGATCACATCGACGCCCAGGATCTCGCGGTAGCCCTCGGCGTTGACGCCGATGGCCTGGACGACAGCGACGTTAACGATGCGCCCCTCTTCACGGCTCTTGACCGCCATGGCGTCGAGCCAGACAAAGGGATAGGGACCCGAGTCCAGGGGACGGTTGCGGAAGGCCTCGACGCTGCCGTCGAGCGTTTTGGCCATCTCCGAGACCCGAGACTTCGAGAGCTGCTCGATCCCCATCGCTTTGGCCACACGCTCGACCTTGCGCGTGGAGACCCCGTTGACGTAGCTCTCGGCGACGACCGAGACCAGCGCCCGCTCGGCCCGGCGCCGGGGCTCGATCAAAAAGCTCGGAAAGTAACTCCCCTCGCGCAGCTTGGGAATCTGGAGCTCGACCGTGCCGACCCGCGTGTCCCAGCTCCTCGAGCGATAGCCGTTGCGACGATTCGTGCGCTCCGACGAGCGACTGCCGTAGGCGGCACCGCAGACCGTGTCGACGTCGGTGCTCATCAGGATCTGGGCAAACACGGCGACCATCTCTCGCAAGAGATCGCCTCCGTGCTCCTCCAGGCCCTTGCGCATCCACTCGGAAACCGGCATTCTGTTCTTGGCCACTGCTTCATCCTCCTTGGTCTGTTGATCTGGATAATTGGCTTGACCAAGGATCGGGCAGTGGCCCTCGTCTTTCAAGGCCCCCTGCCCGGGTAGGGCGTCGATCCGAGGGCTGTGGAAACCGTGGAAGGCGCCCTCCCGGCCACCCTCCCTGGAAAACCCTCCGGGTTTCCCACACCTCCCACCGTTCCCACAGCCCTACGACGACGGGCTAGACAGACTCATACACCACGAGAACGGACACTACTTCGATTTTCCCTCACGGCCCACCATCTCAAGTCTTTTGGAATCAGTGGCTTAGTGGTTCTGCGGCAGAGGCCTACGTAGCTTGGCGAGGGACCGAGGCGCAGTAGGTCAAATATCGCGGACTTGATCTTCGGCTCGTGCTCGTGGTACAAAAGGTCGGAACTTATCGACAACTTCCGACGTTTTGTACCATGCCGAAGGTCAACCGAACCCACCGCGATCGCGTTCTTGCGCTGCTCCGAAGAAAGGGACTGCTACGGCCCAAAGAGCTAACCGAGCTGGGCATTCCTCGATCCGTACTTCAACGCCTCCTACAGGAAGGCGCGGTCGAGCGTGTCGCCCGTGGTCTGTACACTCTCCGAGGCCGCCAGCTAAGTGAGCACCAAAGCCTCCTAGAGGTTGCCAAACAAGTACCCGAAGGCGTGATCTGCTTGCTCTCGGCGCTCGCCTTTCATGGGATCGGCACGCAGCTCCCACACCAGGTCTGGATCGCCATCGGCGGTAAGGCCCGCTACCCCGTCATTCCACAGGTCGCCACCCGGATAGTCCGTTTCTCAGAACGCACCCTTCGGTATGGCGTGGAGCGGCACCCGATTGATGGCGTGAAGCTGCAAGTCACATCGCCCGCCAAAACCGTAGCCGACTGCTTCAAGTACCGGAACAAGGTGGGCCTGGATGTGGCGGTGGAAGCCCTGCGTGAGGGCTGGCGAGATCGACGATTCCGCGTTCCTGAGCTGCAGGAAGCGGCGCGCGTCTGCCGGGTGGACAAGGTGATCCGCCCTTACGTTGAGGCCCTTCTGTGACCGCCAAAGAGATTCGCAACGTGCCGGCGTCGGTACACCCACGTCTCTTGCGAGTAGCGCGGGAGCGAGGTGAGGAGTTCCAACGACTTCTCGTGCAATACGCCTTGGAACGGTTCCTCTACCGTCTGGGAAGGTCGCAGTATTCGCAGCGATTCGTGCTGAAGGGAGCGATGCTCTTCCAGGTGTGGGAGGGTAACCTCCCGCGAACGACTCGCGACCTGGACCTCCTGGGCGTCGGAGACAACACCGAAGCATCTATCGTCGCTGCATTCCGTGAGATCTGGCGGCTCGAAGAGCTGGAGGACGGCTTGGAGCTTGACTCCGGCTCCGTCGTGGCCGAGCCTATTCGTGAGCGCACGAACTACGTTGGCCTGCGCGTCAAGTGTCGCGCACGACTTGGTAAGGCTGAGATCCCTCTCCAGGTCGATGTCGGCTTCGGCGACGCGGTCCTGCCGGCTGCAGAGGCCATCGACTACCCGACGCTCTTGGACTTCCCAGCTCCGAAGGTTCTGGCCTATCCGAGAGAGGCAGTGGTGGCCGAGAAGACGCAGGCCATGATCGAACTGGGTCTCCTCAACAGCAGGCTGAAAGACTACTTCGATGTGTCCTATCTCGCTGGGACATATGAGTTCGACGGAACGAGACTCCAAGAAGCACTCGAGGCGACGCTTCGTCGGCGGGACACGCTGGTGCCTGAAGACCGCACCGAAGCACTAGGGCCGGCGTTTGCGACGGATTCCGACAAGCAGGCTCAGTGGGAGGCGTTCCAGGGTCGCGCTGACCTTCCCCGCGAGGATTTGAACGCCGTCGTCCAACAGGTGCGGGACTTCGTGGAGCCGGTGTTGCAGGCGTTGTCTAAGGGGGATGCCTTCAACAAGACGTGGCCCATCGGTGGGCCCTGGCAGAACTGACGACTAGCGCTGTTCGGCGAGCCTGCGCTAGCCGGCGTAAGCGCGACAGAGAGCCGTTCGCTGCGGGAGCGAGACTACGTAGGAAGACGCGTCTTGGAGATGCTGGAAGCGAGTGATCAGAA
>JBHHWO010000279.1:0-2925 GCA_046756565.1 Thermoanaerobaculia bacterium | reverse complement strand
TCTTAATTAAATGGAGCGATCTGTCAAGTCTGTGCGTTGCGCGATCGGGCACTTCAGCAGCTTCTTCAGCTTGAACTCCAACCCCACCTGGGCCACGCTCTTGGTGATCGTGACCACGCCTTGCGTGACCGACAGCGTTTCGCGCATCTCGGCAAGGACCTGACGGATCAAGTCGTACTTGATCTCCTTCTTCAGCTTCTTCTTTTTCTGCTCTTCCTTCTTCCACTCGTCGTCGGTCGGCGGTTTCCCGCCGGCTTCGATTCACCGCTTGGCGGCTTCGTCGATCTGCCGCTTCCCGGCTTCTTCGATCCGAGTCGCCAGCATGGTCGCCCACTTGCGTGTCTCCTGCAGCGTGTAGCCGTCGACGTTGCTGCGCGGGACGTCGGCCCAGTAGACCTCCGTGAACCCGATACCCGGCAGGTCGCCGGGGTAGAACGGCGTGCCGATCTCGTGACCTCTCTTGAGATCGCCGGGTTCGAGATTCGAGCTCCCCAGGCCTGGTTTCACACTTGCAGAACGTATGCATTCGCATCGGTGTTCTCCTCCAATGGCTCGCGAAGTCGACGCGCCACGGGCACGCCTCCGGTCCTCAGTAAGATTTGCTGTAATCAGGCTAGCACAGCTGGCTAGCCGTCCTTTCGAACAGAGCGGTCTGCCGCCGCACCGACTACGCGGGGCCATCGCCCCCGCCGTCCCGAGCACACGATCTTCCACCGAGCACCGAGATCGGCGTGGCGAGCACGGGCAGAGACCACCAGGTCTTCGACCCCGCCCACCCTCACAGGTAGGTGTGCCTGCCGGTCCTCCGGGTATTGCAGTCTGGGGAACCACCCGGCACGTTTGAGACGCCCAGAGTCCGACCAGAAAGGGAGAAGTCCCATGCTCCACCTAGTGTTCGCGTCAGCCAGAGTTTCAAACCGGCTCGGCCCGTGGCCTACGCACGCTCGACGCTCGCTACTGGTGACGCTGGCCGCGTGCCTCCTGGCCGGATGTCAATTGTCGACCCGGGACGTTTCGACCGGTGAGCTCGAGGCTTCGATTGTGCCGACGCGATCCCTTGCCGCCTCCCCCGCTCTCTTGACCAGGGGTCAAGACCTCTACGCCAAGCACTGCGCATCGTGCCACGGCGTGGACGGAGACGGCGCGGGAGAGGCCGCCTATCTGCTGTACCCAAAGCCCAGGGATTTGACCCGTGGCCAGTATCGCCTGGTTTCGACCTGGGAGACGATTCCGACCGATGTAGATCTGTTCAAGACGATTTCCCGTGGCATGCCCGGCTCGGCGATGCCGTCGTGGGGACATTTGTCGGAAAGGGATCGCTGGGGCCTGATCCACTACATCAAGTCCCTATCGGACCGCTCCTTCGAGATCCCGGAACCGCAAGAGCCCGCCAAACAGTTTGCTTCGGGCAAAGGAACCATCACCGTTCCCCAACCACCTCCGGTAACGGCTGAGGGAGAGGCTCGAGCCAAAGAGCTGTTTTCCAAAGGGTGTGCGCCCTGTCATGGTGCGACCGGCCGCGGAGACGGCGCTCAGAAGCAGGTCGACTCCGTTGGGCGCCCGACCCGGCCGCGAGATCTCACGGCCGGTGTCTTCAAGGGTTCGTACGATCCCGAAGACGTCTACCGCCGGATTGTCGCCGGATTACCCGGCTCACCGATGCCTTCCAGCCCCTACCTCCACGGCGAAGACGGCTGGAATCTGACCCGGCTGGTGCTCGGCCTCTCGACGCCCGAACAGCGTGAGAAGGTGGAAATGAAGCGGTACCGCATGCTGGCCGTGCGTGTCGATGAGCTGCCCACGCACCCGGACTCCGGAATCTGGCGCTCTGTCGAGGCGGCCTCGCTTCACCTCATGCCCTTGTGGTGGCGCGGCGACCGACCTGAAGAGCTGACGGTCAAAGCAGTCCACGATGGCGAGGAACTTGCGTTGCTCGTCGCCTGGTCGGACACCTCGTGGGACCACACCGTGATCCGGCCACAGGACTTTCGGGACGCGGCGGCGGTGCAGTTTGCGCTCAGCGACGATCCCCCCTTCTTCGCCATGGGCCAGCGCGGCGGCAAGGTGAATATCTGGATGTGGAAATCAGAGCGCCAAGCCGATCTCGAACCGGCGTACCAGGATCTCGACAAGATCTACCCCAACATCGGCATCGACTCCTATCCCAACTTCTCGCGCTCGCCGCTCGAGCAGCCGACGCGGCATGCCTTGACCCTGGAATCGGATCGCACCTACGTCACCGCCTGGGGCGCCGGCAACATCGTCTCCGACCCGACCGGGCGTAGCTCGGTAGAGGAACTGGTGGCCGAGGGCTTCGGTACGCTGCGCGCGCGCCCACTCACCGATCCCGAGGTGACATCTACCGGCGTTCACAGCACCGGCTCCTACCGTGTGCTCTTTCGGCGATCGCTGACCTCCGCGGGGACCGACACACCGTCTCTCATGCCGGGTCAGAGCATTCCGGTTGCCTTCGCGGTCTGGGACGGTAGCGCCGGTGACCGGGACGGCAAGAAGTCGGTGACCATCTGGCAGGAACTGGTCATCGGCTCATGAGCGCCAAGAGATCAAGCCAGAGTAAACGAGCCAAAGTGAATGAGGAGACTCCCAAAATGACGATTGAACATCACTCGGCGAGCTCGATCGATCGGCGGCTCTTCATGAAGTTCCTGGGCGGAGGCGTAGGGGCGGCCTTGTTCGGGGTCCAGGGTGCCTGCACCTTTCTGGAGCCGCTCGCGCCCGACGACAATCCGCTGTCGCGAAAAGTCGGCCGCGACTGGGAAGAGATCTACCACGACCAATACCGCTACGATCGCGCTTTCGATTGGGTGTGCTCGCCCAACGACACCCACGCCTGCCGCATCCGGGCCTATGTGCGCAACGGCATCGTCGTACGCAGCGGCTCGACCTACGACTACCAGAACTACG
>JBHHWO010000278.1:0-2982 GCA_046756565.1 Thermoanaerobaculia bacterium | reverse complement strand
AGCGGAATGCAGCACCGCTCGAATGTAAAGGAACTTGCCGCACGGGACACTAGGCCAGGCGCCGAGTAGCGCTGCCGGCATTCTCAACTCGACGTCGGAGTCAGAGCGCCGACGTCCCCCGAACCACCAAAGCCAACTCGCCTTCGGACGCCCGCACCTCTTCGACGCGGAACCACTGGACGTCGAACGCCAGATTCTCGTAGACACGCGCCGCCGAGAAGCCCAGGCGGTCCTCGAGATCGTCGACCGGAAGGTTCAGAAAGCCGAGCGTGACTTCGAGATCGTCCACCAGCGCGATCTTCCCGTCGCTGGCCCCCGGCTTTCCCCGAAATCCCAAGTAGAGCTCCTGCCCCCGAAGCATCGGTAGGAGTCCCAGAAGCCGATCGAGCGTCTCTTGATCGGCGAGACCGCTCCGTTCGAGCGCTCCGATGTCAACCGAGACTCCGATTTCCAGCCGGTTCTCACCGATCTCGGAATGGACCTCGCGCACCACCCGAACCAGATCCTGTGCGCGCGGATGCTCGGAAAGCGCCGTCGTGATCAGCGCTTCGAGGTCTGCCTCGGCCAGCACGATCTGCGAGCTGCCGTCCCGCTGCCGGGCGCGCTCGGCCCGGGCGGTCACATCGTCGCGAGTCTCCATCGCGCTCTCGATGTCGAGCACGGCCTCCTCTCGGGATTCAGCCCGGTCCCGCCAGGCCAGGTACGCGAGCGTCGCACCCACTCCGAGCAAGAAGACCATCACGCAGCCAATGAGCTTTTTCATCCTTCGTCGATTCCTCCCCGGCAAGAACCCTTATCGGGTGGTCGCCCGATCGTATCCCGGCGCGCTTTCGACCCTTCTGGGTTGGATGGGGCAACGTCGGCTTCGCGCCGACGTCCGATAACTCGCGGGGCCTAGCCGCCCTGCTGAAGGATGTGGCCGGCTGTCTACCGGGCTGACGACTCTTCGGCCTTCTTGCCGGATTCGGCTCGCGGCGGCTCGGCCTTCTCCGCCTGTTTGGTCGGCTCGGTCCTTTTGTCATGGGCCACCGGTGCCAGAACCATGACCATCCGCCGAGACTCCAGGTTGGTGCGGGACTCGACCACGCCGAGCCCTTCGACCGCACCGGTGAGGAAGTCGAGGATCTCGGCGCCCAGCTCAGGTCGTCGAAGCTGGCGGTAGCGAAAGAACACCGTCACCTTGACCTTCTTGCCCTTGCGCAGAAAGGTCTTGACCCTCTCGGTCTTTCGCTCCATATCGTGCTTGTCGATGTTCGGGCGGTACTTGACCTCTTTGACCTCGATCGTGTGGGTCTTCTTGCGCGCCTCGCGGGCTTGCTTCTCGCGCTCGTATTTGACCTTGCCCCAATCGAGAATCCGGACGACCGGAGGGTCTGCGCTGGCCCCGACCTCCACGAGATCCAGACCCACAGCCTCCGCTCGCTGCCTCGCCTCTTCGATCGGAACGACTCCCACCTGGTTGCCCTCGTGGTCGATCAACCGAACCGGGCTCTTTCGGATGTGGTGATTCACCCGAGTCCTGTCGGCGGGTATGGGCGGTCTTCGAAAACGTCCCCTGGCTATGGTGTTGCTCCTTCTTGCAGTTCAAGCGAGGTCCGCGGCCCGGCAGCTGACGACCAGCGACAGGCTCCGCTCAGCCAACCGTTCCGGTCGGCGCGCCGCCACTGCGACGGCAGGTGTCTCACGACAAGTTCAAAACCGGTTGCTTCATGCGGCAGCGCCTACCGGCAGAGCCGGTCGCGCATCGGCAGAAAGGAGGTAAGGAACAACACCCGCGGTGGCGCCGCGTGGGGTGAGACGATGAAAAGCTGCACACGCACCGAAGAAACCTTAGCACAAACTCTTTGCGCGGCTGTCAATATCGCACCAACGCTCGGCCCCCCGCAAGCCTTGCTCCAGGGCCCCCGTGCTAGCCTGATCGTGCCTGCATGCTCGCCCGAGATCCCTCTCCCCTGTACCCGCTCCGCTTCCAGCCTGTCCTCAAGGACTACGTCTGGGGGGGGCGCGAACTAGCGCGCCTGGGGCGTGTCCTGCCGGATGGTCCGATCGCCGAGAGCTGGGAGATTTCCGACCACCCGCACGGTCAGACGGTGGTCGAAGGCGGCGCCCTCGACGGCGCGACTCTCGGCGATTTGGTCGCGAGCCACGGCCCGGCGCTGGTCGGCGATCGCAACGCCCGAGCTCTCGAGCGTGGCCGGTTTCCACTCCTGATCAAGCTACTCGACGCTAGAGAGTGGCTCTCGGTCCAGGTGCATCCGTCCGACCGGCAGGCCGGTGAGCATGCCGGTGACCTCGGCAAGACCGAAATGTGGATCGTTCTCGGTGCTGAGCCGGATGCTGAGATCATCCTGGGATTCGCGAAGCCCACCAGTCGCCGCGAGTTCAAGGCAGCTCTCGAAGCCGGCGAACTCGAGGCACTGCTACACCGAGTGCCGGCACGAGCCGGGGACGTCTTTTTCGTGCCGGCTGGCACGCTCCACGCCATCGGTCCCGGTCTTCTGCTGGCCGAGATACAGCAGACCAGTGATGTGACCTACCGGGTCCACGACTGGGGCCGGGACGGACCGAGCCGTGAGCTGCACGTCGACGAGGCCCTCGAGGTCATCGACTTCTCGATCGTGCGGCCGGGCGCGGTGGAACCGGTGGGGGTCGAAGAAAGTCCCACAGAACGCGAACTTCTCGCCTCGTGCCCGTACTTCCGGACCGAGCGGGTCCGGCTCCATGGCTCTGCGTACCGAGGTCGGTGCGACCACTCGACCTTCGAGATCTGGGCGCTCTTCACCGGCAGCGCGGAGCTCTCCTCGAGTGCGGGAGAAGTCAGTCTCGAGCCGGTGTCGTGGCTCCTGCTTCCGGCGGACCTCGGGAACTTCGAGGTTCGAAGCGGTACGGATGCCGAGCTCGTCCGTGTCCTGACTCCGCGTCCGTAGCTCGGTTCACGACCCCTCGTTTTCGTGCCGATTTCCTGCTATATTCCCGTCTCCG
>JBHHWO010000277.1:0-2986 GCA_046756565.1 Thermoanaerobaculia bacterium | reverse complement strand
TCCCGCGCCTGGTTGCCCGCGGAAGAATAGTAGGGGACTCCAAGCCCCCGCACGGTATCGGCGGCCTGGGCGATGATGCCGTCCGCGAACATCGGCTCGGCGAAGTAGATGACGTCGTCGACGATGACGTCTGACCCGGCGTCAGTGGCGAGCTCGACGATGCCGCTGGCGAAATCGGCCTGACCGAAGAACGCCGAGTGAAACGCCTGCGCGGCGCCGGGTGCCGCGTCGTGAATCAACTGCATCATGGCGCGACCCTCGTCGCTGCCGGCGCCGGGGGGCAGGTCGGATAGAACGATGACGTCCGCGGGCAGGTCATCGTTGGCCTGGTCCTGGGCCGCCGTGGTGAACGGGTTGCCCGGAAACAGGGGTCCGGTCAGGGAGGCGTAGCTGTCCGAGAGCACTCCGACTCGGGTGCCGGCGCCGTCGACGTCGAACTCGGCCCGAACCTCGTCGGTGCGCATCGAGCGATCGCCCTGAGAGGTCACCAACCCGACGTTGGTCATGGCGGCGGCCGGTCGAGCGAACTGAAGGGTCGCGCAGCCCGCGACGCTCTCGAGCGAGCCGATCGGAACGCGGCCGGAGACCACTCGCCCATAGGACGAGGCGTCCTTGATGCCGAGGGCCTCGAGATCGACCATCAGGGCCTCGAGAGCGCCCGAGGCGACCGCGTCGATGGTCACGTAGCCGTCGACGACGTTCAGGACCGGGTTGGCCGAGACGAACTCGGCGGGCGCCAGACCCGATGCAGCATGTGCCGAGAACTCGTGGTGGAGCGAAGCCAGGGCCGGTCCGCACTTGGACATGGCGCCGGTCTTCATGGCCATCGCCGCTTTGGCGTCGTTGGCCAGGGCGCCGCCCAGTTGCTGGCCATGAACGGCGGCGCCGCTCACCACCAGAGCTGCTAACAACAGAAATGTTAAGCGTTTGGTCAAATTGTTCCTCCTCGTCGTTGGGGTTTCCCGGTCACCGCCGGTGCGTCCACGCAACGGGCCGGCGGATGGTCTCAGCTGGTCGCCGAATGGACTCCATCACCAGGTCAGACCTTGGAATGAGGCCGGATTGTCGCAGGCGACTCGAGAGGCGTCAAGCCGAAGGCTCAGTCTGCCGAAACGATGCTCTTATGCGCAAAGCGCCATAAACGAGTGCCCCGGGAAAAACCCAATCCAGTCGGGAAGTTAGGCTCTTCGAGAGCGAGTCGCGCCGACCAGGCGGCTTCGAACTTCGAGTGAATTCCCTATGCGCGAATAGCTATATGTTGGGGCGGCGGAGCCCCAGAAGCCACCGGCATCGGTCCTCCCCGTTGAAGACTCAGAACGTCTTCACGCCGGCGCAGAGTCCCAACTCGAGTTCGTCGTTGAGGGGCAGCGGGCTAAGGGAGAAGTGCAATCTCGCATTCTCGAGGCGCTCTCCCGGCCTGCATGCGGACGGGTCGATCAGCACTGACGTCGCGATGACGACTGTTGGCCGTGGATCGAGGAACTTCTCGAGCGCGCCTCCGCGCACCCGGAATGTGCCGATGACGGTGCATTCAGGCCGACACTCCGAGGCCATCACGCCGACGCTCGCCAGCATCCGGTCCGTGTCGGCTTTTCTCCCGGTTCTAATTCGGCCGCCGACCTCCCTGCGAGTTCCGTTCGCCTGCAAGACGGTGGCGCTGAACTCAGCTCGAATCCTCTTGAATACGGTTCCGTTCGGAAACGCCAGCTGGAAGACCACGTCAAACGAATCGCCGAAGTTCGGATCCTCCGGGACCACATGGTTCACCGTCAAACGCAGATCCCTCAGTTGGTCCGAGGGCTCTACGATCCGAACGGTGCCGCCGAACGATGCTGGCCGCGCGGCTCCAACCACCGTCGCGGTGACCCAAAAGACGATGAATGCGAACACAGCCAGCGCTTTCCGGCTCATGGTTTTCCCTCCTCCTGCTCCAGACCTCTTCTGCTGCCTGGAACAGGGCCGCGATTCTACCAGCGCGGGTTAGCGACGGTCTCTCCGGAGCCAGTGATGTCGCCGGGGTCAGGAAGGGGTTCGGTAGTGGTTGACGATCAGCATGGTGAGTCGTAAAATGACTCATAATGATTCTCAGTAGAGTCGCAGTATCTCTATGAACCAATTGACCCTCAGAGGCTTCGACGAACCCCTCGAGCGCCGACTCCGCGAGCTGGCCCGGGAACGGGAGATCTCGCTCAACCGCGCCGCTCTGATTCTGCTTCGCCGGGGCGCGGGACTCGAGGTCTCTGCGACCGCGACCGGCAAGGTGGGCGATTCTCTCGACTCCTTCGTGGGAGTCTGGTCCGAGGCCGAAGAGCGCGAGTTCCTCGAGTCGCTGTCCGCTCTCGAACAGATCGATCCCGAGCTCTGGTCTTGAAGCTCTTGTTGGACACCAACGCCTACTCGGCGCTCCTACGCGGGCACCGAGAAGTGGTTTCGACGGTTCGCCGCGCGGACAGGGTGCTGCTGTCCGCGGTCGTCGTCGGTGAGCTGCTCTACGGCTTTCGCCACGGCTCACGCTTCGAGGAGAACTCTGCTCGGCTCGAAGCGTTCCTGAAGAAAGCCGCTGTCGATCCGGTGCGTGTGGGCTTCACGACCGCGGAGCGCTTCGGGCGAATTGCCGCGTCGCTGCGAGGGAAAGGCCGGCCGCTTCCCACCAACGACGTTTGGATCGCGGCCCATGCGATGGAGACCGGAGCTGATCTGCTGTCGTCCGATTCCCACTTTGGGGCGGTTGACGGACTCGCCTGGATACCATTCTCTCCCCAGGACGAGGACACTGTTCGCGAGCGAGTGATGCAGTATCACTCCGAATAGGACGCTCCGCCCTCGCTCTCGCTAGCCGACCTCCTGAACTGCTATCATCCGCGCGGCCCGCGCCATGCCCTGATCGGCGCGCGCGCCCACCTCGTCGTCCCCATCGTCTAGCCTGGTCTAGGACTCCAGCCTTTCAAGCTGGCAACACGGGTTCAAATCCCGTTGGGGACACCAT
>JBHHWO010000276.1:0-3016 GCA_046756565.1 Thermoanaerobaculia bacterium | reverse complement strand
CTAGCAGCTGCCAAGGAGATAGCTTCGTAGTGATCTCGGCATTCTGTCGCTGATACTCCACCCCTGATGAACCACTGCTTGAACCCAGGTCACTTCCTTGAGGAGCGTAAAGAATGGGGAATGGCACATCGCTCTCGTATGGGTCGTGTTCCACGCAGCCGGAGTGACTACGATCACGCCCAACGAAGATTGTCAAGCTGCTTTCTTCCTCAGCAACTTCATCGACCGAGGCCGCAAACCCTCGATCTTCACCCATGCAGAATGCGAAAGGTCGATCGCCTGGGTAGGGCTGGAATCCGAATCTTCCTCGTTCTCTGTACGGAAGCCACCCCTCGAGAGTGAGCCGCTCTTCCAGTTCCTCCCTTGCGGCCGTGCTCCCGAGATCTACTGTGAGAAAAAGAACTGCCGAACCGTCCCAGACGAGGCTCGCTTGGACCTTGGCGTCTTTGGGCAGAAGACTCTCTTCGGCGAAGGACTCGGGTAGAGACCCGATGAAGAGCTTTGGCTCTCCTCGATAGCGCCGAGACTTGGTCACTTCCAGTAGCCGAAGAACGAGCTCTTTGGAGAGTGACTCACCTGACGCAGATGGCCTTTGGATAGGGGAGGCAGCTTGGCCAGCTGAAGCAGCGGAGAGCAAGAAGCAAAAAGCGGTCGCTAGAATCTTTCTCACTACTTAAGCACTCCCTTCGCCACCCAACGGATTTTGAGCTCAGCGGCGCCGCCCGCCGTTCGGAAGAGACCTGCGTTGCTAAAGCTAACCAGTGAACCGAAGTCTACACCCGGATCGGAGCACACCGCTCGGATGGCAACGGCGACGGCGCCGACTATGGACGCGACATCGGAGTGGCCGTGGCGCTCGGCGGTGACCGCCGGCGGATGTCCAAAGCGGTTCTCGGCTTTGCGATCCGCGCCCAGCTCTAGGAGGACTCGGGCCGCCTCGGCCGAGCCCGCCTCCGCGGCATGATGAAGCGGGGTGAAACCGGTCTTGTTGGCCAGATTGACGTCCGCGCCGCTCTCGACCAGTAGGCCGATCATCGCCGGGCGGTTGTTGAGCGCGGCCCAGTTGAGGGCACGGCGACCGCTCTGGCTGGTGCGCGTGTCGAGCGCGTTGACGTCCGCTCCCGCGTCGAGCGCCTGGCGGGCAAGCTCGAGGCCACCGCTCATCGCCGCCTTCCAGAGCTTCGCCTGGACCCTGGGAGATGGGGGTGTTCTGGCCGGCTGTGCCTCCGCCCTCTCCCCCACTACCCCGTCACCCGAAAGGAGCCTCGAAAAGTACGGCAGGACTTCGGTGTTGATCCGCCCGCCGCGACCCCAGAGCCGATTCCGGTGATCGCCGTTGTACATCTCGAAATGATGCTCGATGCCCTGCCGAGCCAGTGCTTCCGAAAAGGCCCGCGAGGTCATCGGGATATGCGTGAACTCGTCGTCGAATGCGGTGTCGAATCGCAAGCCGCGCAGGCCGCTCAAATTCTCGACGTAGCCGTCGATCATGTAGAGCGGCATTTGTGACTGCCAGGCTTCGTAGCCCGCCTGCGAGTTGGAGAGCTCTCCTTCCCGAACCTCGAAGGGTAAGTCGGTCTTGAGTGGGCTTTCCGGGTTGGGAGAAAAGCACTGCCCGATACCGGCGAGAGCCTGAATGTAGAAGTGGGCCGTGCCCAGGTCTTCGAGGGTCTCGATGTCACCCAGACCGCACCGGCCGCCCAAGGCTCGGTCCAGTGAGTGTCCGAATCCATGATGCCGTGGAGGATGTAAAGCGTCGGATAGGTGCGATCCGGATCGTTGTCGTAGCCGGGTGGAAGGTAGATCGAGACGCGACGCTCGGTAGCGATGCCGAGGCTATTGCCGGCCAGAGAGGGCCCCTCGACGGCACGCACCTCGACGCGACCACTCGAAGAAGGCTGAGAGGCGGAGCAGGCGGGAGAGGCCAGGAGGAGTAGACCGACAACGGCAGCGCACGCCTCGGGGCGACGTATGGGATGTCTATTCATACGACGGTCTCCGGGGGTTGTGTCTCGATTCCGGCGAGAAGATGCTGGAACGAGGCTTCGTACAAACGGCGAAATTCCGCTTCTCTACGCTCGAACCGGCCCGCCCGGTAGAGCGAGACGAGGCCATGAAGGTGAGCCCAGATCGTGAGGGCGAGCTCTGCCGGGTTCGTAACCACGAGCCGACCTTCGCGCATGAGATCCTCGACGACATCCGCGAGCAGGTTGAAGCTCGAGTTGGCCCGTTGAGCCAGCTCGTCGGAGAACTGGCGGACGCTCCTTCGCCGGATGATGAAGATGAAGTCGTAGTCCTTCGGCACAGGGTGGCACCTCTAGCTAAATGCCGATTAATGCCGAAGCCGCCGAGAGTCGCATCTAGCCCTTGCGTGCCACCACAAAGAAGACCGGCAGCGTGCGCTCGAGTGCTTTGGACTCGACGACCGTCAGCCCGCCGTTCGCCATCAGGTCCTCGATGTCAGAAACCGTGAGGCTTTTCAGATACGACAGCATCCCGACCCCGCGCACCAGCAGCAAAAGCACCCTGAGAAGAACCCCGGCCTCACCCGCGCACGGCGTCGACGAGACCAGGACCCCACCCGGCTTGAGGATCTCCGCAGCGCGCTCGAGGGTTCTTGCCGGGTCCTCCAGTAGATGCCAGATGTTGAACGCCAGGACCACGTCGTAGGAATCGCGCTGGAGCTCCGGGTCGAAGATCGACATCCGATCGAAGCGCACGTTGGCCACCCCCTCCTCGCGGACCCGCCTCTTCGCCACCTCGATCATCCCTGCCGAGGTATCGATCCCGTGCACTTCCCGGACTGCGCCCGCGATCTTGAACGTGATGACCCCGGGCCCGCAAGCGTAGTCCAGGACCGCGTGCTCGGGCTCGAGATACTTGGCGAAGCGCTCGACCGCCTTCTCGTAGCGCTCGTCTTGGCGGACCCGCCGGTCGTACCTCGCGGCGCTCCAATCCCAGAACCGATCCGACTTGATTCGCTGCTCCTTCATTGCTTCTTGGTCAACGGGCCAGC
>JBHHWO010000275.1:0-3022 GCA_046756565.1 Thermoanaerobaculia bacterium | reverse complement strand
CAGACCTGGGACGTGGCCGGCAACGAGACCAACTTCTTCATCCGTGACGCCACCAACGGGTCGAAGCTGCCGTTCCGGATCCGTCCTGACGCCGACTCGAATTCGATCTTCGTGGATACCAATAGCAATGTGGGCATGAGCACGAGTTCGCCGGAGTCACGGCTCCATGTCGTGACCACCGCGACCGGTGCGGGGAAGGTATTCGAGATGACCAGGGCCGGGAACGCTCGCTTCGAGATGACCAACAGTGCCTCTTCCGAGTCGTGGCAGATTGGCCTGAGCGGCGGTACCGGAACGGACTTCATCATCAACCAGAACACCGCTTCGGACGGCAACGAGTTGCTGCTCGCCGGTGACGGCACGCTGACCATTCAGGGCGAGGTCATCACCCTGGGCTGTCCGGCCCCAGGGGGTTGCGGCCCAGCGGACTTCGTGTTCGAGCCCACCTACGCGCTTATGCCGCTGCTCGATCTCCAGGAGTTCGTCGAGCGCGAGCGGCACCTGCCGAACATCCCCTCGGCGGAAGAGATCAAGCGCGACGGCGTGCGCCACACCTGGATGCAGATGCGCCTGCTCGAGAAGATCGAGGAGCTTACCCTCTATACCTTCCAGCAGCAGGAGACGCTCGAAAGCCTCCAAGCCCAGCTCGCCGAGTTGCGGGAGCAGGACGGATAGAGGCGTCGCCTCGCCAGCCCGCTAGAAAAGCCCGGCCTTTTTGGCCGGGCTTTTCTTATCCGTTGGGCCCTCGGGTGGGGGCGGAGACCGAGCCGGGGACGGTAAGCTCGCCACGTGACCGATCGCGGCGCCGGTGACCCCCAGGACTTGACGGATCTCGTCCGGAGACTGCGAGACGGCGACTCCGCCGCCGAGCTGCGAGTCAGAGAGCGAGTTCGCCGGATTGCGGGATTCCGTGGCTATGGCCTCTCCGAGGACGCTCGCCTCGATATCGAGCAGACCGTCATGCTCCAACTCTGGCAAGCTGTTTCCCGCCCGGACTTTCGGAGCCAGGGGTTCTGGGGATTCGTCGAAGTTCTGACCTCGCGGCGCTGCGTCGATGCCTACCGAGGGCTCAGGCCGGAGCTTGCGCTCGAGGCGGCCGGAGCGGTGGAGGACCGCAAGCCGGGTCCCCTGGACGAGACTCTCGCCCGCGAGCGCCGGGATCGGGGGGCGGCGATCCTCGAGAGACTCTCCGAGCCGTGTCGCGAGCTGATTCGCCAGCGCGTAAGCGAAAACCGGACGTATAGCGAGATCGCGGAAGCTCTGAAAACCAGTGAGCAAGCGCTGCGCACGCGGATGCACCGGTGTGTCCAGCGAGCCCGGGCACTGCTGGCAGAGCTACCGAGCGGGCCAGAGACGAAGAAAATCAAAGAAAGGTCGTAACGAAAGCCCCGGTCGCACGATTCAGTAGATAAGGCAGGCGAGAATGGAGCACGAAGTAGCCAGTCAGATTCTCCCGGAGTTCGTTGAAGGCGAGCTCGACGCCGGCGGTTCCGCCGAGTTCGAAAGCCACCTCGAGAGCTGCTCGGAGTGCCGCGGCTGGGTCGAGACCTATTGGCTCTTGGCGGCCGTCGCGCGACAGCCCCGGGAAGAGAGTCGGCACCTGACGACCGACGAGCTCGTCGACATCGCCCTGGCTCGAGAACCTGATCCGGGCAGAACTGCTTCAACCAAGCACCTCGCCACCTGTCTTGCTTGTCGGCGGGAGATCGAGTTGGTCCAGGCAGCGGCCGCGGAAGGCCGAGCGGCCGAAGAGAGCCGACTCGCCGGGGCGCCTTTGGAGCGTCCTCGATTGGCCGCCGCTAGGAGGTTGGCTCTAGCCGCGAGCCTCGTGCTCGCGTCCGGAGCGGCTCTGTTCGTATGGCACGAGCGATCCGAATCGAGTCCCGAGAGGCTCTCGGGTGCGGTGCTCTCGGGTACCATGCTCGTCGAGTCGAATCAGGCCATCTCGATCGACCGCACCGAGATATCCGCGGGAGCGGACATAACGGTCAGCAGCTCGGACGTCGTCTCCTTCGGCGACGGCTTTGTAGTGGATTCAGGCGCTAGCCTGGTTGTCAAATTGGAGAATCCCTCCGGATGAGAGGCAGAGGTGCTTCGTCCGGAGGAAACACCATCGAAAGGAGTTTGATGATGAGAAGTAACTCGACAAGAACGGTATTGGCACTTTCCGCTCTAGCGGCTCTGGTCTTCATCTCAGGTGCGCCGGTCGAAGCGCAGGTCCTCGAGGTCAAGGGCGGCGAGGTCTGTGTCGGATGCGCCGGCGGGGCTATCGGGACCAAGATGAAGGTCACGGCATCGGACGGCTCGGCGAAGGTCCTGGTTGAAGAGACCTCGGCGTCGGCTGCTCCTCGCCGGTTGTTCGAGATTCAGAACAACGGTACGACACAGTTTCGGATCAAGAACACGCAAATCACTCAGACCTTCGACTTCAAAGTGGATCCCTCCGGGTTCGTCATCAATCGCCCGGGCGTCGCCGCCTCGAACTTCACGATCAGCCCGACCGGCGTGCTCACGATGGGAGCCGGCGGCTCGACCATGTCGTTGCAGACCAACGGCGACATGACGATCGCGGGAACGCTGACGCAGAATTCCGACCGCTCCGCCAAGGAGAACTTCGAAGCCGTGGACGCGCAAGCTGTCCTCGAGAAGGTCGCCAGTCTGCCCATCTCGACCTGGAACTACAGAGACAATGAGGACTCCGTGCGACACATGGGTCCCATGGCCCAGGATTTCAGGCAGGAGTTCGGGCTCGGCGCCACCGACAAGGGTATCAGCGTCATCGACACCGACGGTGTCGCCCTAGCGGCAATCCAGGGGCTCTATCAGCAACTGCAGGACCGCGAGGCGAAGCTGCGTGGGCTCGAGCAGACCAACTCGGAGCTGGCCGGCGTCTTGGCCGAGCTTGGCCGAGAGGTCGAAGCGCTGCGCTCGGAGCTGCCGTCCAGGTAGACCGGAGATCTCATTCTTCCAGAGGATGGTCGACCCCCGCGCCCGGCCGGGCGCGGGGGTCTCTTGCTAGCGT
>JBHHWO010000274.1:0-3107 GCA_046756565.1 Thermoanaerobaculia bacterium | reverse complement strand
TCGTGCCTTGCAAGCGTACCGTAAGACCTTGTCGCGCGACCATCTGGACTTCTACCACGGGCTGCTAGCGGCCGACCTCCGTGTCGGCCGGGATCCAGTCGCGAGCCGCTCGCCGCCGCACCACGGCCTCATGTCTTCACGACGCGGCCGTTCTTGACCACCGCCGCCACCGGGTTGATGCCGTAGTGGTAGGCGAGGTGGAAGGCGTTGGGTGCGTCGAGAAGCACCAGGTCAGCACGTTTGCCGGCCTCGATGGAACCGATCTCGTTGCCCAGGCCGAGGCTACAGGCCGCGTTGAGAGTCGCTGCGGTCAGCGCCTCTTCGATCGAGAGTCCCATCTCGAAAACCGCCAGCACAATCACCATGGGCATGGATTCGGTGTGCGACGAGCCGGGGTTGCAGTCGGTCGCCAGCGCCACCGCGACTCCGGCATCGATCAGGCGGCGGGCCGGAGCGTAGGTGCGCTTCATCAGAAAGAAGCTCGTGCCGGGAAGAAGAACAGCCGTGACACCGCTTGCCGCCAAGGCCTCTATGCCGGCATCCGAGATCGCAATCAGATGATCGGCCGAAAGAGCGCCGAGCTCGGCGGCCAGCTCAGCACCGCCCGAGTCGACGAATTCGTCGGCGTGGAGCCGGGGGGCGAGGCCGTAGCGGACTCCGGCCTCGAGCACGCGCCGGGATTCGGCCTGCGAGAAGACCCCGTGCTCGCAAAAGACGTCCGAGAAACGCGCGAGCTTCTCCTCCGCGACTTGCGGCACGATCTCCTTGCACACGATGTCGAGATAGCGCTCTCGATCGTCCCGGTACTCGGGTGGCGTCTCGTGAGCGGCTAGGAGGGTCGCTGTGAGGTCGACGGGATGGTTCTCGTTCGCCCGCCGAATCGCGCGCAGTTGCTTGAGCTCGTCGTCGAGATTGAGGCCATAGCCGCTCTTGGCCTCGGCGGTCGTCGTGCCCATCTCGAGCATCCGGTCGACACGCCTCGAGACGAGCTCGACGAGTGCATCTTCGTCGGCGTCGCGAGTTGCACGGACGGTTGCCAGAATGCCGCCGCCGGCCGCGGAGATCTCCTGGTAGGTCGCGCCGGACAGCCTTTGAGCGAACTCGAGCTCGCGGCTTCCAGCCCACGGCAAGTGGGTGTGGGCATCGACGAAGCCGGGAATCAGACTCCCGCCTCGACCGTCGAGATGCTCGACGTCTTGAAGCTCGCCGAAATGCAGGCGGAGCCCATCTTCATCTCCGACAAACTCGATGACCCCGCCCCGGCACAGCACCGCGGCGTTTCGGTGGCGATCGATGGCCCCTTGTGCCCTGCCTCGGCGGGGCGTTCTTCCTGTCGGGGTCGCGACCTCGGCGAGGTTGGTGATCAGAAGATCGGTCATGTGAAATCCCGTGGCTAGTGCCGTGGAGCCCTGGCACCGAAGAGCTCGGTTCCGATTCGAATGTGGGTCGCGCCTTCTTCGATGGCGATCTCGAAGTCGGCGCTCATTCCCATCGAAAGAAATCCCGGATGCTCTGGTGCGCCGCTCGCGAACAGGCGGTCCTTGAGCTCGCGCAGCTGCCGGAACCAAGCGCGCGTCTCGTCCGAGGTAGACGAGACCGGCGGAATCGCCATGAGGCCGGCGATGCGGAGGCTGTCGAGGCCGAAGAGTTCGTCCGCGAACGCCGGAAGCTCCTGCGGAGCGAAGCCGTGCTTGGACTTCTCGGCGCCGAGATTGACCTCGATCAGGCCGGTGAGAACTCTGTCGATCGACCGGCACTCGCGATCGAGGCGTCTCGCGATCTTCATGCGGTCAATCGAGTGAATCCAGTCGAAGAGTCGTGCGGCCTTGCGTGCCTTGTTCGACTGCAGAGGACCGATGAGATGCCACCGAACGTCGAAACCCGAGAGCAGCGAGGCGTGGGCCTCGGCTTCCTGCACGATGTTCTCGCCGAAGTCCGCGAGACCGGCGCCGGCGGCCGCCAGGATGCGCTCGCCGGGCTGGCGCTTGGCCGCCCCGAGCAAGGTCACTTCGCCCGGATCCCGCCCGGCGATCGAGCACGCTCTCTCGATCCGATCGCGGATCGAATCGAGACGACCGGCGACGCCGGTGGTCATGAGCGCTGGCAGTTCCGCCGCGAACCGAGTGGGCTCAAGCCTCGGCCTCGGCGATGTACAGGATGCGCTTGCAGCTGTCACACGGGACGAGGGTGCCTCGATTGGCGATCTCGACCACCGCTTGCGGCCGAACCCGATAGTTGCAGGCGCCGCAGTGCCAGATCTGAGCGCCCTTCTTGCCGGTCTGCTGGACCTCCTGCACAGCCGCCATGGCGTTTCCGTGGTGCCGCTCGAAGACTCGTCGGAAGTGGACCAGGACGTTTGGCGGTAGGGCCTTCTCGAGCTCTTCGATCTCCCGTTTGACGCCTTCGGCCTGCTGGGCGATATCGGGCTTCTCGGCCTCCCACTTCTCGAGCGATTCGGAGTATCGGGTGTCGAGATCGGTGAAGGCACCCTGCGCCTCGTCGCGCGACTTTTCCGCGACTTCGTAGCGTTCGAGGGCAGCCAGAGCCTGCTCCTCGCATTCGCGGATCTGGTTCTTGACCGTGTCGATCTCCTGAAGAAGAGCTCCGTACTCGCGCTGGTTCCGCACCTGGCTGATCTGATCCTGGTACGACTTGAGCTTCTCCTGACAATCGGCGTCGGTGGCCTCGGCGGCACGGCGGTCGCTGGCCGCCTCTTCGAGCGCCGTCTCGAGGGTTTCGATTTCGGTCTTGCGGCTGCTGTGCTCGTCGTGGAGCTCCTGCATCCAGTCGGGGATACCGGACAGCAACGCATCCAGGTCGGCTGCCTCGCTCAGAGCTCTCTGCAGCTTGGTCACGAGACTCAGCTGGCTGGCCATGTTGTCTCCGGCGACGGTACTCGGACCCCAGAATGACCGAGGGGGTGTCGATGTGCGACACCCCCGGCTGAATGAAACGGACCCCTCCCGCAGGGCGAAGCCACTCTCCGAACTGTTTTTTGCCTGGCTCCCAACACGCTCGCTTGCATTCAATCGCCTCTAGAGCCCGTGGATCTTGGGTCCACCTGGATTCGAACCAGGGACCTGCCGGTTATGAGCCGGATGCTCTAA
>JBHHWO010000273.1:0-3139 GCA_046756565.1 Thermoanaerobaculia bacterium | reverse complement strand
GGCAGCCGGGATCACGGACGGCTTCCTGCTCGACCGGGCGGAGACGTTGGAGCAGGCGCTCGACTACCTCCGGAGGTTCGAGTACGATGCGGCGTTTGTCGACCTGACCCTGCCGGACAGCGCCGGTGTCGCCGCGGTGGAATCGATCCTTTGCAGGGCGCCGGGCCTGCCGGTGATCGCGCTCAGCCGATTGCACGACGACGAGCTCGCGCTCCGGTGCATCAGAGCCGGAGCCGAAGACCACGTCTACAAGGACCCTGAGAGTGTCGAGGGTCTGTTGCGTGCTCTCGGGTTCGCGATGGAACGCTCCCGAGCAAGGGTAGGAGCCGGCCACACGCCGGCGAGTGCTGGGGAGCACGGCGAACCGCGGCCAACTACTCGGCGAACCGTCGCGCCCGCTCTTCCTCGGCCCCTCGGGCAGGAGTGACATCTCTCAGGATGCCCTGGATCCCGGAGACTCTTCCGAGCGGATCCAGGAGCGGTTGGGCGGAGTAGGAGATGACCCGGCGGGAGCCACTGGCGTCTCGGGCGCACGCTTCTCGAGAGACGACCTCGCCGCCATCGCGCACGTGCTGGAAGTCGGCCGTGACCATCTCGAGCGAGCTCTCGTCGATGAACTCCGCGAAGCAGCGACCGACATACCGCTCGGGCGGTGCCCCGAGGTGCACATCGCTCGTGCGGCCGATCAGCGTCACCGTGGCGCAGAGATCCGTCCTCCAGACCACGTCGATGGCTGCGTCGAGGGGTCGGGAGCAATCATTGTCTGCCTGCCGAGGGCGGCTGTCGGTCCGCTCCAAGTCGGTATTCCTCACCTGCAGCTCCTGCTGTTTGCGTATCCGCTTGGTGAAGTTCGCCACCAGCGACAACCCCCACGGGAGTCTCCGTCGACCCGGTATGCCGGGATCTAGTGTCCTGTCCCAGTGGTTCGGTGCATAAGGCTCGAGGTCATGGTGTGCGCTGCCAAGGCGCCCACGACGCAAGCATAGCTGGGCCTATGTTGAGGAGTGGCAACGCCGGCAGCGTGCAGAAAGGCCCGAGATTTGTGTAGCGAATCACTGGGACAGGACACTAGTTCGCGAGCAGCTCTTGGATTCGCGAGAGCAGGTCGTCCATCTGGAAGGGCTTGTACATCATCAGGTTTGCCTTCGAGAAGTCCATGAACATCTGCTCGCGCTCGGGATCGCTGCTCAGGTCTCGGGCGGTGAGCAAAATGATCGGCACCGGCGTTTGGCGCTGGGCTGTCGTCTCGTCTTCGCGAATCATCTGGGCTACGCGGTAGCCGTTTTCTCCCGGCATCATCACGTCGAGCACAATCAGGTCCGGATCCTGGGCGCGAGCGGCCCCCAGGCCTTCGAGGCCGTTGGTTGCGGTGAAGACTTCGTAGCCTTCTTGCTCGAGGCAGAATTCGACCGTTTCTACGACATCGGGTTCGTCGTCGACTACTAGGATCTTGGATGCGGACATGGTTACCTCCGTTGTCTAGGTGCTGGATTGCAGTCCAGATAGCAGTTGTTTGGCCGACGAGCCGTCCTCGGGAAAGCTCACGGGTCCGTGGATCTCGGCCGGGACGCGGCCGTTTTTGTCGGCGTGCTCGGCGAGCACGCCGTGGAGCCTGCGCCGGACCACGCCGGCGCCGTCTTTCGAGGTGCCCGGAAGCAGGACGACCACGCGCTGTGCGACTTCCTGAGCAAAGACCTCATCGCTCGAGCGCGGCAAGCTGGCTCGGATCAGCTCCTTGAGTCGGCCGAGGGCTTCTGTCGAATCCTCCCCGGTTGGGCAGGCCTGGATCAGGAGGAGCGAGAAGAAGTGCGATTGGCCGCGGATCTCCTGGAAGGCCTCCTCGAAGGCGCAGTGTTCGGCCGCCGCGGGAGAGAAGGCCGGTAGCGTGAAGAAGAAGGCGCTGCCTTCGCCCGGCTCGCTCTCGACCGCGATCGTGCTGCCGTGGCCCGCCAGCATCCGTCGAACGATGGAGAGGCCCAGGCCGGAGCCTTGAACCTGCCGCGTGAGCGGGTCTTGTACCTGGTAGAAGCGGTCGAAGACGCGCTCTTGCTCTTCGGGGCTAAGGCCAACGCCGGTATCGGTGACGCGAATCTCGACTCCCCCGTCGGCAGCCCGGGCGCTGAGCGTGATTCGCCCCTTGGCCGGCGTGAACTTGAACGCGTTGCTCAGCAAGTTCGCGATGACCTGCTCGATCCGATGGGGATCGATCCAGACCGACGGCATGTCGGAGTCACACTTGAGCTCCAGGGTGGGAGCATCGGGCTTGCTCTGCGCGCCGAAGCTCTGACCTACCGCTTCGAGGAGTCCCGTGATCTGGGTCTCTTCGAATCGGAAAGCGAGCTTCCCGGCCTCGATCTTGGACAGGTCCAGAAGGTCGTTGATGATGTGGGTGAGTCGCGACGCGTTCCGAATCGCGATGCCGATGAACCTCTCCTGCTTGGTGTTCAGAGATCCGGCGCGGCCAGCGGTCATCAGGTCCAGGGCGTTCCTGATCGACGTGAGGGGCGTCCGAAGCTCGTGGGACACGGCCGAGATGAAGTCGGATTTGCGGTCGCTCAGGTCTTTGAGCTTGCGGTTGGCACGCTCGAGCTCATGCTCGGCCTCACGACGTTCCGCGACCTCTCTCTCGAGCCGCTGCGAAGCAAGCTCGAGCCGCCTGGCCTCTTCGGAGATGTCTGCCTTGTCGGCCTTGAGCCGCTCGACGAAGAGGGCCTCCTGGCGGGCTCGGCGCTGCTCCCTTCGCAGACGGCTCACGAGGTAGCCGTAGAAGGTCGCGACCATCAGCAGGAAGGGCAGCCGGATCAGGATCGCGGTTGACCAAAGGCTTGCAACCTCCCCTCGGGAAACCGCAAAGAGGTAGCCGACGGCCGCTACCGCGGCTCCGAGAGCGATCTGGCCCAGGTTCTCGCCGATGGTGGCAAGGAACAGAACGAAGAAGTAGACGAAGAAGAACTCTGCGCTGCCGTTTCCGCTCAGAAGAATGGCTGCGGTGATCCCCGCCGTGTCCGCGATCATGACGCCGGCGATGAAACGAGTCGACTCGAAGTGCCTTGCCGGTACCCAGAAGAGCGCGATATTGGAGCTCAGAGCTCCCAGGATCATGAGGCCGAGCCCCACAGGCAGGGAGGCGAGCCCGGAG
>JBHHWO010000272.1:0-3145 GCA_046756565.1 Thermoanaerobaculia bacterium | reverse complement strand
ACGGCCCGGGCGAGGAATTCGGGCACATCCCAGCGAGCCTCGGCCGAGCCCGACCCGGCGCGGCGCGAGGGCCGGCTCCGGCATACAACTTCGCCGGCTTCTTTCTCCCAACTCAAGCGCTTCAGGACAATCGGGCAGCGGATCATGTACCGGCCCAGACGCACGGCGCCCTGGCGGTCCTCCACTCTCACCGCACCGTGTGCCTCTACACCTGGGGACATCCGATTCGGGGTGGGGATCTTTGGATGGTGCCGCTCGACGGTGCCGGCGATCCGCAGGCAGTTCTCGCAACAAACGCGAACGAGATCATTCCGCAGATGTCGCCGGACGGGAAATGGTTGGCCTATCTTTCGGATCGCACTGGACCCTATCGAATCATGGTCCGGCCGTTTCCCGAGACGGGACAACGCGAATGGGTCGTCTCCGAGGGTGATGCGTACGACCCACGCTGGTCGGCACGCGGCGACGCACTGCTCTACCGGCAAGGCATCGGGCGGCTGATGCGTGTACCGATCGGGGGTGGGGACGAGCTTGCACCGGGGGTCGCCGAGAAGCTGATCGAGACCGATTTTCATGACGCCGCGGGATCGTCGTTCGCAGTGTCTCCAGACGGAAAGCGGGTCTTGGTGAACAAGCCGGTCGACGCTTCGTTCTTGGCAGAGACGCCTGTCACCCTGGTCACGGGATGGGCTGGAGAGGTGGCGCGAGTGGTAGGACCAAACTGAGCCGAGGGAAAAGTGCAGCGATTGGATCGGCGAGTTCGTGCCTTTCCTGGAGGCGTACGGTAATCAGCTCATCCTGCCCGCCGACGACACCCGCTCTTCGGCCACCCCGGTCAATTGGGGGACCCCACGTTCGACATTCCTTCATCAGGCGAGGAGGTCGACTGAGGAACCTGTTCGCGCGTTTCCGCTTACGTTTTCTCGGTGGCCTGCCGGTATCGACGGTAGGTCTCGTCGAACTTCTCGATCCTGTCGCGTGCCGCGGTATGAGCTCCTCCGACGAAGACAGTCGTGAGCGCGGCGATGCCGTCCAGTGCTTTGTCGAAGTCCCTTTTCGCGACGTCTCTCACCGAGTTTCCGAACGTCAGGCAGAGCTCGACCAGATACTGGCTTTGAGCGGTGATCTCGTCGAACGTCGAGTCTACCCTCCAGAACCACTCGGCTTGCGTTGGCAAACCCGCGAAGTCGGTCTGCATTGCAAGGTATGCCTCGAACCTGTTGAGAGAATTCAGAGCCAAGGCCACCAGATTGGCTGTCTCTTCGTCCACCGTCTCGGACACCAGGGTTGCCCCGACGACGAAGTTCTCTTTGGTCGAGGAGACCCTGCGCGCCGCCCGTTCGAGGCATCCGGGAATGCCTGCCGGGTCGTTGGTCTCCGAGAGCTCACTCAGCGCTTCGATCAGACCGTTCGAAACGATCAGCAGCTCGTGAAGCAGGATCTGTCTGACCGGAGCCAGCCGCCGCTTGCGTCTCAGATCCATATAGACGCTCACCAGGAAAAACACGACAACGCTCTCGGCGAGAACGCCAGTGGCCTCCGCCAGCAGGTTCTCGCCGAAGTCGGTCAAACCCTCGGTGTTGGTCAGACCAGTGTCGTAGTCCAGGTAGAGGACAGTGAGAGCAGCGGTCGTGAGGACGGCCAGTAACAGGAGCAACCACTCTGGCCGCCGGCTCTCGGCTTTGTTCTTGCGCCAGTCACGTAACATTCCAGGCTTCCTCCCTATCTCTGTTGTGGCCCTGTTTCGCGAATAGTCTCATGACTCGCCTGAACCGGTTTTTCCGGCAGAGTAGGCTCCAGCAGAGGTGCAGCAGAGGTGCCACCCTTTCCACAAGAGAGGCTGGTCGTTGTCGCTGTCCATCTCGCGGCGAAGCGTCGAAACGCGAGGAGAGTCGGCCTAGCGGGCTAAGCGAATCTGATCCGCAAGCGAAGAATGTGGTTTTCCCGCCGGTATACCCTCGTCATCGAGGTTCGGGCGAGTCTCGCCGAGGCGTCAGGCGTGCGCGACGTAAGGGAGATGGGGTGGAAACGAGCCTTCCGGGAATGCGGTGAGGGGATCTCCTCGACTCAGACGTTCGGTAGCCTCTCGGTAGGAAGCTACGAACCAACAGTAGGCTTCGAAGAGCTCGCACCGAACCCGCTTGGAAGCACAGTGAAAGTAGGGCGCTGGAGAGCGCTTCGAAGGCAGGGGGCGCTCGTGCGCACAGTTGGAAAGCGCCGGCTTGGAGTCGTTGGCCCGGCCGGTTGCTTCGATGGCCTCTAAGAGTTCGGCAACGCGTTCTCGGTAGATCGCTTTCTCGAGGTGCGACCAGCAGGGAAGTGGCGAGAGCACAACCTCTTCGATCGACTCGATGTCGGCTTTCGAGACTTCCTTGCCGCGAAGGCGAGCGTTGTACAGCTTGGTACGGTTGATCCAGATTCCCTGGATCGGTTCGCCGCAACCTGCGCCGCCAGAAAAAGCCGAACTGGCCGGCCTCCGGCGATGAGTGCTAAGGGCCGCAGGGTCAGAAAGGAATGCGGTAGCAGGTCTAGCTGGCCCACTACGCCGGTTTGTTGGCGCTTGACGAGCGGCAATATTTGGAGTAATAAAACTGCAGCAACCCCGTCGGAGAGCGAGTATCGTGGTGGACACGAGAACCTATCGACTGAGGACCTGGCGTCCCTTGGTGCTTCCGTTGTTACTGGCGGTTCTTGCTTGCGGTTTAGTGTGGTCCAAGCAGCCTGATTCTCAGGACTGTGTTCAAGCGCCCGACGCCAAGGCGGAGGTCACACCGAAGAAGGCGAAGGCTCGCAGAGCCGCGATTAGAGCCGCAGCAGAGCACAGCCAGAAGCTGGCCGGATGGGCGCTCCTTGTCGTTGGCGGTTCCATCCTCGTGCTGCTTCGCAGCTCCTATCTGCGCCCTGCACAGAAGTCGATGCGACGCGTCTACTGGCTCTTTCTTCCCGGCTGGATTTTGCTTGCCGCCTCGATCCACAGCGCTGTGAGAATTAGCGGCCGGCACCTTGCTGCGCTCTTCAGCAAACCCGAGTATCTAAGAGTCACCGCCTGTAAGGTCAACAACGACAGCATCGTCCAGCAGGAAATCTTCGTCCTAGCCTGGATAATTCATAAGGCGCGAGTTTGTGGATGAGAAGCAGTGTTTTT
>JBHHWO010000271.1:0-3158 GCA_046756565.1 Thermoanaerobaculia bacterium | reverse complement strand
GCGGTCCGGCCAAGTCAGGCGGTTGCCGGCAGACCGTCGAGGAAGCGGGTCAGGGTCTCGGTCACGAACTCCGGCGCATCGACGCTCGACAGGTGCCCTGCGCGCGGCACGATCTCGAGCCGAGCGTCCGGGATGCCGTCAGCCATCTGCCGGGCTCGAGCCGGCGGCTGGGGACGGTCGTTCTCGCCGACGACGATCAAGCTCGGAACGGCGATTCGCTCGAGGTCCGCGAGCACCGAGTCTCGGGCGAAGATCGCGTTGCCGAAGCGGATCAGTGCCAGCCGGTCGTTCGCGCGCATTCGGTCGCTCCACAGCGCCAGCTCGCCGGCTCGCTCGGAATCCTCGAGCAGCGCCGGCCCGAACATAAGACCAGTGACGCTCGGCATCAGTGGCCCGAAGCCGAGAAAGCGCAGCACCAGGAACATCGCCCGATACTTGAGCCGCTTGAGTGCGGGCTCCGCGGCAGCCGAAGTGTCCATGAGCACCAGACTCCGGAGGAGGTCGGGATGGCGCAACGCCAGCCGCAGGCCGATGAAGCCTCCGGTCGACAGGCCGACGAAGTGGCACGGCGCCGATTCGGTTCCTCGAATCAGCCCGACCGCGTCCGTAACGAGGTCGTCGAGCGAGTAGGCCGCCGGCGTCTTTTGACTCCGGCCATGATCGCGGTGATCGAAGGCGATCACCCGGTAGTTGGCGGAGAGAGACTCGATCTGGGCGTCGAAGTGCCGGTGATCGACGAGGTAGCTGTGCGAGAAGACGATCGTCTCCTCGCCGGTTCCGCGCTCGACATAGGCGATCTCGATTCCGTTTGCCCGGACACTCTGCATGAGGGCGCTCCGAGCCTACCAGCGCCGGCGCCCCGATCAGCGCAGTGATCGGTCGATTTCGATCGTGAGGTCTCCGCTTGCCGAGAAGCCGTCGGTCAGGGCGACCAGGTTCCCGGCGCGGAGAGTGAGATCTCCTAGCGGACCCACGCCGTAACCGGTGCCGGCGGAGATCTCGCTGCAAGCCTCCTCGACCACCACCGTGGTGACAGATCCGGTGGTCAGCGACAACTGATCCGGTCCTGAGCAGAGACCGCAGTCCTGGATGCATTCGTAGGCGAGGTCATAGCCTTGTCCGGCCCCGTAGGTCGATCCGGAGGCGATCACTCGGACCCGGTAGTCCCCGGAGTAGGTCGCCGTCCACGTCGCCAGCGAGCTGACTCCCGGACCGGAGTCGTCGTCCGCGGTCACGAAGTCGTTGCACGCCGGGCCGTAGATCTCCACGAGCGTGTCGGTACCGGGCAAGAGGCTGGTGGTTCGCAGCTCATACATGGCTCCCGACATGGCGGCCAGCTCTGCCCAGTCTTGGTCGCAAAGGGCGTGGCTCTGTAGAGCCTCGTCCGGAAGAACCGCCGCGAACGCGCAGGCGTCGTTCTGCTCGAAGAGATCGTCCTGGCAGGCGAGCCCCGGGGCCGTGTTCTCGTAGTAGGTCACGACCGAAGTGCCGGTGGCTTCGCTGAGAATGTCGCTCCTGCCGTCGACGTTCATGTCGACCATCTGAAGGAGATGGCTCGGGTAGGAGTTCGGAGCGATCGAGTGCTCAGTCCACGAGGCAGCGCCGCCCAGGTTCTCGTAGACGTAGACGTTGTGGACGAGCTCGTCCCAGCCCGGCTCACCAGGGTCTTCGCCGAAGAAGAGATCACACGAGACGATGTCGGGCCGACCGTTGCCGAAGAGATCCAACACAGCGAGGCACTCGGGGTGGTGGACCGTCGTATCGACGTCGTGCCGGGTCCAGGAGCCGGTAACGGGTCCGGGTGGGTCGTCGGGCGCTTCGAACCAGGCGATGCCCGCGCCGTGGTGACCCGCCGACATCACGAGGTCCAGATGGCCGTCTTCGTCCATGTCCCGGATTAGCGAGTTGGAGACGCCATAGATGTCCGTGACTTGGTGCCAGGTCCATGAGCCGGTTGGGACGTCCGGAGCCTCGTACCAGCCGTTGGCATAGGAGACGTCGAGATGGCCGTCGGCATCGATGTCCCCGGTGTCGAGTCCCGCGTGTCCGTGGGGAGTGCCCTCGACTCGGTCCGCTTCGATCGTGCTGGCGGTCCACAGAGCGCTCGGCACCGCGGTGGGAGTCAACCATTTGATGGTGATCCGGGAGTTCCAGTAGCCCTGATTGAGGTTGGCGATGAACTCGTCGGCGACCCCGTTCTGATCGAGATCCGACAGGATGATGTCGTGCAGGTACCGGCTCTCGGTCGATATCTTGTGGAAGGTCCACGAACTCGTTGTCAGGCTCCCTCCGGGATTCTCCCACCAGCCGAGATCGCTCTTGTACTTGGCGCAAACCACGTCAAGATCGCTATCGTCGTCGACGTCGAAGAGCACCGCTCCGTTGGCCCCCATCTGACCGGTGCCGTCGAGCGTGCCGTGCCTCGGCCACCCGGGCGTGGCGGGATCGTTCTCGTAGATGAAGAGCGCGTTGCCGCCACCGACCACGATGTCGAGGTCGCCGTCGAGATCCATGTCGCCGGCGCGGACCCACCCGGGGCGCCCGTTGCCGCCGTACGTGAGATCGACATAGTCCTGCAGGAATGAGACCTGCGCGGACGTCGGACAAGCAGATATCGCGATGGCGATCAAACAACCGGCGACCGTCGGGCGGGCCCTACGTTGAAAGGCCCGCAGGGCCTCCGAGGCGTACATTGGTTTCAGGGTCGCCGACGGCCGCTCGATCCGGCTATGCAGCAGACCACAGGGTGTTCGGGGGCCGATCGGCACCGAAGCGCGCTGCTAGACTGACGCCTGCGTTTCTGGCGTTCAACCCGATGGCCCGGCAGCTTCGATTTCCGAAACCGAAATGGTCGCGGCTGTGCCGTTTCTTGCGACCCGGAGCAGTCCGATGCCGGTGAGCCGCCTGTCGGGGATGGTCGGCATAGGGGTCGATCGCATGGGTTCGCTGGCCGATCGCGCCGGGGACCCGGAGCTCCTGCGGCTCGAGAACCTGGACACGGACCTGCGGCCGCCGGCGGGCGTGGTCGAGGCGACGCGCAACGCCGCGGGCGACGATGACGCGAACAGCTATCTTCCGTTCCTCGGCTTTGACGACCTTCGGCGGGCCGCGGCGGAACTCGTCTCGAAGACCTCGGGCGTCGAGTACGACTGGAATCG
>JBHHWO010000270.1:0-3159 GCA_046756565.1 Thermoanaerobaculia bacterium | reverse complement strand
CTCCCGAAAGGCTCCGTCACCGTCCCGACCTACCTGACTCTGCGCCTCGGCCCTCGGTGAGCGTGGCGCCCGCGATCCGCCCGACTGCCGCTCCCTCCGATTGAGTCAGCTGACTCCACCGGGCTCTGATCCGCCCTCCCCTGCCAGGCACCAGCGCTCGTCCCAGACGTCGTGCCTCAGGAGGTAGGTGAATCCGTCGTCTCCGGTGACCTTGAAATATCGGTGGTCGGGCGCGATCCAACGGTCGACGATGTCGGTCACTTCCACCTTGTGCTCGCCGACAACGAATCGCACAGGCGTCTCCTCGCCGCGATAGCCGGAGTAGCACTCGACGTGGATTGTGATTTGTTCGTCCACGGTCTCACTCATCTTGAACCGATAGATGGCAGCCGGATGACGGAGATCCCCTGGCTGCTCCTCGGAACGACAGAGTGATCCTACTCCTCAGTTCCGCAAGGGCTTCCCCGTTTTGAGCATATGGGCCATGCGCTCCTGGGACTTGGGCTCCCCGGCGAGAGAGACGAAGACCTCGCGCTCGAGGTCGAGGTAGTGCTGCTCGTCCATGGGATCGATGCCGTTGGCGGTTTCGCCGCCGGTCAAGACATGCGCGAGTTTGCCGCCGATGAGAGCATCGTGCTCCGAGATCGTTCCGGCCTTGAGGAGACCGTCGATCGCGACCTGGATCGCCAGCCGTCCGCCGACACCCGGCGGAATCAGCTCCGGCCGCTCGGGCGGCGTGTAGTCGCCGGCGAGGGTGAGCACCTCCTCCTTCGCCCGGGCGATGAGATGGTCGCGGGACAGAACAATCGGACAGTCTTCCCTCAGGTACCCCAGCTCGACCGCCTCGTGAGCGGAAGTCGAGACCTTGGCGAAGGCGATGGTCTCGAAGGTCTTCTGGACCGGCACCATCGGTCCCATCTTCGGAGACAGGCGCTTCGAGAGATGGGTGAGAAGCCGGAGGTTGCCACCGGCGCCGGGAATCAGGCCCACTCCCACTTCGACCGCTCCGCAGTAGAGCTCGGCCAAAGCAACGATCTGGTCGCAGGCCGCAAGGGTCTCGAAGCCTCCACCCAAGGAGACACTGAAGGGTGCCGCCACCACCGGGAAGGGCGCGTACTTGATCGCCTGGGTGAGCTGTTGGAACGTACTCGAGATCTGTTCGATCACCTCGAAACGCTTGGCCTCCGCCAAGCCCAGAATCAACGCCAGGTTGGCGCCGGCACAGAAGTGAGTGCCCTCGTGGGAGATCACGAGACCTCTGAGGTCCTTCTCCCGTACCGCCTGAAGCGATGCGGCGAGCATGTCGAGCACCGCGCCGTCGATCGGGTTGAACTCGGGCTGAAGCGCCGAATGGAACTCGACGCAGCCGACGCCCTCACCGAGATCGACGAGCGAAGCGCTCCAGTTGCGCAGCATTTCGCCGCCGTGGGACTTCCGGTCCTCGAGCTCGAGCACGCCGGGCGATGTCGAGACAGGAAGCATGGTCTCGGATGCCAGATCGAAGAACTGCCTCGTGCCATTGCGGCCGTAGAAGCTCGTCCGGCCGCTGGTGAGAAGCCTCTCCACAAGATCCGGCACCGGCTTGCTCTCGGCTTCCATACGCTGGACCGAACGCTCGACGCCGATCGCGTCCCAGACCTCGAACGGTCCCTTCTGCCAGCCGAAGCCCCACTTCATGGCGCGATCGATCGAGACCACGTCGTCGGCCACTTCGCCCAGCCGGCGGGCGGCGTAGGCGAGCGTGCCGATGGTGAGCTCCCAGGCGAACTCACCGGCCGAGTCCGGATTGAACACCAGCGCTTCCATGCGCTTGTCGAGGTCGGTAAACCTTCGGCCGACGCCGATGCCGTCCATCCGCGGCTTGGTTGTGGGCCGGTACTCGAGAGTGTCCCAATCGAGGGCGAGGATGTCCTTGCCCTCCTTCTTGTAGAAGCCCGCGCCGCTCTTCTGGCCCAGGCTCTTGCGCTCGAGGAGCTCGGAGAGGACCGGCGGGACCTGGAAGATGTCCCGCGCCTCGTCGCCTTCGCATTTCTCGTAGGCGGTCTGGGCGACGAAGGCCAGGGTGTCGAGGCCGACGATGTCGGCCGTGCGATAGGTCGCCGACTTGGGCCGGCCCATGACCGGTCCGGTGATGGCGTCGACCTCCTCGACCGAGAGCCGCATGTCGCGCGTGAGCTTCAAGCCCAGCATCATGCCGTAGATGCCGATTCGGTTGGCGATGAAGTTGGGCGTGTCCTTGGCCGAGACGATACCCTTGCCGAGGGTGCGGCCGATCAGATCCGAGGCGCTCGCGAGAGCGTTCTCATCGGTCTCGGCCGAGCGCACGATCTCGACCAGACGCATATAGCGCGGCGGGTTGAAAAAGTGCGTGATGAAGAACCGGCGCCTCAGGTCCTCGTCCAGAGGCCCGGCCAGCTCGGCCATCGAGAGGCCCGAGGTGTTCGAGGACAGAAGCGCGTCGTTCTTCAGAACCGGCTGGAGTTTCTGGTAGAGCTCCTGCTTCCAGTCCAGCCGCTCTGCGATCGCCTCGATGACCCAGTCGCACTCGCCGAACCGGTCCAGATGCTCGTCGTAGTTCGAGGGAACGATCTTCTTGGCGAAGCGCCGATGGTAGAACGCCGCGGGCTTGGCTCTGAGAGCGCCCTCGAGGCCGCGCTCGGCCAGCTCCTGCTCGAGATCGAACAGATAGACGTCGAGGCCCGCGCCGGCAAAGAGCGCCGCGAGCTGGCTGCCCATGACACCGCTGCCGCAGACGCCGACGGTCTTGATGTCGCGAGTCTGTGCCATCTTCTACCCCCTCTCGATTACAGTGGCGATGCCCTGGCCGGTGCCGATGCACATGGTGGCCAGGCCGCGCTTGCCGTCTTCCTGCTCGAGGACGTTGATGAGCGTCGTCAGGATGCGCGCGCCCGAGGCCCCGAGTGGGTGGCCGAGCGCGATCGCCCCGCCGTGGACGTTCACCTTGTCGACGTCCCAGCCGGTCTTCTTCAAGACATAGAGCGACTGGGCGGCGAAGGCCTCGTTGAGCTCGATGAAGTCGATGTCGTCGATCGTGAGACCTGCGCGCTCGAGCGCCTTCTCGCTGGCCGGAATCGGGCCCATTCCCATTCGCTTCCAGTCGACGCCGGCGACGGCCCGTGACAGCAGCCGTGCGCGCAC
>JBHHWO010000269.1:0-3166 GCA_046756565.1 Thermoanaerobaculia bacterium | reverse complement strand
GAGACGCAGGACCGTCATACGAAAAGCACCACTGTTTTTTGTAAACACTTGCATAATCATCGAATAGGAAGCAGGTCGTATCAAGGATCTGGAATCCATTGGCGCTATAGAAATCTACGAACAAGGTTGGGTTGATGCCATAGAAACCATGCTCATACCACCCCACCGGGCTGGCGTGTATGACCATGCCCCCCTTACGTACCAGCCTGGCCGTGTTGCACAGAGCTGTCTTGATGTCGAAGATGTGCTCAATGGTTCCTCCGTCAACCACCAAATCCTGGGTTCCTTCCAAATCGCGGGGGATTGGTTCGTTGAGATCATGTCGAATGCTCGGTGGTCCATCCAGATCGAGAAGATCAAGGGAAGCATACCGGGCAAAACCGAGCATGCGGAAGAGTACTGAAGCGTCAACGTTGCCGCGATTTCTGGCCAAGGGACGTTCCTGGAAGAGTCGGCTTGAAGACAGCTTCTGCTCTGACCTGCCAACTTCCTCATACGGCTGTTTCATTTCATCGAAGGCATGCTTTAATTCGTCATATGTGGCATACACGTCTTGTATACCATAGGTCAATACACTTTCTCGTCGCTCCAACTCCGCTACGCCTCGGATGAGCAATCTCAGCGTAGTCACAGTCAGCCCCATGCTTGCTCCTGTTTATTAATGACCACACCGTACTCTATCGGGTCGGAGATCGCCACAGGCTGCACGATCGGGTCGGCGGCCGCGTCGGCTCGAACTGCAAGAGCGCTTGAGGCGGGCGAGCCCCTGGCAGCAGCGCTCATCAGGGAGAACCTCCGGACTTGCCGACATCATCATCGGCGACAACATTAGCCCATCATCAGGAACGACAGCACCACACCACGGGCCTTGCGCGGGTCCATGCGGGTACGCCTGCCCCCGCGACGAGAGTCGCCATTGTCGCCAACACGGCTTCCAGCTTCTAATGGGCGCTGTGCACGCGCTAGTACAACCGGGCGCCACGAGGCTCTTCGGGCGGTCAGTGCGGCTCCTGTCCGGCGGATGCCCGCCGAGCTGTTGAATGGTTGTTCTATGAAACGACTACAGGGCTAGGACCGCTCACCCTAACCCCTTGTTTTCCTTGATGCGGAGGTCGGATGTGAACCGAAGGCCTTTGGGTTATGAGAGTAATCCTGGCCGCGACCAGCGCCAACGCTCACCAGCTAGCCCATAAGAACCTGTACATTTACTCGGCCCCGTTTGGGGCTAAGTTGGGGCTTGGCAACAGGAGTTCACGGACAAAACCCGGACAATACTACCGCATCAAACGTGCGTCTTCAAGGCACCATTGCTCCGATTCAGCACCCTCAATGACAAGGATCTTGAGCGCGGGCGGTGATCCCTGCGTCACTCAGTTCAGGAACGCCAGCTTGCTCGCCTTCGCCATCGTGTTATTATCGCATTATCCAAACCATGGCGCGGCTGCGGAAGAATAACATATGACTCAGGCGGTCCAGGGTTGGGCTCAACTGGACGCCGACGGGCGTCGCGGGTCGGTAGGGTACTCACGCCGATGAGAAGCCGACCCAGGTTGTGCCCGAACCTGAATCATAAGCGCTCGAACGCGCCGGTTCGCCATTGCCCACAATGTGGCGATGTCGTGAATACGCGGATCGCTCTGCAGCAGTGTAGTGAAAACAAGCACGCCGGCGCGCGCCTTAAACAAAGTAAATTCTGCATCGACTGCGGGTCACAGCTGATTATTTTGAGGTCATGAGGGAGGGTCAACGGCGCCGCGTCTATATCACTTTCGGCAGCATATAGAGGTCGGGAGCCTCAGGGGTTATGGACTAAGCGTTCCCGCCCTGTTCCGCCGTGCTCTGTAATCTTTCTCGCTAGTTCGGTCTCATCGCCGTCACTGTCCAATGGCCCGGACATGGGTAGTTCACGATATAGTTTCTGAACGATCTTTGCGAGGAGAGGCACGATGAAAGTGGGGATATTGGAAATCCTGGGGTTGCCGTCCCGTCATCCGGCAGACTTGGCGTACCGTCTGGTCCTGACGAAACAATACGCTTCGCTCACGCCCCAGGCAGTCTCGGTCTGGTGCCGCCAACTCGGTCACGAAACGTTCTATGCGACTTACTATGGACTGGGAGATCCAGGGCGCCAGCTCCCCTCGGACCTGGATGTCGTCTTCATCACTAGCTACACTCAGGCCAGCGCCCTGTCCTATGCGCTGGCGAAGAAGTACAGAAGAGCAGGCGTACGAACCGTCATCGGTGGTCCTCACGCCAAGGCCTTTCCGGCAGACTGCCTGCGTTTCTTCGACCTAGTCGTCAAGGAGTGCGACAAAGGTCTCATCGCTGACACCCTCGCAGGACACTTCGACCCCGGATCGGTGATCTCCAGCACAAAGCCGATGGAGGATGTTCCTACGGTCGAAGAGCGGATGTCGGAGATCTCGAAGTCGGCTTTTCTGTGGAACAAGTGGCCATACTTTACGACCACTGTGCCAATGCTGGCGAGCATGGGTTGTCCCTACAACTGCAATTTTTGCATCGATTGGAATAACCCTTATCGCCTGTTGCCCCTCGATCGCCTCGCGGCCGATCTTCGCTTCCTGTCGACGAACTTGCCCGGCGTTCTGGTAGGTTTCTTCGACCCCAACTTCGGCGTCAAGTTCGATGAAGTCCTCCACGAGCTGGAAACCATTCCTCCGAACCTACGGAATCCTTATATGATAGAAAGTTCACTGTCCATCCTCCGCGGATCTCGGGTGACGCGGCTGGGGGAAACCAACTGCGTCGCCGTTGCTCCGGGCGTCGAGTCTTGGGCCGACTACTCGAACAAGGTAGGTGTCGGACAGAAAACGGGCGTTGAGAAGCTCGGCCGGGTAGTAGAACACTTCCGGCTCCTCCACGAGAATGTCCCGTACCTACAAGCCAATTTCATTTTTGGGCTCGATACGGATCGGGGGAATGAGCCGATAGAGTTGACGAAGGAGTTCATGACACGTACGCCATTTGTCTGGCCGGCGGTCAATATCCCGGTCCCGTACGGGAGCACCCCGCTGTACGACCGGCTCAGGAAGGATGGGCGGATACTGAACTCGATGCCCTTCAGCTTCTACTATGCGCCATACCTCGTGACGACGTTGAAGCACTACGATCCGGTGACATACTACGAGAAACTGATCGAGCTCTT
>JBHHWO010000268.1:0-3208 GCA_046756565.1 Thermoanaerobaculia bacterium | reverse complement strand
CTAGCTGGAGCGCCCGGTAGGGGCTTTGCTAAGCTGCCTGACCGATGCCGACCGAGTTTCCGCCAGTCGATGAGCAGCTGGCGCTCATCTCCCGCGGAGCGGTCGACCTCGTAGACGAGGATCAGCTTCGCGCCAAGCTGGAGCGCTCGCGCGAAACCGGAACGGCGCTGACCGTGAAGACCGGATTCGACGCGTCGGCGCCCGATCTTCATCTGGGCCACAGCGTGCTGCTGCGCAAGATGAAGCACTTCCAGGACCTGGGGCACCGGGTGATCTTCCTGATCGGCGACTTCACGGCGATGATCGGCGACCCCACCGGAAAGAAGGCCACCCGGCCGCAGCTCACGGTCGACGAAGTGCAAGTCAACTCGGAAACCTACGCGCAGCAGGTGTTTCACGTTCTCGACCGCGACAAGACCGAGATCGGCTACAACAGCAAGTGGCTGGAAGCCCTGGGCTCGGCCGGCATGATCAAGCTCGCGGGCCGCTACACCTTGGCACGCATGATGGAGCGTGACGACTTCAAGAAGCGCTTTCGTGAGAACCAGGCGATCTCGATCCACGAGCTTCTCTATCCGCTGCTTCAGGGCTACGACTCGATCGCGCTCGAGGCCGACGTCGAGCTCGGCGGCTCCGACCAGCTGGTCAACCTCCTCGTCGGCCGGGACCTGATGAAGGAGGAGGGTCTCGAGCCACAGATCATTCTGACCGTCCCGCTTCTGGTCGGACTGGACGGCGTCGAGAAGATGTCCAAGAGCCTGGGCAACGCGATCGGCCTGGAAGAGGAGGCGTCCGAGATCTTCGGCAAGACGATGTCGATTCCAGACGACCTCATGTGGGACTGGTTCCTGCTCTTGACCGACGAGCCCGAAGACGCCATCGAGGATCGCAGGCGGCAAGTCGCCTCCGGCGACCTCCACCCCAAGGAGGTCAAGCAGGAGCTCGCTCGCCGGTTGACGGCCCGCTACCGGGGCGACGAGGCCGCCGGGCGAGCCCGGGCGGAGTTCGACACGGTGTTCGCCCAGGGTGGCCTTCCGGACGACCTCCCCTCGGCTATCAGCGACGGCCGGATCGCCATCGGCAAGGCGCTTCCCAGGTTCGACCTCGCGCCCAGCAACAAGGAAGCGCAACGCCTGGTCCGGCAGGGCGCGGTCTCGGTGGACGGCGAGAAACAGACCGACCCGTTCGCGGTTCTCGCGCCGCGCGCCGAGCCGTATCTCCTCAAGGTCGGTAAACGGCGCTTCCTTAACCTGACCGTACGTTGACAGCAGCCCCCGAGGCCATCGAAGGCGGACCCAACCCGCTCTGTCCGCGGGCATGCTTCTTCGGCCCGATACCCGAGGCCTACCTGGCTCTCAACCGGGCGTTGCTGAAGAGCTCGGGCCCGCCGGCCTTCGGGCCAGCCCCTGCCGATGCGGCCGGCTTTCTCCGTTCTGCCAGCCTCGAGGACCTCGACCGCAAGGTCAAGATCCTGCCGCTGCCGGATCCCATCCCGGCGGCTCTGAGTGCAGAGGCCATTCGCGGAATGGAGCGCCTACGTGAGCTCGACAAGCTCACCGCCCTGCGCGGAGGGCGCGCCACCGATCTGCCGCGGCCCGCAGCGGGGCGGCTCGCGGATCTGATCCGCTCACACGCACCGGCATTGATCGATCTGGTCGAACAGGTCGAGCGGATCCTCGCCGGCGGCCCACTCTTCGTACGGGCGGCGAAACTCGATCGAGCGAGGGCGTCGAGCACGTCGGCCTCTGAGAACCGAGCGGCCGCCAATCTCCACTTCGACGCCGAAAAAAGCAGCCTCTCCGAGTACCCCGAGCCGGTCTTTCAGTTCTACCTGAACGCTGGACAGCGCGAGCGCCAGTTTCGGATTCTGCCCGTGGCTCGGGAGACGGTGCTCGAGAGCGTCCCCGAAACCGAGCGCATGGCGCTGCCGCTCGGGCAGGGGCTCGACAGCTATCTGGCGAACGAGGCGCTGGCTGTCGAGCCCCGCCTCGAGACAATTCCCGTCGAATCCGGCGCGCTCGTGATCTTCGACGGCCGCCGGTTTGCCCACGACGCCGGCAAGTGCGACGTCGCGGCACTCCTCGAGGGGCGGTTCGAGCCATCGGTCGAATCGGACCTGGTCCTGGCGCTCGATACCGTTGAAACCGGCTACCATGTGGACGTCTACCGGCCCGACTTGCCGTTCTTCGAAGACGTCGGTGCCTGATTCGACATCGCTCTGCTTGCTCTCATACCTGCGATGCCCAGTTTCACCTGCAGCGCCTGTGGTGCCGACTTTGAAGTACCTCAGGCTGCTCTCGACAAGTACCCGGGCTGGGAACCCAGATACTGCCGCGAGCACTCGCCCGCCAAGAAGGGCAGGAAGAGCTCCGCGGTCGAGCGCCGCGGGTCAAGAAGGACCTCGAAGCGGTCCGTCACTCGTACCGAGGAGAACCTGACCCTGAAAGAAGTCCTGGCGAAATACTCCGACGGTCCGCAGACCGGGGTCTTCACCGACGGCAGCGCCAACCCGAACCCGGGGCCAGGCGGCTGGGGGATGGTCTGGGTCGAAAACGGTGAGGTCCTGGCCGCCAAGCATGGGCACGAGGCCCACACCACCAATAATCGGATGGAGCTGACCGCCCTCATCGAGGCCTACCGGGCGCTGCCCGAGGACGCCGTGGTGACCGTTCACTCCGACAGCCGGCTGTGCATCGACACGATCACCAAGTGGGCGCCAAGCTGGGAGAAGAAAGGCTGGAAGCGGAAGGGCGACCCCCTGAAGAACCTCGACCTGGTCAAACCACTCCTCGCGCTTCACCGTGCCCACCCGAAGTGCAAGCTGGTCTGGATCGCGGCGCATTCGGGCGACCGCTGGAACGAGTACGCGGACTCGCTGGCGACCGCCTGGATGCGAGACGAGCTGTAGCGTCGGGCCTCCGTGCCCGACGTCTTCATACCGCGTCGTCATTCTGAGATGAAGCGAAGAATCCCTTGTTGCTGACGACCCAACTCTCCGGCTGACCTACACTGATAGTAGGCCGCCGGTGACCTCGTCTCGCTCGCCCCTCGACGACTCGGGTGAACGCTCGCGAGTACGAGGCACGCGGCCGGCCTCTCCAGTACAGTGCCATTTCCTTCCGAGCGATTCGGCCTGTACTTGACACCATTGCTAGCCTGGAAGCATGACAACGGACGACTGGTTCGAGTCTAGTGTCCTGTCCCAGTG
>JBHHWO010000267.1:0-3217 GCA_046756565.1 Thermoanaerobaculia bacterium | reverse complement strand
GTCGTCATCCCCCCGGGTCGAGGTTTGGGTGGTGTCTCCGGGCTCTGCGGCCTTAGGGCGGCGGCACTGCGTGAGACGCGCGAGGAGATCGGGTTGCCCGAAAAGGGCGTCGCGCGGCTTGGCGAGCTCGACGACCTGGACAGCTTCTCAGGCTTCCGGATCCGGCCGTGCGTGGGTGCGATTCCCTATCCCTACGAAACGCAGGTCAACGAGGCCGAGATCGCGGACCTCTTCGAGGTCCCCCTCATCGCCTTTGCCGACGTCAAGCTGGTCGAGGATCGTGTGGTGACCATGGACGGCGTCGACCGGACCTTTCGCATCTACCACGTCGGCAGGCACCGCGTCTGGGGGCTGACCGCGACGATCATCCAGAACTTGATGCGGCGGCTGGGGCTGGAGATGGATTCAGGGTGAGGGATTGTCCGCTCCCGCCAGGATCTCATCGCCAAAGACCGAGCGGCCGGCGAGGGCGGTCCAGAAGCCCCACACCGCGACGCCGATAGTGATAACCAGCACGAGCGGCGTCACATAGCCGTACCACGCCGTGAGATCGAAGGTCAGGGGGAGGAATTGCAACAGGTCGCAGACGATGAGCCCGAGAACGATGGCCAGCAAGCCGAAGCGAAACAGCACGAACCAGAAGAGGGAAGTCACGATCAGAAAGCCGATCAGGTAGGGAGCCGGGTGGCTCGTGCCCGGGTTGGCCACGACGATCATGAGCGTCGAGGACACGACCACCGCGATCCAGGTCCTTCGGAGCAACAGGCGCAGAACCAGAAGCAGCATGATGGGGGCGAACGTTTCGACCAAGCTCTGGGTGTGGACGCCCGCCACGGCCGCGACCGCCTGCCGCAGGCCGCGGAGCGACTCCCAGGACCAGGGGCTCGCTTCGAACCAGTATCCCCGAATGCCCAGGATCTCGGGAATCCATCCCATCACGCCGAAGATGACGGCGAAGCCCGTGCCGCACAGGGCGGCGATCAGGAGGTCCCGGCCGACCAGCGGATCCCGGAAGCGGCCGCCCAGCAGGCGGACCCACGAGACCAGCATGTGGGGCCATAGCCTCCGGGCGTAGGGCTCGAGCGCCAGGTAGAAGACGTAGAACAGCCCGACCCAGAAGAGCGCCCAGGCCAGGTGGCCGAGGAGCAGTTCCAACTCGGCGCTCGAGGGCAGGTGGTGGGCGCCGAGCATCCATAGCAGGCGCGCCCCACCCAGGTAGAGCGCGAAACGTAGAGCGGTCTTGCGGTCGCCGCGCCCGAGGCGGATGTTGCGCAGGGCGACGAGTCCTGCGCCGGCCATCACCACGATGGACCAAATCGTGCCAAGGACTACGCCCGCCCGGGGCCCGAAGCCCTGCTCGGTGGCCGCTGCGCCGACCGCGCGGGTCCACGGCTCGATGACCTGGAAGGCCACAGGCCGGTCCCGATAGGCGGCCGCCTCGACGCGGATCGACGTATCGGGAGCGTCGGGATAGACGCCCTCCCAGGCGGCGCGCCGGTCGGCGTAGACCGGCGGCAACCAGACCGGGTCGACGGGGGTGAACGCCTGCCGGTCGAAACCGGCCGCGCTGAACAGGGGAGCCCAGTCCGGTTCGCCCGCCGGCACCTCGCTGGGGTTGTCCCTTCGGGGAGGCACTGCGGAGAACGAGAGTAGCCGCCCCTTCATGTCCAAACCAACCTCCACCATGCCGGGAAACGTCGGCGGTGGATCCTCGAGCCAATCCCCCATGTTCCCCGGCTGTCGCGCGAGCAGGCGCGGGCTCTGGCGGTACCCGAAGTGAACGCCCGATGGCTGGCCGCTGCGCAGGACGTCCCAGCGCCCGGGCGTGGGCTCGAGTTCCATGAGGTACCGCATGTAGCTACCGTTCTCGAAGAAGCAGTACACGCTGTCGGCCGGAGGGTCCTCGTATCCGGCGCCGTGGATCACCTCGCGCGCTTTCGCCTCCAGGACCTCGGGCGGCGTCTCGAGGGTCACCCGGCGCACGACGATCCGCTTCCCCGAGAGGCCGACGAGCAGTCCCACGACAATCAGAAACGCCGCGAGGCAGGGCACGGCGATGGAGGGTCTCAGCCCTCCGGACGCTCCCGCCTCGGCGACCAGCTCCGGCGAGGGCGTCTCGCCCGCGGCGAGCGCGGCGGCTAGCGGATCGCCTCCCGGCAGCGCGGCCGCCACGGCCAGGGCCGAGGACGGCCGGTTGCGCGGCTCCTTTTCGAGGCAGCGCAGGATGACCTCCTCCACCGCGGGGTCGAGGCCCTCGATGATCGAGGACGGGCTGGTCGGCGTGCTTTCCTGCCGATGCGCGATCTCGGCGGGCGTGCTCCCCTCCAGGGCCGGCTGGCCGGTGAACATCTCGTGCAGAAGAAGACCGAGAGCGTAGATGTCGCTACGCTGCGTGACCCCTTCGCCGGCGAGTTGCTCCGGAGCCATGTAGGCCGGGGTGCCGGCGCGAACTTCGTCGCCCGGCAGCTCGGCCGCCAGACTCGCCAGACCGAAGTCGGTGATCTTGACCCGACCGCGGCCGTCGATCATGACGTTGGCGGGCTTGAGGTCCCGATGCAGGATGCCCTGGTCGTGCGCGGCGGCGAGCCCGGCGCACAGCTGGCGCGCCGCCTCGATCGCCCGGTCCCCTGGGAACCTGCCGATCCGGCGCAGCAGCGAGGCCAGGTCCTCGCCGTCCACGTACTCCATCGAGATGTAGTGCCGGCCGTCGACCTCACCGATGTCGTGAACGCGGCAGACGTTCGGATGGGTGACGCGCAGCGCGAGGCGCACCTCGGTCAGAAAGCGGGCGATGCGACGCCGATTCCGCTCGACCGCCTCGGGCAGGAATTTCAGCGCCACGGCCTGGCCGAGCTTGAGGTCGTCGGCGCGGTAGACCTCGCCCATCCCACCGCGGCCGAGCAAGCCCACGATCCGATAGCGATCCTCCAGCTTGGTGCCTGGCGGGAAGCGCCCGTGCGTGGCTCTCTCGGCCTGTCCCCAGAACTCGCCCGACGGCAACGCTTCGGTCGGGAGGGCCGTTCGCGACTCGACCGGCGCGCCGCAATAGGGGCAGAGTTTCGAGTCCGCGGGGATCTCGCGCGAGCAGGCGGTGCACTCCAGTACGAGCATACTCTCCGATCTTCGCCTGCAATCCTACAAGCACCAGCCGCTACGAAGGACTTCGCCGAGGGTTTTCGAACGATCGGGCCGTCAGCGATCTGTGCAATGAGGGACA
>JBHHWO010000266.1:0-3240 GCA_046756565.1 Thermoanaerobaculia bacterium | reverse complement strand
GGTCTTCTCCGTACGATTCAGCTCGTGCTAAGCGGTTATCAGCGTGTCGTCTAACACCTCGCTGCAGCGGAGGCCGCCTGGCTGCTTGCTTCAGCCATGATCGTGTTTAGGTTCAACAATTCACTGTGAGCGGTCGTTGGCGCCAGCGGCGTCGGTGAGCTCAAGATCCGTTAGGCACCCGGAGCAGCGGTGATGCTTGAAATCTTTCTTTTGGTAGTACTCGGAGGTGCGATCGCAGCGTTCGCACGGAAACGAGGTGGGACTCCGTGGATTTGGGTTGTTGTGTTCGTTGTTGTGTACTACTCGCAGGCCGTTCTCTTCACAATGCTCTTGGGGCGAGGAGCTAGCTACCTTGCTTTGTTTCTTGTAGCAGGCATCATGTTCGTCTGTATCTTCTACTTAGTTGGCGCAGGCCGCCGTATTCGTGAGCGCGGTGGGCTAGAGGTGCCAGCCCCTTATTCGGATCGGCGTGCTCGGGCGCGCCTACTGCTCGACCCGGAAGACCTTGTCGTGCTCCCGGGCGTGCTCGACGACCTTGATGCCGATGAGCTGACCAGGGGTCGCGACCTCGACGCTCTGGTTGTCGACCTGCATCGAGTCCACTGTCTGGGTGAAGTCGCTGGTGTGCCCGCGGATGTGAATAGTGTCGCCGACCTTGAGCTGACCCGCGCTTATCTCGATGCCCGCCACCGAGATCTTGCCGAAGTAGTGGGTGACGACGCCGACTTCTTGTTCCGCCATGGTCGTGTGCCTCCATGTGTACTTTGCAACAAAGTCGGCTACAGCTCAAGTGGCGGCCGTCGGGCGCATCTGAGCGAGTTGACACGCTAGGGTTTCCTGGGACCTGCCAGAATCGCGAACAGGGCGCCGAAGACGGTAGCCCGGCACCGTATTGAACAGTCCCTCCGGGACGACTGATAGGCAGGAGGAAAGAATGGCCATCCTGAGGAACTCGACAAAGCTGTTGGCGATTCTTCTTGTTTTCGCACCTACTGCGCTTGCAGCAGCCGGAAGCGGCAGGACGCTCGAGATCGCTGACGGCGTCTACAGTTTTACGCTCGGCGAAGGGAACTTCTCGATGTTCGTGGTCGGAGATGACGGTGTAGCCGTTCTCGACACGTTCAATTCACGGCACTCCGAAGTGATGCTCGCCGCAATCCGCGGCGTAACCGACAAGCCGGTCAAGTATGCCTTTCATAGCCACAACCACTGGGACCATGCCAGCGGTGGACAGGTCTTCAAGGACGCGGGCGCACAAACAGTGATGCATGCCCTGGCCGCCGAGTGGCTGGCGGCCAACCCGGGCCGGGATGCGGTATCTCCGGATGTGGTTTGGTCAGGCGAGCGGCGCGACATCAAGATGGGCGACTTTATCGTCCAGATGCGCTTCTTGGGCATGAATCATGGCCTCGGCATGACGGTATTCACCATTCCGGAGCGGCAGGCGGCGTTCATTGCCGATCTGGTGAACCCGAACCGGGTCATGTTCTCGGTTGTTCCGGACTTCAACATCGGGGAGTGGGAGCGGACACTGACGGAGGTTCTGGATCTGGACTTCGAGGTTGCCGTTTGCGCCCACAACGAGCTTCCGGCGGACGAAGCGCTGAAGGGCTGTACGCGCGTGCATGTCGATGAGGAGAGGCAGTTCATCCGCGATCTGCGCGGTGCGATCCTGGAGGAGTTCCGGAAAGGGACCAGTTTTCTCGAAGTTCCGAAGGCTGTGAAGCTTCCGCAATATGCGCACTGGGCAGGCTATGAAGACTGGCTGGAGATGAACACCCTGAGGCTAATGACCGACCTCTGGATGGGCCCCTTTCCCTGGTATCCGGAGGTGGAGTAGACGTCAGAGGGGAAACCGAGCTGCTAGGGGACACAATACGGAGCGTTCCTCCAAGGAGCCTTCGAAGCCACCTCCGCACGAGAATCCAAGTCTGGGGCCCAAGTCACACGGGTCCCACGGTAACCCATACGCAGGACGGGGATGCGAGATTCGAATCGACCGAAAAGACTGACCCCGACTACAGGTGCCAACCTTTTCTGAGAGCACCTGCAGCTGCGGCCGGGGTGCCTGCTCTTGCCTATAATGCGTACCTCGTACTCTTCCAACTCGCTTGGACTTCCGTACATGCACCCAAGAGACCGGACATGAAGAACATCGTCAACCTCGTTATCGTGATTCTCGTCCTTGGGGCAGGCTATTTTGTCTGGGCGAAGGTCCTGCCGAAGGACCCGTTTGCTCTCGATGACTCCTACAAGGTCAGCATCGAGTCCAGTGCATCGAACCTCTCGGACCAGATGAGGATTTCGAACAACTCCGAGATCGATCTGCGGCTGCACATGTACAACGCCAGCGACCCGATCAAGGCGATCGCGCGCGAGAACTGGGTGCTCAAGAAGGGCGCCAGCAGGACGTATCCGAGGGACAGCTACGTCTTCTATGTCTGGAAGTCGCAGTTTTTCGATGCCGGCATCAAGTGGACCCAGACGCTCTGGACTGACGTGGAGTTCTCCGGCAATGAAAACAACCTGGTCGTGAAAGGCGGTCCCAAGCCGCCGGTCACGTTCACCAACACCGTGGACGAGCAGCTGAAAATCTGCATCTACAATGCCGGTGACACGCTACAGGTTATTCCGCGCGTGCCCTGCTGGACGATAAGCAAGGGCAGAACCGTCAAGTGGGAAGATGCGCCAGAGCTGTTCTTGCTCAAGGTGTTCAAGCCCGCCTTTCTGGATGACCCGCTCGTCACGGAGAGCGATGTCCCGCACATGTCGGCGATCACGATAAGCAAGTAGCAACCTAGGGCAACCTAGCAAGCCGTGGTGAAAGTCGGTAAGCGACTTGCAATGGGGGATTCGGGTCCAGAGAGCACCAAGAGTCCACTCGGAGGGTCGGAAGCGATGGCAATGGGACGTCGGAGGAAGGAGAGCCAGGATGCGCTATGGGTCGAGAGCGGCGAACTGGCGCGGAGCCCGGGCCACCCGTTCTACGAACGGCTGAACCGGGTCCTGGAGCAGGCGGGTTTCGACGAGTTCGTCGAGGGGCTGTGCGCGAAGTTCTACGCCGAGCGGGTGGGCCGGCCGTCGCTGGCGCCGGCGGTGTACTTTCGCCTGCTGTTGATCGGGTATTTCGAGGGAATCGATTCCGAGCGCGGGATCGCCTGGCGAGTGGCCGACTCGCTGACGCTGCGGGAGTTTCTCGGCTACACACTCTCCGCCGAGCCGCCCAGTTAGAGGTGCCAC
>JBHHWO010000265.1:0-3243 GCA_046756565.1 Thermoanaerobaculia bacterium | reverse complement strand
CTCCTGGATCTCTACGTGCCGATCGACTTGAGCGAGAATCTGCTCGAGGAGATCGTCACCGGGCTTGGCAAAGACTATCCGGGATTGCGGCTCCACACGGTCGTCGGTGACTTCGAACGACCAGTGGCAATCGCCCCTGACGGGAGACGTCGGCTGGTCGTGTTCCTGGGTGGGACCATCGGGAATCTCACTCCTGTCGAGGCAAACGCCTTTCTTCGGAATGTGGCCCGATTGCTCGGCCCAGACGATCGGTTTCTGCTGGGCACGGACCTCGTGAAAGACGTGGCAGTCCTTGAGCGGGCGTACAACGACTCCGCCGGGGTCACCGCCGCCTTCAACCGCAACATGCTCTCGGTCATCAATCGAAACCTCGGCGCGGATTTCAATCTGGATCGTTTCGAACACCTGGCGTTTTATAACTCACAAGAGGCGCGAATCGAAATGCACCTCGTCACGCAGGACGCGCATCAAGTCCGGATCGACGCGCTCGACCTCGTTGTAGACTTCGTAGAAGGTGAATCAATCCGGACCGAGATCAGCTGCAAATATACCCGATCAACAGTTGAGACTATGCTCGCCGAGGGCGGGCTTCGTCTCCTTCGATGGGACACGGACGCCGAACATCTCTTTGCCCTCTCGCTGTCCGCAGCCATGCCGCCGGCTCATCGTCCGGATGGCGTATGAGGCAGCGTCAGGCTCACTGTTCGAGAGCACCGGTCCGCGTGCCATGATCACGACGCGCGCCGACGTCGTCGGGAGCCTCCTCCGCCCGTCTTGGTTGCTCAAAGCCCAGCAGGAGGTCGCGGCCGGGACGATCACGCAGGCAGGCTTCAAGGCGATCGAGGACCGGGCGGTAGACGAGGCAGTGGCGCTGCAAGAGGCGGCAGGGTTAGAGGTGGTTAGCGATGGCGAGATGCGCCGGCAGTCGTTCCAAAGCCAGATGACAGCGGCTATCGATGGCTTCGGCGAATGGACCCTCGACGCCTTTCTGTGGGGTGACTGGCGCGGCGATCAGACGGTAGGAGAGTGGCACCTCGAGCGCCCGGCCTCGTTAGGCGTCGTCGGCAAGCTCACTCGCCGGCGCCATCTCTCTGCCGAGGAGTTTACGTATCTGCGGGCCCGGACCGCGAAGACTCCCAAGGTCACATTGCCGAGCCCGAGCTTATGGGCGAACGTCTGGTCGCCTGAGCGCTCCAAGACTGCGTATCCGACGCTCGATGGATTCTTGGCCGATGTCGCGGCGATCCTGCGCGAGGAGGTGGCAGAGCTAGTCCGGCTCGGTGCCACCTACATCCAACTCGATGCACCACAGTATCCGCTGTTAATCGATCCCACATCCCGCGCCTTCTACGAGGCGCAGGGCTGGAGCATGGAGCGATGGCTCCAGCAGGGAATCGAGATGGACAACGCCGTGATCAGTGGCTTCCCTGGGGTGACGTTTGGGTTTCACCTCTGACGGGGCAACCAAGGCAGCCGGTGGCTGGCAGAGGGGGGGTATGAGCCGATCGCCAAGCAGATCTTCAAGAGCGTCCGCGCCGGGCGGCTGTTGCTTGAGTACGACGACGCCCGCTCCGGATCCTTCGAACCATTGAAGGAGGTGTCCGAGGGGACGGTCGCCGTGCTTGGGCTGGTCTCCACCAAAACCCCGCGCCTTGAGACAAAGGAGGAGCTGACTGCGCGCATCAAGGAGGCGAGCCGCGTCTTGCCGATGGAGCAGCTGGCACTCAGCCCGCAGTGTGGCTTCGCCAGCTCGGTCATCGGCAATCGGCTCTCGCCTGAGGACCAGCAGCGCAAGCTCCGCCTGGTCGTCGAGACGGCACGGACAGTCTGGGGCGAGACATGAGAGATCATGACCGACCCCTCAGGTGAGGTATGAGCGCGCACTCCAAGATCTCCGCCTCTGAACTTGCCCGGTGGCTGACCGAGGCCCGCACCAGAACGCTCGAGCTGATGGCTGATCTGACCGACGAGCAGATGATCGGACCGCGTCTCCACATCGTGAATCCGCTGCTCTGGGAAATCGGGCATGTTGCGTGGTTTCAGGAGAAGTGGGTCTTGCGGCATCTCGGCAACGAGAAGCCGATTCGGGAGGACGGTGACCTCTTGTACGACTCTGCGCAGATCCGCCACGACACCCGGTGGGACCTGGCGCTTCCATCCAGGGAGGAGACCTATCGTTACGTCCAGCGGGTGGTGGACCGCATCGTCGAACGGCTGGGCTCGAAGCGCCCGGACGAGAGGGAGACCTACTTCCACCTCCTGGCCCTCTACCACGAGGACATGCATGCGGAGGCTTTCACCTACACGCGGCAGACGCTGGCGTATCCTCGGCCTCGCCTCGCCCTGGCGCGCGACAGAGGTCGCCGCGACGAGGTCGGCGGCGGCCCGCTGCGGGGCGATGTCGAGATCCCCGGCGGGAGCTTCTTGCTGGGCGCCACGCCCGATCTCACATTCGTGTTCGACAACGAGAAGTGGGCGCATCCGGTTGAGGTCCGGCCGTTCCGTATCGCACGGGCGCCGGTGACGAACGCCGAATTTCTCGAATTCGTGGAGGACAAGGGCTACCTTCGGCGGCACTTCTGGACCGAGGTCGGATGGCGCTGGCGCGACAGCGTCGCCGCAGAGCATCCCGTTTACTGGCAGCCTGATCCGGGAGGTCGTTGGCACTGTCGGAGTTACGACGAGCTGGTTCCACTTGAGGACCACCACCCGGCCGTTCACGTGAACTGGTACGAAGCTGAGGCCTACTGCCGCTGGGCTGGCCGGAGACTGCCGACGGAAGTCGAGTGGGAAGTGGCAGCGAGCGCGACGGCCGCGCTTGAGGGTCGCGGACTGTCCGGGGAGAAGCGGAGGTTCCCGTGGGGTGACGAACCACCTTCCCCTGAGCGGGCCAATCTTGACTCGGTCGCGGTGGGGTGCGTCGACGTCGGCGCCCTGCCAGTCGGCGACAGCGCCTTCGGCTGCCGGCAGATGATCGGCAACGTGTGGGAGTGGACCTGCACCGACTTTGGGCCGTACCCGGGTTTCGAGATCGACCCGTACAAGGAGTACTCCGAGCCGTGGTTCGGAACCCACAAGGTGCTGCGCGGCGGCAGTTGGGCCACACGCTCCCGCCTCATCCGGAACACGTGGCGGAACTTCTATACTCCTGACCGGCGGGATGTCCTGTGCGGCTTTCGCACCTGCGCAACCTAGTGCACCTCCAACGAATTGCACCTAACCGACGGAACACCTGATGTGCCG
>JBHHWO010000264.1:0-3353 GCA_046756565.1 Thermoanaerobaculia bacterium | reverse complement strand
CGGTACGGTGAGCAGTACGTGGAGCTCGGAGGGGTTGCCCTCGACGTTGCGCAGGGTCACCTCGTAGCCATCGTCCTCGGGGACGGCGAAGGTCGCGAGCTCCACGTCGCCGAGGTCGTAGAGCTCGCCGTAGGGCAGGTCCCGACGTCCTCCCTCAGGGAGCCTGGTGCTCTGTAGGAGCTTTCCGCTGGTGCGGCTGGCGATCTCGAGCCGGGTCCCCTCGCCCGCTCCCAGGACACCCGTCATCGGGGGCAGGAAGGCGGTGGTGCGCGTCCACCGGTCGAACATCTCGCGGTGCGAGGACGCTTCGGCCTCCGCGGCCAGGGACTTGGCGAACTCTTCGGCCAGCAGGCGGCCGTTGTTGGTCGTCCGGCGCAAGCGGTCCCATTCGAACTCGGCATCGCGGGCTCCGTTCCACTCGGCGGCGAGGACCGCGAGCGAATCGAAGGGGTCTTCCCCGAGCCCGATGTGCTCGCCGGCCTGGGCCATCTGATAGACCCGGCCCTTGACCAGAGCCCGTGTGACCCGCGGGAGGTCGGCGGCGAGGCCGCCGCTCCCGGCGGTGGCGAGCGAGTGCCCGAGACCGAGGAGCGCCAGGCTGCGGCGCACGACGAGCGGCGGCAACGCGTCGGTCGAGCGCGGCAGAACCAACTCGTCCGGAGAGAGTGGGATCCCGTTTTCGCCGACGCCGACGCGAAGATCGAAGGTCGGCGTGATGTGGGCCTCCGAGCGCGACGCCGCAGAGGTGACACGGCCGGTGAAGCGCGATCGCATTTCGAACTCGACGATTTCCGACTCGCCGGGAAGGATCGTCTCGATCGTCCGCTGGAAGTCGTTCGGGTCGACCAGCTCGACGCCGGCGAGCTTCGAGTTCGGCATACGGATCGTCACCAGGTTGGCCGGCAGGTTCGAGGTGTTCGACACCGTGAGCCCGAGGATGTACTCCTCGTCTTTCCGGACCACGTCCGGGTGCGAAATGGTGACGCCGAAGGTCGGGTCGCGCACGACGACGGCGCCCCGCGCCGTGCCGGTGACGCGCTTGACGCCCGTTACCAGGCCTTCGAGGGTGCCCTCGATATCCATCTCGACGATGTGAGCGCCCTGTCGCCGGCCTTCGAGGAGGAACTCGGCCTCTCCGGTCGCCTGCGCCACGAGGAAGGTGATGTCGTCCGAGGTTCCGAGGCGGCCGTCGGGCCCGGGGACCCGTATCGGAACGGGAACGCCCAGCGGCGTAGGAGGCTCGGTCTCGGCCTCTCTCAGGCCTCCGGGGATCTTGATCTTGGCGGTCAGATCGCGCAGCACCAGCGGGTCGCCCTCGGGAGCGCCGTTCTGGACGTGAAGGACGACCGAGAAGAACTGATTGAGGAGGGCGAACTCGGTGGGAAAGACGATCGCCCCATAGATCGGAGGCGCCGATTCGCGGCGGGCCAGGCTTACGAACGTCCCGCTCTGGGTCTCCTCTGGAGGAATATCGAGCTGAAAGGGCGCGAGCTGCGGAATGTCGAACCTGGGCGTCCCCCCGCCGAACAAGCCGAAGCCTCCTCCCAGAACCTGCGGATCGCCATCGAAGGGCAAGAGCACCGGGAAGTTGAATTCGATGGTCTCGCCCTTCTCCACTCCGAATCCGAACGTGAAGTTGAACGCCCGGAAGCTGTCCTCGTCGATGACGATCCCGAGGGCCCGGATCTCGTCGAGCGTGAGTGCCCGCGAGGTAACCCGAGTCACCAGGATCTGGGTTACCAGAATCGCCGCCGAGCGCGGCGATCCGAATCCCAGTAGCTCGTCTCCCTGGACCAGGCGGATGTTGTCGAGCTGATAGTCACCCTTGAGCGAGAGCCCGGGAATCCGGAAGGGCTCGTTGGGAACGGTCTCGAGAGTCAGAATGCCGTCGACCTCGGGACCTGTGAAGTCCGCCAGGACTCTCAGGTCGGACGGCAGCGTGCCCAGAGACGGGTCGAAGCCCTCCAGGTGAGTTTCGACCAGGGTGGGCGTGTTGTAGGGAACGGTCTGACTCTCCGGCGACACGCGAAGCTCGGTGCCGGATATCAGGAGCCGCGCCGATGCCAGCTCGGCGGCTTGAAGTGGAGTTCCGCCGGTAACGGCTCCGAGTGCCGTCAGCAGCGCCGCTGCGAGCGCCGCTATAGCCGATCGACCGAGGCCTCTTTCTACCTTCGTTCCATCCCCCTCAAACCACGCGCAGTTCGGCCGCCCCGGTCGGGACCCTCCTCCCCTATCGATAACGGCGAATTGCTGGGCCGAGTCTAGCGCATGGCGGTACCGCGCGGGTTACGGCGTGGCTTACTGTCTCAGAGCCGTCGCCGACGCACGTGCCAGTTCACTCGAGGCACTCGGTTGACCCGCTCCCGGTCCGCGCGGGGCTCGTCGCCCGGACAAGGCGTCGGTCCAGCAGGCGGGCGTGGAAAGGGGGCGGCCAGGGTGAGGCAAAGCCGGGCTCGGATTCGTCACTTCATTGGTGGCTTACGGGGCCTCTGTCCTTCAGTCACGCCGGGGACGGGGAGTCGAGAGCGGCGCTCCAGCCGGTGTCCGCCGCGAGGCACCCGAACGGTAACCACAATCAAATGTGCTACTCTTCGCAAGGTACTACGCAATCTCAAACTGTAAGAGTTCTGTCCGATGGCGCAAGCGGTCAAACCGGGGATCCTTGAGGAACGGACGCATTGGCGTCCGCCCAACCGAGGAGCGATCGGAGCACTCGTCGCCGCGGCTCTGGCGATCGGAGTGCTCCCGTACGCGTTATTCCTCGAGCCCTGGAAGTTTCAGCTGCCGCTTGCGGTTGCGATACCGGCTGCGGCTGCCCTTGTCGGTCTTGGTACGAGTCTCGTGGCGCTGCGTGCTCGCATGTCGGTGTATACAGAGACGCCGAACATCCTCGAATACGGTCTTGCCGGCTGGAGCTCGCTTGCGGCCGGGAGCTTCATCAGCCTGGTCGGTATCGGGTTCTACTGGTTCGCCCGCGGCTTGGTTTGGATCGTCGTCTGGGTGGCCGGCTGGTTCGACGCCACGCTCCAGCCGGATTGGGAGTTTTGGGGCGCCTTGGTCTCCGTGGCTTTAGTCGCATGGGTCCTTTTGGTCGTCACTCTGGAGTTGGCGCCCGACCTCGCCGGCAAGCTGTTCCCGAACACGGCCGGCGTGCGCTCGGCCTACTACTCGCTTCTCGTAGAACACCGGCGCGTGAGCAGAGCCGCCGTGGCGACCGCGGTCGCGCTGATCGCGCTGATTGCCTTGGCGGTACTCTGGCCACCGCCGGGAAGGAAATTTGCCGTCGGGTTGACCTTTTTGCTGTTCTATAGCGGTCTTGCCATCGGCTCGATGAGCCGGAGCGCTCCCCGGGT
>JBHHWO010000263.1:0-3396 GCA_046756565.1 Thermoanaerobaculia bacterium | reverse complement strand
CCGCCTGCACGAAGGCCACCGGCACGCCGCAGTGGATGTCCTGCCCTTCGCGCTCGAAGAGCTCGTGCTCGCGCACTGAGAGCACGACGTAGAGGTCGCCGGGCGGCCCGCCGGCGATGCCGGCCTCGCCTTCCCCCGCCAGCCGTAGGCGCATGCCGTCCTCGACACCGGCCGGCACGCGCACCTTGATGTTCTGCTGGCCCTCCACGCGCCCCGCTCCGCGGCACTCGGCGCAGCGTTCGCGCACCACCTCCCCCGCCCCGCCGCAGGCGTCGCAGGGCCGGCTCATCCGGAAGAAGCCCTGCTGCAGCACCACCTGGCCCGTGCCGTGGCAGCGCGCGCAGCGCTCGGGGCTGGTGCCGGGCCGAGCGCCGGAGCCCGAGCAGCTCCCGCAGATCCGCGTCTTGGGGATGCGGATCTGCGCCTCGCTGCCGGTCAGCACCTCCGCCAGCGAGATCTCCAGGTTGTAGCGGAGGTCGGCACCACGCTGGCCGCGGCCGCGGGAGCGCCCGCCGCGGCCTCCGAACAGATCCCCGAAGAGGTCGTTGAAGATGTCCGTGAAGGTCCCGAGGTCGCCGAAGTCGGGGAATCCGCCCGGCGCGCCACGCATGCCGATCCCCTCGAAGCCGAAGCGATCGTAGGCGCGCCGCTTCTCCGGGTCGGACAGCACGGCGTAGCTCTCCGACGCCTCCTTGAACTTCTCCTCGGCGACGGGGTCCCCCGGATTGCGATCCGGATGGTGCTTGAGCGCAATCTTCCGGTACGCCTGCTTGAGCTCGTTCTCGTCGGCGTGCCGGGAGATGCCCAGGACTTCGTAGTAGTCGCGCTTGGCCACGGTGAGGACGGAAGGCGCCGGCTCGGGTCGGATTCTCTAGCCGGATTCCCCTCCTTCGAGCTCGGCGTAGAGATTCTCCGTCATCTTGTAGGTGAGGGAGGAGAGTTCGTCAACGGCGCTGCGGAGATCCGCCGCATCCTCCCCCGCCATGGCCTTGCGAGTGGCGGCGATCGCGCACCCCGGGGGGAGCGCGCTCGTCTCGCCCTTGGCGGCAGCTGAATTCACGTTTCATCTGGTTCCGTCGGATAAGTGGCACGGCTCGGGCTCCGACCTCGTTAACGCGCTCCCTACCGGCTCGATCTACATCTACGCTGAAGACAACTACGATCCGAGCTTCGTAGCTGAGGCCAACGTTCCTATCGAGTTGCCAATAGGAAGCTGGTATTGGATCGCTGAGGCTCCCGGCTACGTAAGCGTGGACGGTGGCACGATCCACGTTGAGCTAGGCCAAGAAGGTCACAAGAGCATTCTTTGGCCGGTTGTGCCGGCCTGTGAGGCTGTGCTCGGACCCGGGAGCTGGAACGGGGTCGACCGGCTCGACATTGTTGGTGTGGACTCTGGTTCGGTTTTCCCAATCCGTCCAAAGACCCGGCGACGTCTTATGGTTCCCGCGGGGCGGCTTGTTGCGTACGGAGTGTATTCCGGTCAGCTGGTCGGCATCGAGAATCTCGGGACCTGTGGGCATGAAGAGACGATCGAAGTGCCGATTCCCGAGACCCCGCAACGAGACCGGATGGACCTTATGGTGAGCACAGTGCTCCCTGAGGATCCCAAGATTGACGAGAGGGGGTTGAGTGTCGTTGTCGCGCCAACCGGTTCACCGTCAGAGACGGGCCGGCCTCCAACAACCATCGCATGGCAAGGAGCTATCGCACACCACTTCTTTGTCGGAGTACCGGTTCCAGATCGGGCAGAACTTCGAATCAAGCACCCTGCGTTGCGCAGCGTTGTTCGCACGCTGGATGTTAGTGGTGGGGATGCCGTCGAACTTCCCTCAATCGCTCTCTCTCCACGTCTAGATCTGCGAGTTGGGATTGACTATCGTCCGAAACGCGAACACAGAGTCGCGCAAGTCGAGGCGTACTACTGCGGTCGGAGGGCCTTCACGGGGCCGGTCAGATTGTCCAACTGTCAACCTGTCGAATCGTTACCACTCGAACACGGACTCAAAGAGTACGTCTTCCGGCAGGTCGATGACGGTGCGTATGTCCTGCAGGCCAGAATCGACAGCGAGGTGGTCTTTGGTGTCGGCAACAACCTCTTGCCATACCTTGATCCTCAGGCGGCCGAGCCGCCACAACTTCCAATAGCGTGGCTTTGGGAGATGGAAATCTACGGCAACCTGCTGATCGATGACGATCCCGTGCCCGGAACGGTGGTTCTACTCGACAACAGCACGGATGGAAGTAGCCGACGCTTCCCGACCGACGATGAACTTGTGTACCGCTTGTTCTACTTCGGACGGCTTCCGTTCATGCCAGGACTCCTCCCAGAGGGCGATGAAGAGCGTCCTCCCGAGAGAAACCTTGGTCTCTTCGCACCTTACTCTCTCGCTGCGTGCAGCGAAGACAATTACTGCAGGCTATTCAATATCCACTCGAGCTTCCGCGGTGAGGGTCGCTTGGACCTCGATCTTGGTACTGGTAGTGAGCTTGTTGTGGAGGTTTTGGACGCCGAGAACGCCGAGCCTGTGCCTGAGGCGCGTGTCGTCGTTCCCGTAGAGCGGCAGGCTCTTCACTTTGATCATGGCGAGGTCGAGTGGCAAACGCCCCGGGGGATCGAGGGCGCATCGATTCTCACGGATCCCAAGGGCGTGGCAAGAGTACGTCTCAGCTCTGACGGTTCGTGGGTGGCAGTCACGAAGGACGGCTACAAAGACTACCGAACCACGCTAACGGGAGAGCCTGCGCAGTGGAGTCCTTTGACCGTACACCTTGAGCGGGAGCAAGAGCATGGTGGGTTCCAGCTGAGCTTTCGAGATGGCAAGCCGCTGGTCAATGGCTTCCTTCTAGTGATAGACGGAAATGGGAGTCGCAATCTGCGTTGTTCGCGCCGCACGAACGGATACGGGAAGGTGGATGTTCCCGAGGCCTGCCTCGAAGGCAAAGGAGTAGTCGTGCTTCACCGCGAGGCCGCGATCACAGTACTTCACGGGTCTGCCCTCCTAGCGAGTGGACAAGCAGTGGTCGAGCGAGCCCCGAATCCGCCGTTACGTGTGCAAGTCGTGACACACAGTGGAAATCCGCTTCCTCGAGTTCCGCTTGAACTTCAGTACCGCTCACTGGTGCTGGGACCCAATGACTTCCTCGCGGGCGCGACGTATACGGGAGACCTACTCTTCTACCTCACTGACGAACGCGGGGAGCTAACGCTTCGAGGCGTCGATCCGGACGCACCCGACGCACCCACCGTGAGTCCAGCCATCGATCTGCCGGCAACGTCAGAGTCACTCGCCCTTTACCGTGGCGGCGACATCGTACGGCTGGTCGTCGAAGCCGGCGAGAACTAGCTAAGCTAGGAGGTCAAGGCCGAGCAGGCGGGAGACACCGCCCAGGCGCCGC
>JBHHWO010000262.1:0-3429 GCA_046756565.1 Thermoanaerobaculia bacterium | reverse complement strand
ACGCTTCACCGCTCTCGGTGTGGCAACGAACTTACCGCACGGGACACTAGCTCGCGATCTGGTCCTCTGAAAGCGCCTTGACGCGCCGGGACTCGAGGCCGGCGTAGGACGAAGTCTTCGCCTGAGTCTGCCGCTCTGAGACCGCCGTCCCATGATGGCCGGCCTCGTGCTGAGCAAGGGCGACCGAGCCCACCGCCATCCCGACCAGAACGAACATCAGGCCTTCGGATCCTTCGTCATCTTCGTCTCCTCGATCAGGGCATGGCCGCAGCCAGGATTTCCTCACTCTTCGAGATCACCGCGATACGTGACCAGCGGCCACGAGGCCAGCTACCCAGGAAGTCGACCACCCGGTACGGCGTGCCGTCCAGCTCAGAGAAATCCTCGAAACGATCGTGAAGGGTAAAGAAACCCAGCGCTCGATCGCTCATCAGCGCCCGCAGCTCGTCCAGAAAATGACCTATCGACCAATGGAATCCGACCGCGAAGAACGAGTAGATCAGGTCGTACGGGCCGGGAAGCTCGGCCAGACTGGCGCCCATCGCGTGCGCGTCGAAGACACGGTACTCGGTGATCTCGTTGAACGCCAGGATCGACTCGAGGACTTCGATGTTGCCGCAGAACGAATCGTCGAATCTTGGTCCCGCCTTGGTGTACTTGGTCGAGGTTCCCGAGCCCTCATAGAGGTGAAACGGCACCTCATTCCAGCCCAGGTGCTTCTTGAAGAAGACCGTCGAGCGTCCGAGGCCGGGACCGATGTCGAGCACATTGGCGGGCTCGAAGTTGCGGCAGAATGGCTCGAGCGCCCGGAACTCGCCCCAGCAGAGTCCGTTCTGATTCAACTCCCAGAACCTGCGCGAAGCGTCGTCTCCGGCCTCGAGATGAAACTGGGGCGAGATCATTCTGATGGTCTCGACCAGCTCGGCGCCGAGCGGAGGTGCCCGGAAGACGAGCTCTTCGGCCGCCAGCGACGGCTCGAGCTCGCGGAGCGAATGCCCCAGGCCCAGCTTCTTGCGGAACTGGGTATGCATTCGGCTCACGAACCGCGTTACCGGTTGGCGTCTCATCGCCGGTGAGGCTATCGCAAGCTCGGGACCGCGATTCCCTTCGCGTCCTCTCCCGACTGGTTCTATCGGCCGGTTCCGGTAGCGTCGCCCCCGCTAGGGTCGCAGAAACACCTGCGTGATCCAGACCGTCTCGCCGGCGCTGGCCACGCCGACTCCGGCCCGAACGAAGCGACCGTCCAGCATGACGCTTCGGTGTTCGGGACTTGCGAGCAACTGCTGGTGAGCGACTCCGGCCGGATCGCTGCGGTGATTGACCTGGGCGAGGTTCTCGCCCGCAGCCGAGAACGCGATACCCGCCGCTTCGAGACGGCTCCTCAGACCGTTGCCTTCCGGATCGGTGTGACCGAAGAAGCGTTGGTCACGCATCGCGTTGCTGTGCTCCCGCGCGATCCGGCTGAGCTCGTCGTCGAAAGACAGCGTCCCGAGGCCTTCCTCTAGCCGCGCTTGGTTGACGAGTTGAAAGCTCTGGTCCTCGACCGCGGCCTGGTTGAACGCCGCCGGCGCCGTCGGGCTGTCGTTGCCGCCGCTGCCGCAAGCTGTCAGCGCGGCGGTCGCGATCAGCAACAGTGGCAACAGGAACCGAGCAGGGACGTCGTCCCGGAACGAGGCGACGGCGGCTCCGACTCGAGGGCAGCTTCGGGCTCTTGGTGTCGTCTTCGGCATGGCTCGTAAGTACCGATATCTACGTGCAGATTAGGTACCGTGTCCTGTCTTTGGCTGTGAAAGGGCTCACAGGCCAGCGCATACCGGCATCGAGGCCGCTCTGAATCGCGGCAATCAGGAGCAATCACTGACGTCGGACACCCGCGCGCCCGTGCCTATCCATTGTCGCCTCTTCCCCTTGGGCGTCTCGAAGGCGGTCTGGCTCCTCTTGGGTCCTGTGCCTGAAAGGCCGGCCGCGTGCCTCTTGCAGCCTGTCCTGAGTCCCTCGAAGGAAGCGACGTCTTCCGAGCGAGAAGAGCGCACCTGGCGGCCCACTATCGGCCCGAGCTACCGAAGGTTCCGAGACGCCCTCTAAAACGGTCCCCCCATATCGGTCACCAGGAGTTTCTTCTTGATCGCCAGGCCAAGCCCGTCACCGATCGGCAAGATCAAGGAATCCAGCTGGGGGTGCATGAAGAAGTAGCCGTTGAAGGTCCGCAGGATCTCAGCCTGTTCGTCTTCGTCGGCGGGATCGTCCGGGGGATCGGCGACCTGACCTTTCCACAGCAGGTTATCGATGACGATCATGCCGCCTACTCGAAGAAGCTGAAGGCTGAAGTCCAGCAGTCGCCGGTAATCGCGCTTGTCGGCGTCGAGATAGACCAGATCGAAGGGCGGGGCGAGCCCGCGCATGACCTCGGAGGCTTCGCCCTCGAGAATCTCCACCCGATCCGAAAGGCCGGCGCGCTCCAGAAAAGTCCGCGCCACCTCTCGGCGGCCGGCATCCCGCTCCAAGCCGACGACCTTCGTCGTCTCCCCGCCGCGGGCCATCCAGATCGCTCCGTATCCGATCGCTGAACCCACTTCGAGCACCCGGGTAGCTCCAGAAGCACGAACCAGCATCTGGAGGAGCCAGCCGACTTCGGGATCGGAGATCGGGATGTCCTCGGCGGCAGCCAGCCGCTCGACCTCCGACAGCACCGGGTCCCTGGGCCGCAAATTGCGGTCGAGATAGGCGGCCTGAGCCGCATGGAGAATTGCGTCGGCTCGGTCTTTCATGGCACCGAAACTGCTAGATTACGGGGACGCGTGTGGTGTGGCAACTTCGGAGGTTTTGATCGATGAAGCGGTACTGTCTCGTGGCCCTGTTCCTGATGGCGGCGTCTGTGTTGCAACCGGTTTCCTTGCCCGCATTGCAAGACGAGGCCTCAGCCGAGCCGACGTCCGCAGTCCAGATCTCCGCCGTCCGCGTGGAACCTGCCAATCCGGCAGCCGATACGCTCTGCCGCCTGCGCATCGAGCTCGAGAACGCCGACGAACGGATTGCCTCCCAACTGGGATTTACGGTCACCATCAACGGCCAGGAGCTGCCGGTCTACAAGAACCACCTTTTCATGTTTCCCGTTTCCCCCGGCGGCAAGAGCGAGCTGCCGCTTTATAACTTCTGGAGCACCGAAACCTCGCGACCGCTGCCCGCGAGCGGCAAGCTCGAGATCGAGGTCGCGCTCCGCGAAGCCCGATGGATGGACATCTCGACCGAGGACGACACCGAGGTCTGGAAGCCGCTGGGTGACGTGACCGGCCTCCCGGTCAGCCGCTCTATCACCCTGGAAATGGCCAAGGGCGACAGCGCCGACTAGTGTCCCGTGCGGTAAGTTCGTTGCTACACCGAGAGCGGTGAAGCGTGCGCTGGGCAAGGCGCGACGACTGAGAATATCGG
>JBHHWO010000261.1:0-3470 GCA_046756565.1 Thermoanaerobaculia bacterium | reverse complement strand
CCCCGGCAGGAGCTATCTGCTGGAGGCGGTCGTCCGCACGGTAAAGATGGGGCATCACTTCACCCAGGGCACCTCGGACTCGAACGAGGTATGGCTAGACGTCACCGCGTCGACGGGTGCTGAGGTGGTCGGCAGAAGCGGCGGCATGAATGAAGACGGCGGAGTAGATCCGTGGTCGTTCTTCGTCAACTCCTACGTCCTCGACCGCGACGGTGATCGCATCGACCGTCGCAACGCCCAGGACATCTTCGTGCCTCTCTACAACCACAATATTCCTCCGGGCGCGGCCGAGGTGGTCCACTACCGGCTCGACGTTCCGCCCGACGCCTCCGGCTCGCTCACGGTGCGCGCCGATCTTCGCTTCCGGAAGTTCGACACCACCTACATGCAGTACGTCTACGGCGAAGACCACGTCAACGATCTGCCGGTCTTGGACCTGGCCTCCGACACGGTGGTCTTTCCGATCGCCGGCTCCGCCTCGGTGAGCACCGAGTCCGTGATCAGCGAGCCTTCGACGATTCCCGAGTGGCAGCGGTGGAACGACTACGGAATCGGGCTCCTGCGCAAGGGCGGCAAGACCAAGGGCGAGCTTCGGCAGGCGGAGGCCGCGTTTCAGCGCGTCGAAGCGCTCGGCAAGCCCGACGGTCCGCTCAATCTGGCCCGGGTCTATCTGGCGCAGGGAACGGTCGCTGACAAGGCGATCGAAGCGCTCGGGCGGGCGGTCGAGTTCGATCCACCGGCGCCGACCTGGTCGGTGGCCTGGTTTACTGGCCTGGTCAACAAGCAGAACGGCTTTCTGGACGAGGCGATCGCCAACTTCCGCTCGATCATCCAGCTGGATGACGCCGAGAGCCGGCGCCGCGAGTTCGAATTCGGGCAGGACTACCGGCTCTTGAACGAGCTCGGCCAGACGCTCTTCGAGCGGGCCAAGCTCGAGCGCCGGCGTGCTGCCGGCAGCGGTGGCGGGCGCCGCGAGGCGCTCCTCGAGGAAGCTCGGGGCTGGTTCCTCGACGTCCTCGACCTGGACCCGGAGAACGTCACGGCGCACTACAACCTGGACCTGATCTACAAGCAGCTCGGGCGGCGCGAGGAAGCCGCACACCACTTCGCGCTCTACCGCAAGTACAAGCCCGACGACAACGCCCGCGGGCGGGCGATCGCCAAACATCGCGCCGAGAACCCGGCGGCCGATCACGCCGCCGAGCCGATCGCCATCTACGATCTCCAGCGTGCCGGAGCCTATGGGCTGAGCGGCGGGCTGGACGGCGGTCCGGTCGGTCGCCCAGGCGGCGGCGACTAGGCCGAAACACCGGCGAACGGCTAGAATCTGCTGCCGCGCGGAGGAGGGCGCTGCATGACGGCCGAGAATCACCAACACGACGAGTCACTTGATACCGAGAGCGCCGACGACGCCGTCATCGGCGTCTGGTTCCGGCGCTCGCTTCTCGCCTTCGGGGCAATGGCCTTGATCGTCGCGGCCGTGGTGCTCTACCAGAGGCGTCCGGTCGAGGAGGCGCCGGAAGTCGAGATCGAGCAGGAAGCGCCCGAGATCGTGGTCGCCGAATCGATCGTTCCGAGGCTCGAGTTCACCGACGTCACCGTGGAAGCCGGCATCGACTTCGTTCACGTGAACGGCGCCGAGGGCGACAAGCTCCTTCCGGAGACCATGGGCTCCGGAGCGGCGTTTTTCGACTACGACAACGACCGGGATCAGGACCTTCTCCTGGTCAACTCGCAGCACTGGTCGGAGAGTGGCCGTAGCAACGCGGGCATCACCACGCGCCTGTACGAGAACGACGGCAGCGGGCGGTTCGCAGACGTCTCGAGGCAGAAGGCGATCGACCTCACCCTCTACGGCACGGGCGTGGCGACCGGCGACTTCGATGGCGACGGCCGGACCGATGTCTACATCGCCGCGGTGGGCGAGAATCGCCTCCTGCGCAACACCCGGAACGGCTTCGTCGACGTCACCGCCGAGGCCGGTGTCGCCGGCACCGCCGAGACTTGGTCCTCGAGCGCGGCGTTCTTCGACGCCGACAACGACGGCGACCTGGATCTCTACGTTTCGAACTACGTCACCTGGTCGCGTGAGATCGACCGCGAGGTCGACTACCAGCTAACCGGCGTGGGAAAAGCGTACGGCCCGCCGGTCAATTACGAGGGTACCTACCCGACGCTCTACCGGAACGAGGGCGACGGCACCTTTTCCGACGTTTCCGAAGCGGCCGGGGTGAGAATCGCGAACCAGGCGACCGGCGTGCCGGTGGGCAAGGGGCTCGGCGTCATCCCGATCGACCTCGACCTCGACGGCTTTCTGGATCTCTTCGTCGCCAACGACACGGTGCGCAACTTTCTGTTCCACAATCTCGGCGATGGCACCTTCGAGGAGGTCGGTGAGTTCTGGGGCGTCGCCTACGGCAGGCAGGGGGAAGCCACGGGAGCCATGGGCGTCGACGCCGGTCATTTCCGCAACGACTCCGAGCTCGGTTTCGGTATCGGCAATTTCGCCAACGAGATGACCTCGTTGTACCTGTCCCAGGGCGACCCGACTCTCTTCGCCGACGAGGCCATCGGCGAGGGCATCGGCGCTCCCAGCCGCCTGGCGCTCTCATTCGGGCTGCTCTTTCTGGACGTGGATCTCGACGGGCGCCTTGACATCCTTCAGACCAACGGCCATCTCGAGAACCGGATCAACGCCGTGGATCCGAGCCAAACCTACGAGCAGGCGTCACAGCTATTCTGGAACGCCGGTCCATTGGGCCGTACCGGCTTCGTGCTTGCCGAGCCGGCGCTTGTGGGTGATCTGGCTCAGCACATCGTCGGCCGGGGCAGCGCCTACGCGGATATCGATGGCGACGGAGATCTCGACGTCGTGATGACCCAGGCCGGGCGGCGGCCGATCCTGCTCCGGAACGACCAGAGCCTCGGCCATCACTGGCTGCGAATCGCGCTGTCGTTCGAGGCGCCGAATCGCGAGGCGATCGGCGCCCGGGTCGAGCTCACCGCGGGTGGTCTGACCCAGAGGCGAACGGTGATGCCGTCTCGCAGCTACCAGTCACAGTCCGAGCTGCCCGTGACCTTCGGCCTCGGCGCGGTCGCCGAAGTCGATTCCCTGACCGTCGTCTGGCCCGATGGGACCGAGCAGGAGGTCACCGTCCAGGGCGTGGACCGGACGCTGACCGTCGAGCGGCGCTGAACCCTCACCCCTGCGTTGCCTTTTTGCCATGTCCACCTGAGTAGGACAGAAACCGAAGCCGGCGGGCTATCCCGAGGAGTTAGTGACAGTGGGAGACCACGTCCGGAAGCGCAGGATGGACCTTGGCCTGCTCCAGCGAGAGGTTGCCGCGGAAATCGGTGTCCACGTCCAGACGCTGGCCCTGTGGGAGCGGCGACGAAGCCACCCGACGATCCGGCAGTGGCCGGGGATCATCAGATTCCTCGGCTATGACCCGGTGGGTGAGCCAGAGACG
>JBHHWO010000260.1:0-3478 GCA_046756565.1 Thermoanaerobaculia bacterium | reverse complement strand
GATCGCCTCGCTGATCAGCTCCTTGCCAAGGAGCATCCGCAGCACCTCGGCGCGACCAGGGATTGGGCCGGGCGGCGCGCTCGGCGGAGTAACGACATGTGCAGATGGAAGCTGGCGCGATTGAGCCGAGTGTGGAGTCTTCTGAAGGGTGCGTAGGGGTGGTCTTGTACCCATGGGTCGGCTTCCTGAAGCACATCGGTAATCAACTCATCCGCCAACTCGATCACCGTAGTGTTGTCTCCGCCGGAGACGGGGTGGCTTGTGGGGTACGTATCCCTTCTATTGTAGAAATGGACGTGATTCGCGTCCGCAATCAGTTCGTCTCCCGCATGCATACAAACGAAACAGCCGCTCCTGACAAGCGCGATGACATTGGCGGGATTCGTGACCTCCCGGTACGCGCAGCCCGATTCGCGGCACCTCAGGTCGAGGATCCGAAGGTGCGGCTCCTCGAAGAGAACGGTGTTGGTTTGTGTGTCCGGAACGAGCCTAAACCATGGTACTGCCGAATGCGGAGGATCGCTCGCAGCGGCCGACGCTCAGAGTCCAACGACACACGGTTCCGGGACGCGTCGAACCGCCTGGTTGCCGCGGGAGATCGTCCGCAGCACACCTACTCGGGCACTCTCGGTCCCCGAACGGTCAGTTTGAACTTCTTTGCGGCCACCGAGTCGAAGGCGACGCACCCACGGTCGCCTGTACGCGCCGCTTGCCGCAGCTCACCCGATTGGCGCAGCCTGGCCGGTCGGGCCGCCAGCGGTTCACCGCGCAGGGCCACACACGCCGAGATCCGGGAGCCGCGCGACTCGAGCCGCGGGCCCTCGACTCGGATCTGGAACTTCTTGCCGGACACCAGACTGTTGAAGGCAAAGCAGCCGCTTTCGTCGGAGCGCATCCTCCTGTTGCGCTGCTGGGCCTGTTTCAGCACCACCCTGGCGCCGGTCAGCGGTTCACCCTCGACCTCGAGGCAGCCCGACAACTCACCGGCTCCGGCCGAGGCGGCCAGAAAGCCGACGACCATGCGCAGAATGTGCTCCGCCATTTCGGGCGTCACATGTTCGGGAAGATCGGTGGTGCGATGCCAGTGCGGGTAGATGTCCGAATCGTCCGTGATCGCCAGAACCGCCAACATACCTTCCGCCGCGTAGGGTGCATGATCGGAGCAGCAACGTGAGCGGAGTGGATCATGCAGCGACGTGGCAATCCGCAGCGAGGTGTGGAACTGGGCTGACGCTGCCAGAGCCTCGACCAGTCTCTCTCCGCTCGTATCGGCCTCCAGAATGCACCCGAGGTCTGAATCGGCGTCGTAGCTGATCATGTCGAGACTGATCATCGCCCGGATCTTGTCGGAGTCGCCGGCCGTCCTGAGCCGCCGGACGTGGTCGACACTTCCGAAGAGGCCCTGCTCCTCGCCTGCGTAGCAGATGAAGAGAATCGTGGCCTCGGGCGACCTGCCCGAGAAGATGCGAGCGGCTTCCAGAACTCCGGCGCAGCCGCTGGCATTGTCTTCTGCTCCCGGCGCGAGCACAAAGGGGTCCTCCGACACGGAATCGTAGTGGCCGCCCAGAATGTACCAGTCGTCGGGCCTTGTGCGACCCGGCAAGGTCGCGATTACGTTGGACACCCTTGCGCCCTCCACCACGAACTGTTGCGACTCTACCGTCGCGCCGGGCAGATCTCCGAGCAACTGGTTGAAACGACGCTCGAGCCACAAGCGAGCCTCATCGATCTCGGAGCCGTGCGTGAAGCGGTTGTACGCCGCTAGAGTCGTCACATCGGCAAACCAGCGATCGCGATCCACCTGTTCCACAAGCTCCCGGACTGATCCATTGACTGCCGCTACTTTGGGCCCAGGCGGTTCGTCCGACCTCTGGCGAGCCAGTACGACGTTCGGAAGAAACGGCAACAGTCCGAGTACGTCCTTCTTCATCTTCTCATCACGCGAGTCCGAGGTCTCGACAATGGCGAAGCGGCCGCCAGTGGCCAGGACTCTGACGCCCAACGCTTGCTGCTCGGTACGGTGCAAACCGAGAGTCAGGCGCAGTCTGTCGCGATCGAGGACTCCGACATCGCGAAGAACCGGAGCCAGACGGGACAACTCTGCGCGTGCGGCGTCCGAACCGCAAGCAAAGAACTCGGTATCAAGCTCCACCCACACCTCGAGACCCGACACGCCGGTCAGACGAGCGACTCCCTCTTCGCCGGCCTTTCTGATGTCAAGTACCAGACAGGGTCCGTGCGTCCAAGGACTGTGGTTGTCAGCTCGAACGGCCGGTGCGGCACCCCACAGCATCGGTACCAGCAGTAAGAGGAGAGATGGCTTTCGGTGCATACGCCCTCCGGGCCTAGATGTGAAGTCTCACGACTTTATTCAGTGAAGGGAGTGGTCCATGCGAGCATCTTAGTGGAATGCCTCCGCGACTCCATGCTCCACCCGGGGGCTGTTCGCTCTCCGCCGTTCTCAAAGGATACGCGGCCGGGGCTGGTGTGAGCTTGAAAAAACGTGCTCGATTTAGTGTGGCGCACCACAAGACCGGTGATTCGGGCCGACCGAACGGCCGCCGCTGAACTAAGGCCAATCCCTACCCTCACCTGCCCGCTCAGGACCTTTCCATTCGTCCGTTCCAGTCATCGATCCAGTACCGGACCCTGGATCGGAGGCTGTGCGGGTGAGCGTCTCCAGAGATCCTTTTCAGCCTCCCATTCCCAGTGCTCGAGCGAGGAATGCCAGTTCGTCGGCCTGACTTTCGAGACGTTGTGTGACATTCGTGCCGATCTGATGCCCGGCTCGGTCGAGAGCGGCTTCGGCCCGGCGTGCAAAGACCGCTGGGCTCACATAGCCGATCGATGAAGGCCGTTCCTCTCCCGGTGCCACACCGACGCTTCAAGCTATCGGTGATCATCCATGAGCTACCCAGCTCTTGGATGAGCGCACGATAGGTCGCACTCCACTTTCACTTTGGATGCCGACGGATCAACGGGCCGGATGCCGCTAAGACGTCGAAGATGGCGGCAGTGACCCGGCCGGCGTAACGCTCGTACATGATGAGCGACTCGTGGTTTGAGCCTTCGACCGGGATCGGTCCCCGTCCGCGGGAGGAAAGCTCGGCCAGCTCCCGGAATCCGGCCAGAATTCTGTTGCGACGGTCGGTGCGCCGCTGGCGAATCTCCGGTGTCTCGGCCTCCTCGATCCCGAAGTCGGTGGAGTGTAGAAGGACCACGGGCAGGTCAGCCAGATCGTCGTTTCTCAGGGTCTGGTGGCAGGTGGGTGAGACGTTCTTCAAGTAGCCGATCGTCGCGTAGGCCGCGCTCGGGCTGCCCAGGTGGGCCCGGATCTCTGGTACTACCTCAGCAGGATAGCTCTCGTTGGACATGATGGCGCGATTCTGGAATCGGAAGAACCCGAAGCGGGCGGCCAGTGCCGACCCGGCAGCGGGCGGATGTATCCCAGGCTCCCCAGGGTGGGAAGTGGAAAGCC
>JBHHWO010000259.1:0-3482 GCA_046756565.1 Thermoanaerobaculia bacterium | reverse complement strand
TCGCGAGCAAGAGGCACGCGGCGGCCTTTCAGGCACAGTACCGAGAGGTCGGGAAGCGCTCGCCGTAGAAGACGCCTCGGCCAAACCTCGGGCCGCAGCCTGCCTCGAGCGCAGCGAGGCCGCGACGAGTGAGGCCCAGGCGGATCGACTCCGCCGAGTGCGAAGCGAGACGACCGACCGAGGAGCGCTACTGCCGCATAGTTCGACCGCTAGACAGAGACTCCCGTAGAATTCCTGTCCTCCGGCGCTCGAGCCAGCCGCGCCGCTGCTTCGGTTATGACCATTCGAGTCGACTCAGAGATCGGCAAGTTGCGCCGGGTACTCGTGCACCGTCCGGATCAGGAGATCGACTGGATGGTGCCGAGGATGATGGAGGAGCTTCTGTTCGATGACATCCTCTACGCAAAGGAGGCTCGAGATGAGCACGAGGGCTTTTGCGGCGTGCTGCGCAACGCCGGAGTCGAGGTCCTGGACGCCGAGGATTTGCTGGTCGACGTGCTCGACTCCGAGTCGGTTCGAGACGAACTGTTCGCGAACCTCGAGCGGCACGGCGAGCTCCCGTCCCAAGGCAGAGCCGCGCTCGACGGTCTGGCGGCCGCGGAGCTGGCGATGGCCCTGGTCGCCGGGTTGCGCAGGGAGGATGGGTACCACGACGTGGATAGCTTGCTTTACGATCTGGCGCCGATTCCGAACTATTTCTTCCAGCGCGACCCGCAGTCGGTGCTCGGCGATCGCGTGATGATCTCGTCCATGGCGACGCGCGCGCGCCGCCGCGAGGCGCTTCTGGCTCACGCGGTGTTCGGCCACCATCCCGACCTCAATGGGCATCGCGGCCTGTTCCCGATCGCCGACGAGGTTCCGGGTTCGGGCTTTCTGTCGGGCGGGGAGCGACCCACCATCGAAGGCGGCGACGTGCTGGTCGCGAGCGGCGAGATTCTGCTGGTCGGGATCAGCGAGCGTACGAATCGGCGCGGCGCCGAGCGTCTGGCCGAGTACCTCCGCATCCACGATACGGAGTTCCGACATCTGGTCATGGTCGATCTGCCGTCCCGCCGTTCATACATGCATCTCGACACAGTGTTCACCTTCATTGACGAGGGCATGTGCCTCGCCTATCCGCCGGTGATCGAACCGGGCCACCAGCTCACCGGCCGGGCCTTCTATGTCGATCTCGAAGCCGAAGAGCTGACATTCGCTCTCCGGCCGTCACTGCTCGAGACACTCGATCAACTCGGCATGCCGATCGACGTCGTGCCGTGCGGGGGCGCCGAGGATGTGCTCTTCCAGGAACGGGAGCAGTGGACCGACGGCGCTAACGCCTTTGCGATCGAGCCGGGAGTGATCGTTCTCTACCAGCGGAACCGGCGCACGGTCGAGGAGCTCGACAAGCGCGGCTGGCGGGTCGTGCGCGAAGAAGAGGTCGTCTCCGGCCGGGAAGCGGTGATCGGCCACGGCCGGACGGTGGTGACTATCGAGGGCGACGAGCTCTCGCGGGCGCGGGGCGGACCCCGCTGTATGACAATGCCTGTTGAACGCGACTCGTTTCCATCACAATGAGCGCGCAACAGACCTCTCTGGTTCGGCCTCTCACGGTTGTCGCGTTCGGCGGCAACGCGCTGCTTACGTCCAAGGACGACGGCCGCGTCGAAGAGCAGGAACGGCGAGCCGCCGAGGCCGCGGTCTGGCTGGTCGAGCTGGCCAAGCAGGGAGACGATCTTTTGCTCGTCCACGGCAACGGGCCGCAGGTCGGCCAGGTCATGATCCAGATGGAGGAGGGCGCGACCAAGGTGCCACCCGGTTCGCTGGACGTGGCCGTGGCTCAGACACAGGGAAGCGTGGGCTTTCTCCTGAGTGTGGCTCTGCACAACCGGCTCAAGGATGCCGGTCTCGAACGCCAGGTCAACACCGTGCTGTCCTTGACCGTGGTGGACGCCGAGGACGAAGGGTTCACCGAGCCGACCAAACCGGTGGGGCCGTTCTTCTCCCGCTACCGGGCGCGCATGCTTCGCGACGAGCTCGGCTGGAACATGATCGAGGACTCTGGCCGCGGCTGGCGCAAGGTCGTAGCCAGTCCGAAGCCGGTCGAGGTACTCGGTATCGAAACCATTCGGACCCTTCTGGCTCATGAGGGCATCGTCATCGCGGGAGGCGGCGGCGGAGTGCCGGTGGTGCGCCGCGCCGACGGCCGGTTGGCCGGGGTCGAAGCCGTGATCGACAAGGACTGGACCGCGGCAATCCTGGCCCGCGAGCTCAAGGCCGACACCCTGGCGATCGTCACCGACGTGCCGGCCATCTACCGGAACTACGGCAAGAAGAGCCAGCGGCAGGTCCACGAGCTCAAGGTCACGGCAGCGCGGAAGATGCTCGACCAGGGTCAGTTCCCGCCCGGGAGCATGGGACCGAAGGTCGAGGCGGCGTTGAGCTTCGTCCAAGACACCGGCCGGCCTGTGATCATCTCCGACTCCGGTCACCTTCCCGGCGCGCTCGCCGGCGAGGGCGGCACCAGGATCATTCCGGACTGACTCTCGACGACAGGAGCCCACAGCATTCATGAAAGACCTGATCTCGATCCATGACCTGAGCCGCAACGACGTGGCGGGGCTTTTGGATCTGGCCGCCCGCGTCAAGGCCGAGCCCGGGAACTTCGCCAAGACTCTGGCCGGCAAGAGCCTGGGAATGGTCTTCGAGAAGTCGTCGACGCGCACTCGCGTCAGCTTCGAGGTCGGCATGTACCAGCTCGGAGGCCAGGCGTTGTTCCTGTCGTCACGCGACATACAGCTCGGTCGTGGTGAGCCGATCTCGGACACGGCGCAGGTTCTCTCGCGCTACGTCCATGGCGTCATGGCCCGGACCTTTGCGCACCAGACCGTGCTCGAGCTCGCAGAGTACGGCACGATTCCGGTGATCAACGGTCTTACCGACGATCTCCATCCCTGCCAGGCGCTGGCCGACTACTTCACCCTGAGCGAGATCTTCGGCGGCATCGAAGGGCTCGCCGGCCGCAAGATCGCCTACGTCGGCGACGGCAACAACATGGCCCATTCGCTGATGCACGGCGGGCCAAAGGTAGGCGTGGACGTCGCCGTCGCGACGCCCGAGGGCTACGGAGTTCAGAACGGCTACCTCGAGGCCGCGCGCGCGGACGCCGCGGCAGCCGGGACCCGCGTCGAGACTACCGGCGATCCTTTCGAGGCGGTCGCCGGAGCCAGCTGTGTCTACACCGACGTCTGGGCGTCCATGGGTCAGGAGGAGGAAGCCCAGGAGCGGCTGCGCGCCTTCGATGGGTTCACCGTTACCGAGGAGCTCATGTCCGCCGCCCAGCCGGACGCGGTCTTCCTGCATTGCCTGCCGGCGCACCGCGGCGAGGAAGTCACGGCCGCGGTCGCGGATGGGCCGCAGAGTCGAGTCTTCGACGAGGCCGAGAATCGCCTGCATGTGCAAAAGGCGATCATGGTCGAGCTGATGAGCCGGTGACCGTCTAG
>JBHHWO010000258.1:0-3493 GCA_046756565.1 Thermoanaerobaculia bacterium | reverse complement strand
TGCCTACGGAACTCGGCAGGCCGCTATGAGGCAGCTACTGCATTGACAGGCTCATCACCGAGTCCCCGAAGGTCGAAGCGATCGGCGTTCATCACCTTGTTCCACGCCGCCACGAAGTCAGTCACGAACTTCGCTTGCGCGTCGGCGGAGCCATAGACCTCGGCAAGGGCGCGCAGTTCGGAGTTCGAGCCAAAGATGAGGTCGACACGGGTGGCGGTCCACTTCAATTCGCCGTTGTTGCGGTCGTGTCCCTCGAACACATTCTCATCCGAGGTCGCCTTCCACTCGGTGCCCATGTCCAACAGGTTCACGAAGAAATCGTTGGTCAGCGTCTCTTGCCGCTTCGTGAAGACGCCACGTTGCGACTGTGCAAAGTTCGCGTTCAGCACACGCATGCCGCCCACCAGAACCGTCATCTCGGGCGCAGTCAGTGTCAGCAACTGCGCCTTGTCGACTAGAAGCTCCTCTGCCGACACGGTGAATTTGGTCTTGAGGTAGTTGCGGAAGCCATCAGCAACCGGCTCGAGATAGCCGAAGGACTCCACATCGGTTTGCTCCTGCGACACGTCCGTGCGGCCGGGCGTGAAGGGGACGGTCACGTCGTGTCCGGCCTTCTTCGCGGCCTGCTCGACTCCCGCGCAACCGCCGAGAACGATCAGGTCAGCAAGTGACACCCTCTTCCCGTCGGACTGCGCAGTGTTGAACGCCTTCTGGATGCTCTCTAGAGTCGTCAGCACCTTGGCCAGCTGGGCGGGCTGGTTGACCTCCCAATCCTTTTGCGGCGCAAGACGGATGCGCGCGCCGTTCGCCCCGCCGCGCTTGTCTGAGCCGCGGAAGGTCGCCGCCGACGACCAGGCGGTGTAGATCAGCTCGGAGACGGAAAGTCCCGAGGCGAGGACTTTGGATTTGAGGTCAGCGATATCCTTGGCATCGATCAGCTTGTGGTCGACGGTCGGGATGGGATCCTGCCAGATCAGCTCTTCTTTCGGAACCTCGGGGCCGAGATAGCGTGCGCGCGGACCCATATCGCGGTGTGTGAGCTTGAACCATGCGCGGGCAAACGCATCAGCGAGCTCGTCGGGATGCTCGTAGAAGCGGCGCGAGATCTTTTCGTAGGCCGGTTCGAGCTTCAAAGCGAGGTCGGTGACGAGCATGGTCGGCACGCGCCGCTTCGACCGATCGAAGGGATCGGGGATCGTGGCATCGGAGCCTTTTGCCGTGAACTGATAGGCGCCGGCTGGGCTCTTGGTCAGTTCCCATTCGTACTTGAAGAGGTTCTCGAAGAAGTAGTTGCTCCACTTCGTTGGGGTTTGGCTCCAAATGACTTCCGGGCCGCCGGTGATCGCATCGCCGGCCTTGCCTGAGCCGTATTTGCTCTCCCAGCCGAGGCCCATCTCCTCGATGGGCGAGGCCTCCGGCTCGGGGCCCACGAGCTTCTTATCGCCCGCGCCATGGGCCTTGCCGAAGCTGTGCCCGCCGGCGATGAGGGCGACCGTTTCCTCATCGTTCATGGCCATGCGCTTGAAGGTCTGGCGGATGAACGCCGCGGCCTCGACCGGATCGGGGTTGCCGTCGGGGCCTTCCGGGTTGACGTAGATGAGGCCCATGTGGTCGGCGGCTAATGGGCCCTGCAACGTCCCGTCCTTCTCGTGGCGTTCGTTGTCGAGCCACTTCGTCTCGGAGCCCCAGTCCACGGCCTCATCCGGCTCCCAGACATCGAGGCGCCCGCCGCCGAAGCCGAACGTCTTGAAGCCCATCGACTCGAGCGCGACATTGCCGGCGAGGATCATCAGGTCGCCCCAGGAAATCTTTCTGCCGTATTTCTGCTTGATCGGCCAAAGCAGCCGGCGTGCCTTGTCGAGACTCGCGTTGTCCGGCCAAGAGTTGAGCGGCGCGAATCGCTGCTGGCCGGTGCCGGCGCCGCCTCTGCCGTCGCCGACGCGGTAGGTGCCCGCCGCGTGCCACGCCATGCGGATGAAGAGTCCCCCGTAGTGGCCGAAGTCCGCAGGCCACCAGTCCTGGCTGTCCGTCATCAGCGCGTGGAGGTCTTTCTTCAGCGCTTTGAAGTCGAGCTTTTTGAACTCTTCGGCGTAGTTGAAGGCCTCGCCTATCGGATTGGACAGGGGCGAGTTCTGTCGAAGAATCCTGAGGTTCAGCTGATTCGGCCACCAATCCCTGTTCGACCGCAATCCGATGTTCGTCGCTACGTGCACGACCGGGGACTTGTCCACGTTTCTCTCCATCTCTACGTTCACGTTCTCCTTCGACCCCTGCTGGTCTACATCGACCGGTGCCATTTCATTTCTCCCCGTCGCCTCTTCCCCGGCCTTGTCCGGGGCGTGGGGGCCCTCTCGGACTTGTCAAACGCCCGGACCGCCGGGACGCGGCTTCCCATTAAGCATGCAGATGTCGTAGAAAATGGTTTTCGACCGTGTCAAGTGCTGCCCATCGGATTCTTCACCTTGGACCAGATCGTCTACTGGATTGGGCGCCTCTTGGGCGGGGCCATTGCAGGTCTCGTGTACGGCTACGGCCTGTTGAAGAAGGAGTAGAAAAGGCCAAATAACCTCAAGCGTTCCAGGCGCGGGGGAAGGAGATGGCTACATCTTTAGACATCTGGCTCATCACTCTCCGGTGGATTCACATCCTCGCTGGTATCACGTGGATCGGGCTCCTGTACTACTTCAACTTCGTCCAGGTGCCCGCCTTCAAGGAGGTGGATGCGGGGACCCGGACGGCCTTGGTGCCCACCCTCGTGAAGCGCGCCCTGTTCTGGTTCCGTTGGACGGCCCTCATCACGGTCCTGGCGGGCTGGACCTACTTCTTCTCCTGGTGGGCGTTCAACGGGTATTTCGCTCTGGGGGCCGGGGTCGCCCCGCCCACGGGAACCTGGGACATCGCGATCCTGGCGGGCGGGTTCTTCGGCACGATGATGCTCATCAACGTCTGGGGCATCATCTGGGTCAACCAGAAACGCATCATCGCGGCCGCCGAGGCCGGAGAGGCGCTCCCGGACATGGCGATTCGGACGAAACGAGCGGTGATCGCGTCGCGATTTAACACGGCCATGTCCCTCCCCATGCTCTTCTTCATGGTCACCGCGAGTCATCTGCCGCTGATCTAGGGGGGAATGGCATGGAAATGATGGCCGATGCGAGGTTGGGCGTCATCGTCGTTCTCATCCTCTTGCTTGTAGGCGTCTCGCTCTTGGTAATCACCGGGACCCCCCTTTGGCTGTTGCTCCCCGCGGTCGCCGGACTCTTTTTCTTCGAGCGGACCACGCGGGGATGGAGTTTCGAGGCGAGGATGGGCACCATCTGGGTCATCACGATTCTGGCGCTGATGTTCCTTACGATCGGACTCGAAATTGCCTTCGCGAACATCCTGCCCCTGCTGATTCCGACGGTCGCCTACGCGGCGTTCTTCGCGTGGACTGTACGCCTGCAGGAGTAGCGTCTCCTGCTTTGCGCTTCGGCTCGACGATAGGGAAGCT
>JBHHWO010000257.1:0-3526 GCA_046756565.1 Thermoanaerobaculia bacterium | reverse complement strand
GTACCGTAAGACCTTGTCGCGCGACCATCTGGACTTCTACCACGGGCTGCTAGGGGCCGTGCTCTGTTGCATCAGCAGTCACAGCGCGAACGGAGCGATTCGAGATAGGAGGCGAGGTATCCGCCGGGCCGGATGAGGAGCGCCGAGGTGCCTTCCGCGGCTTGCGGTTCCCGATTGCTCGGTGCTGTGCCTGAAAGGCCGGCCGCGTGCCTCTTGCAGCCTGTCCTGAGTCCCTCGAAGGAAGCGAGGTCCGCTGAGCGAGAAAACGGCACCGGCGGCCCTCAATCGCACCGAGCTACAACAGAGATCCGATTGAAAACCAGTCGGGAGGGGACACCTCGGAAAGGTGTCCTCTATGGGATCGACTGGGCCGAGTACGGTCGAAAAAGCGTCAGGAGAGTATCTCGCGAATGGCGTCGATCGCGCGATCGATTCCGCCGGCGTCGACGTCGCGATGCGTGACGAAGCGGACCCGCCCACGATCGAGCGGTACGGCCAGCACTCCCCGCTCCTCCAGGGCCGCGACCAATCGCCCCGCCGGGTCACCGTCGCCGTCGACCTCCACCACCACGATGTTGGTCTCGACGCGATCCGGCTCGATCGCCAGCCCCGGCAGACCGGCCAGCGCCTCGGCCAGCTTCCTGGCGTTGGCGTGATCGGGCAAGAGACTCGCCGCGCCGCGTTCGAGGGCGATCAAGCCCGCCGCTGCCAGGATCCCGACCTGCCTCATGCCCCCGCCGAAGAGCTTGCGCACGCGCCGCGCCTCGTCGATGAACTCCCGGGAGCCGCAGAGCACGGATCCAGCGGGCGCGCCGAGCCCTTTCGAGAGCGAGAACATGACCGAGTCGAAGAAGCCGGTCAACTCGTTTACCGGAAGGTCGAGCGCGGCGGCGGCGTTGAACACGCGGCCGCCGTCGAGATGAATCGGCAAGCCATGCCGGCGACACACTTCGGCCACCTCGCGCTGCGGCTCGGGCCGTCCCGCCAGGCCGCCTGCGCTCATCGCCGTGTTCTCGAGTGTCACGAGGCCGGTTCGGGCGCGATAGATCGCATCGGGAGCGATCGCCAATTCGACCTGATCGGCGGAGAGCAGGCCGCGCTCTCCTGGAATCGGCCGCGGCATCAGTCCCGACAGTCGCGCCATCCCGGCGAGCTCGTAGTGAAAGACGTGGCTCTCGGCTTCGCAGATGACCTCGGTGCCTGCCGAGGCGTGGACGTTGAGCGCGATCTCGTTGCCCATCGTGCCCGACGGAACAAAGAGCCCCGCCTCGTGACCGGTCCGATGCGCCGCCTCGCGCTCGAGACGATTGACCGTCGGATCTTCGCCGAAGACATCATCTCCGACCTCCGCTCGAGCCATGGCTTCGCGCATGCCGGCGTCGGGCCGGGTCACCGTGTCGGACCGCAGATCCACCGACGGAGCGGTCATGTTCCTGCCGGGGTCGGCTCGCCCCGGTAGGCGATCTCGAGAGCACGCAGCCGTTCCGACGGCTCGCCGGAGATGAGAGCTCGGACTTCACGAGCGCATTCCGCCGGGATCTGCGGCACCAGATCCAAATTGCCGGAGCGGGCCAGGTCCTCGACGTCGAGTCTTCCGGCGTCCACCCAGCGAGCCGCCCGGTAGAACGTCAGGCTCTCGTCGAGCGATCCGCCGGTTCGAAGCGTCATTTCACCGATGAGGTGCAACCGCGACGCGATTCTGCGGTTCTTCAGCATCCGTCCGGTTCGACCACAGTTCGGCCGCTCCAAGAACTCGGCCAGGCCGAGCTCATTTGCCCAGCGCGCGAACGCCGTAACCTCCGGATCGGCGCCGTGAAACAGCTCCTGGTAGCCCCGCCGCTGCGTGGTCAACGCGCCCAGCCTACGGCGCACGGCGGCCGACAGGGTGGGCACAACGGGCTGGACGCCGGCGACCCCGGCGCGGGCCAGCACCGCCAGGCCCTTGCGGCAGACGTCTTCATCGGTGGTGATGCCAGGTATCAGCGGCCAGCAGCAGTGCACCCCCACCGGCAGCTTCTCCAGGCGGCGGAGGCGCACCGGTAGCAGCGACGGTGTCAGATCGACGACCGGAACGCCGCCGCCGGCCTCGATCTCCTCGCCCGGGAAGAATTGGACGACCGGATCCGAGTCGAGCTTCGCCAAGCGTTGTCTCAGCTCCTGGCGCCACCAGGCGGCCGGCGGCGCGACCGGCGGCAGGTAAGCCACGTCCGTGACCCGGTCCAGCTCGAGCTGCTCGATCGGCTCTTCCGGCACGTCGACTGCCTCGATCCGGCTCCGTACTAGCTCCTCTCGCGAGAGATCCAGCCACCACCCTTCCGCACCCGGCCAGCTTCTCGGCGAGAACGAGATCCAGCAGCGCAACGGCTCCGGAAACTGCTTTTCGAACCGCAACCGGCGCATCAGATCAGTCTACCGTGTGCGCATTCCGTGACGATCGGCGGTGCCGCAGCCGGGGCCGCGGTCTGTTTAGCCGACCAACGCTTCGGCGAATCGCCTGGGGACGAATTCGACAGTGTCCTCGGCGCCCTCGCCGACGCCCAGGTAAAGCACCGGCAGCCGGAGCTCGCGGGCGATCGCGACTACCACCCCCCCTTTGGCCGTGCCATCGATCTTGGCGAGAAAGACACCGGTGGCGTCGGCTGCCTCGAGAAACTGCCTGGCCTGGGTGACGGCGTTCTGGCCGGTGGTCGCGTCGAGCACAAGAATCGTTCGGCGGTTCCACTCCGGGGCCTCCCGATCGACGACCCGCTTGATCTTGGCGAGCTCGGCCATCAGGTGCTCCTTGGTATGCAGGCGCCCGGCGGTGTCGATGATCACCTCTTCCGCCTGGCGCGCGCGTGCGGCCTGCAGAGCGTCGAAGACGACGGCCGCCGGGTCGGCACCGGAACTCTGCTTGACGATATCGACGTCCAGCCGGTCGGCCCAGACGCTCAGTTGCTCGATCGCGGCGGCCCGGAAAGTGTCTGCGGCGGCGAGAAGAACCCGGTCGCCGCGCTGCCTGGCTCGGTAGGCGAGCTTCGCGGCGGTCGTCGTCTTGCCGACCCCGTTGACCCCGACCAGAAGCGTCACCAGTGGGCCCTCGGGCCGGGTCGGCGGCTGCGGTGCGTCCAGCAGCAGAATCGAGAGATGGTCCCTGAGTCGTTCCTTCAACTTGACAAGATCGGCGCCTTCAAAGCGGCGGGCGTCTTCGCGCACGTTGTCGACCAGCTCCAGAGAGGCCTCTACACCGACGTCGGCGGCGATCAGGGCTTCCTCGAGCAACTCGAGGGTCGACTCGTCGATGATAGCCCGATCCTGAACCGCGGCCTCGAGCCGTTCGAACATCTCGGTGTGGGTCATCAACAGGCCGCGCTTGAGCTTGCCCCACAACGACCCGCGCTCGTCGGCTCCCCGCTCTCCGGACCCGGCTCCGGAGTCCTGTCCGGCGGAGCCGCCGGCGTTCTTGCGTCCCAGCATGGTCAGTGGCTCGCAGCTAGGTAAAGAGTTCGCGCTCGAGGTCGGCAACTGCGCTTTTCAGACAGCGCCG
>JBHHWO010000256.1:0-3537 GCA_046756565.1 Thermoanaerobaculia bacterium | reverse complement strand
CCGGTCCCTTGGCTCTCGCAACGCGGCCTTCTCGACTTCTACCACGGGCTGCTAGTGCTCGAGCGGGCTGGAGCTACGCGGCGAGCGCTTGCGATCAGACAACCCGGTAGCCGGCGAGAGCGGTCGCAGCCCGGGCATGCCGATCGCCAGCACCTCGCCCAGCCGTTCGACGGCGTGCACGGTGAGGCTCTCGCGGACTTCCTCCGGGATGTCCTCGAGATCGGCCTCGTTCTCCTTCGGTAGGACGATCTCCCGGATGCCCGAGCGAACCGCGCCGAGCACCTTCTCCTTGATGCCACCGATCATCAGAACGCGACCCGAAAGGGTGATCTCGCCGGTCATTGCGAGATCGTGCCGGACCGGAACGCCCGAGAGCGCCGACACCAGCGCCGTCGCCATGGTGATGCCCGCCGAAGGTCCGTCCTTCGGAATCGCGCCCGCCGGGACGTGCACGTGCACGTCGCGCTCGAATTGGTCCGGCGGGATGCCGAAGTCGGCGGCTCGGGATCTCGCGTGGCTCCACGCGGCTCGGGCCGACTCCTTCATGACGTCGCCGAGCTGGCCGGTCAGCACCAGCTCGCCCTTTCCTCTCATGGTGGTGACCTCGACGAACAGGATGTCGCCGCCGGCCGGCGTATAGAACATTCCGGTCGCGACTCCGACCTGGTCCTCGGGCAGCGCTGTTTCGGGGTGGACTTTCGAGCGCCCGAGAAGCTCCCGAACCGTCTCGGGCGTCAGCTTCTGTGACTCGACCTCGCCAACCGCGATCCGTCGCGCCACCTTCCGGCACAACCTGCCGATCTCGCGCTCGAGCTGGCGAACCCCGGCCTCGCGCGTGTAGCGGGTTATGACCTCGCCAATCGCGTCGTCTTCGATCTCGAGCTGGCCGGAGCCGACGGCCTTCTCGTCCATCTGGCGAGGCACCAGATAGCGGCGGGCGATCTCGAGCTTCTCGCGCTCGGTGTAGCCGGTGAACTCGACCATCTCCATCCGATCCCGAAGCGGACCCGGGATGTTCTCGAGGAAGTTCGCGGTGGCTATGAACAGCACCTCCGACAGATCGAAGGGAACCCCCAGGTAGTGGTCCACAAAGCTGTCGTTCTGCGCCGGATCCAGCACCTCGAGCAACGCGGCGGCGGGATCGCCCTGATAGGAGGCGCCGAGCTTGTCGACCTCATCCAACAGAAACACCGGGTTCTTGGCGCCGGCCTGCTTCATGCCCTTGATCACCCGACCCGGCATCGCGCCCACGTAGGTGCGGCGGTGACCTCTGATGTCGGCTTCGTCCCTGGCGCCGCCCAGGGAGATCCGTACGTACTCGCGGCCGGTGGCCCGGGCTATCGACTTCGCAATCGAGGTCTTGCCGACGCCGGGAGGGCCGGCGAAGAGCAGAATCGGACCGTGAGGGACACCCCGGTCGGTCGCCGGCTCCTCGGGCTCGGCGGCTGCGGCTTCCTCATCATCGTCGCGATTCGAGGCCGGCGCCTCTCCGGCGGCGTCGCGGGCTGCCTCTTCGGCCGCCTTCAAGCGGAGCTTGTGCACCGCAAGGTACTCGACAACCCGGTCCTTGACATCCTGGAGACCATAGTGGTCTTCGTCCAGGACCTCGGCGGCTCGCTTGAGATCCAGATGCTCCTCGGAGCGCCGGTTCCAGGGTAGCTCGGCCACGGTCTCGAGGTAGTTCCTGACGACCTGGTACTCCATCGACTCCCGATTCATGCGGCCGAGACGGGCCAGCTCGCGATCGATCTCCTTGCGGGCTTCGGCCGGCAGCTCGAGCGCATCGAGCTGCTCTCGCAGCTCCTCCAGGTCCTCGCCGTCCTCGCCTTCGCCCAGCTCCTTCTGGATCGCCTTGAGCTGCTCGCGCAGCACCATCTCGCGCTGGCGATCGCCGAGCTCCCGCTGGACCTTCGAATGGATGTCCTCCTGCGCCTCGTGCACACTGATCTGTTTCTGCACGTGCACCAGTACCCGGCGCAACCGCTCTTCGACCGACAAGGTCTCGAGCAGAGCCTGCTGCTCCTGATGGGCGATGTCCAGATAGCTGGCTACGAGATCGGCGAGTCCTCCGGGCGTTTCCGCGTTGGCCAGCGCCTGGCCCACCATCTCCTCCGGGAAGCCGACCTTCTGTCCGAGCTCGGCCGCTCGCTGGCGGAGCTCGCGGAGCAGACCCAGAAACGCGGGGTCCTTCTCATCGGTCGGCGACATCTCGTCGGCCTGCCGCACGATCGCCTCCAGATGGCCACCGCTGCGGGTGATCCGGAACGCGATACCGCGTTGGCGACCCTCGAGCAATAGCTGCACTACGCCCCGGCTCTGCTGAGCGTGGCCGATGTGAGCGATGGTGCCGATGGTGAAGAGATTCTCCGGCGTCGCCTGTTCGACGTTCTCGCGCTGGGCCACCGCGAACACCAGCTTGTCGCCGCCGTCGATCGCGGCTTGAATCGCCCGAAGGGTCTCGGGTCGGCCGGCCCGAATCGGAGCCTGCACCCCCGGAAACATGACGGTTTCCCTCAACGGAAGTACCGGGAGGGTCAAGGTCTCGGACATCTCGAATTCCTCTCTAGCGTCGCCACGCACGACGCGTCTACTCCCTACAATGAGAAAGCGTCGGCATTAATTCCACGCGGCTCGCCGCGGCCACGCGGACGCGGGTAGTATCCCGGTGATGGGCAACGTCCCGACATCGTCCGGCGGCGGTTATGGACTGGGTCTGAGCGGGCCGGTGCCTCGCGACATCTGGGTGTTGCTGGGGATCGTCTTCTTGACCTTTTCGCTGCGCTTTTTCGCGACCACGGCGGCGATACCGGCACTACTGGAGCTGACGCCGTCGGTCTGGCAGCAGGGTTTTCTCTGGCAGCTGGCCACCTACCCCTTCGTCGGCACCGGCGCGCCGGGGATCTGGTTCGTGCTCGAGCTCCTGATCCTGTTTCTGTTCGCGCGCACCGTCTTCTACCAGATGGGGCCAAAGAAGTTCTGGCGGATGCTCATCCAGGTCGGCGTGCTGGCCGGCCTAGCGGCGATGCTGGTCGACATCCTCGGCACCGCCGTGGCCGGTGGCCGGCCATGGCTGCTTCCCTTCGCTCTTCTCCAAGGCCAGCGCACTCTTCTCGCGGTACTGGTCGCGCTGTTCGCGGTACTCAATCGCAACGCAACCATTCTCCTCTTTTTCGTGCTGCCGATTCAGGCCAAGTGGTTCCTGCTCCTCGAGATCGTGTTCGCCTTTCTGGGGTTCCTGAGCACCAAGGACCTGCCCGGATTCGTGGGCATCTGCGTGGCCGTCGGCTACGTCGTCTGGTACTTCGGGCGCGGACGGGGTGCGGGTCTCTTCGGTGGCGCCTTCAAGGAGATCTGGCTTCGTATCCAGGCGAGGTGGTTTCGGTTCCGGCTCTCGCGGCTCAAGCAGAAGCGCGGAATGAAAGTCGTCCGAGGCGAGAACAAGGACGACTGGATCCACTAGCCGCGGAAGCGCGACCCGCGGGGCTCTAGCAGCCCGTGGTAGAAGTCGAGAAGGCCGCGTTGCGAGAGCCAAGGGAC
>JBHHWO010000255.1:0-3591 GCA_046756565.1 Thermoanaerobaculia bacterium | reverse complement strand
TACCGTAAGACCTTGTCGCGCGACCATCTGGACTTCTGCCACGGGCTGCTAGACCACGGAAATCGCCCGTGTCTGCAGGCCACCGAAGTGCTCCCGGGCGGCTCGAACGTCGGCACCTATCTGGCTGCGGAGAGCGTCCAGCGAGGGAAACCGTTCCTCACCCCGGAGCCGTGCCAGGAACCCGATGCTCGCCGCCTGCCCATACAGATCTCCTTCGAAATCCAGCAGGTGGCTCTCGACCGTGGGGGTCGACTCGTCATGCACGGTCGGCCGCACGCCGACATTCGACACCGAAGGGTGGAGGACTTCACCGCCGTCCGCGCCGGGAGTCCGGACCAGAGTGATGTAGACCCCATGGGCCGGAATCAGCTCGTTCTCGTGAGCGACGTTGATCGTCGGCCAGCCCAGTTCCCTGCCCTTGCCGGCGCCCCTGGCCACGGTGCCGGTGATCTCGTAGGGCCGGCCCAGCATCCACTCGGCGACGTCGACGCGGCCGGTCGCCACCGCTTCCCGTATCCGCGTACTCGAGATTGCCGCGCCTCCCGCCACGACCTCATCCACGCCGAGGGCCGGACAGGCATCCCCGCCCAGGCTCTGCAGGAGCTCGAGGTCGCCCTCGCGTCCTTTGCCGAACGCGAAGCGTTTGCCGACATGGAGCTCGTGGAGTCCGAGACGCCCGTGCAAGAACGAGGTGACGAATTGGTCCGCAGGAGTGGCGGCAAAGACCGCGTCGAAGCGGACTACGAACAGGTACCCGATACTGGCCAAAGCCAGCAGGCGCTCCTTCTGAGCCGGTGTCGTCAGACACCGGGGCGCCCGGTGTGGCCACAGGATCTTCGTTGGGTGGGGCGAAAACGTCACCACCGCCGCGGGGCGTTCCAGGGCGCGTGCCCGCGCGACGACCACATCGAGGATCTTCCGCTGACCGCGATGCACACCGTCGTAATTGCCGATCGTCGCGACCGCTCCCTTCGGAAGATCCGAGCGGCTCCACGCGTCTTGGAAGACCTTCATGCGCGGCCGGCGACCGTTTCTGACACGCCGACCGGCTCAGGACTCGTCGCCGAGCCGAGGATTCGTCCCACCAGGTCGTCGGCGAACGCCTCGGTGATCTCGACTTCCACCAGGCCGGGAGGCTCCACAAAGCCGTCGTTGATCAAGAGCCTCCCGTCGATCTCGGGCGCCATGCCGTGGTGGCGCCCCTCGAGAAGATGCTCGGTCTCTTCACAGGGGCCTTCGACCAGCGCGCGAAGAATCGTGCCGACGAGTCGCTCCCGCCGCGCCAGAGCTATCGGCCTCTGAGCCTCGAGCAGTTCCTCGTAGCGGCGCCCTGCCGTCGAAGCCGGAACTCGTGAGCCCATCTCGGCGGACGGAGTCCCCTCCTGGGGGCTGAAAACGAAGCCGCCCAGGTGGTCGAGCTGAGCGGCTTCGACGAACTCCAAGAGGTGATCGAAGTGGACGCGGGTCTCGCCGGGGAAGCCGACAATGAACGTCGACCGCAGGAAAACGTCGGGGGCGAGGTCCCGAGCCCTGGCCAGCTGCTCCAGATAGCGCTCGGCGGTTCCGCCGCGCTTCATCGAGCGCAGGATCTCCGGATGCGAATGCTGAAGCGGCATGTCGACGTAGGAAACGAAACGCTCCTCGGAGCCCATCAGGCGCAGCAAGTCGTCGTCGAGGGTCGTCGGGTAGGCATAGAGGAACCGTATCCAGGGCACCTCGGTATTCTCGAGAAGGGACTCCACCAGGCGGACCATGCCGTGCCGACCGAGTCCGATGTCTTCGCCGTAGCGGGTAGTGTCCTGGGCAACCAGGCATATCTCGAGGGCGCCGGCTTCGCCGAGTTGCCGGGCTTCCGACACCAGGCTGTCGATCGTCCGGCTGCGAAAGCGGCCTCGCCAGGTTGGAATCGCGCAGAACGTGCAGGGGTTGTTGCAGCCTTCGGCGACCTTGAGATACCCATAGCCTCGAGTCGTCAAGCGGCGGGGCGCGGTGTGGTCGAAAACGGCGTGGGAAGGCGCGGGAGGCTCCGCTTCGCCCAGACCGTCATGTGCGCCCAGCTCGACGAGCGATCCGACCCGGGTCAGATCGTCGAGGCCGATGAAGCCGTCGATCTCCGGAATCTCCCGAGCCAGCTCTTCGCCATACCGGTTGACCATGCATCCGGCGACCAGAAGTCTGTCGACCCGGTCTTTCCTGCCTGCGACGTCGAGGATCGCTTCGATCGACTCCTCCTTGGCCTCGTCGATGAATCCACACGTGTTGACGATCACCGTCTCGGCCTGATCCAGGTCGTTCACCAGGGGGTAGCCCCGGCGCTCGAGCTCACCGAGCATGATCTCGCTATCGACCCGGTTCTTCGGGCACCCAAGACTGATCAAACCTACGCGTTTGTCTTTGGAGCGTTCACTCATCAGAACGCGTGAGTCTACCAGGGGGTTATGCTGTCCCAGCTGTGCGACAACTGTCCGATGCACTCGTGCGCCGGCGAACGCGTTGGGCGCTTGCGCGTAGGCTGAGATCGATCCGGCCCGGCTCCGGCGAAGATCCAGCGGCCCGCCGCCGGGCGACGCTCCAGTCGGTCGAGACCCGAGAGGCGCTGGCGCGCACAGAGGCCGTGCTCGCTCGCGGCGCTCTTCCGCTCGCGTTCTGGCAGCGTGTGCTCGGAGCTCACATGAGTGCCGCCAGTGGGTTCTGGCCACGGTGGGCCAAGGACACAGATCGCGCCGAGCGCGAGTGGCTCGAGCTGGTGGCACGGCGAGCGGGACTCGCCGAGGGCCAGCGGGTGCTCGAGATCGGAGCTAGCTTCGGAGCGGTCGCGAGGTGGGCCGACAGCGAGCTGCCGGGACTCGAAGTGACCGTGGCCGCAGCCGACCCGGCGCGGCACACGTTCCTCGATCGGGTGCTCGAGGCGCACGGGCCCGCCTCGGCGGTGCCGGCTCCGCCAAGTCACGACTCCGACGGATCCGGTCGATTCGACCGCATCCTCGTGATCGAGGCCTTCAGCGGCTTTGCCAACCCGGTCCCCCTTCTCCACGACCTCATTTCCCGATTGGCGCCGGGCGGTCGCCTCTTTCTTCAGACCAGCTGTCACTGGCGAACGTCCTACTTTTTCGAGCGCGGGGACGAGAACCGATGGCTCTTCGACACGCCGGACGGCGCGCTCATGCCCGGGGAAGAGCTGTTTACCGCGCTGCGTGAGGAGATCCCGATTCTCGATCGGTGGGAGCTCTCCGGCGAGCACGTCGAGCGGACCGTGCGGGCCTGGCGGGTTCGAATGGACCAACAGCGAGCCGCGCTTCGCCGGATCCTCTCCGACAGCGCAGACCCTCACCCGGCCCGAACGCTCAAGCTCTGGCGCAACGCGCTCCTGGCACAGGAAGCCATGTTCGGCTTCCGCGGAGGCCAGGAGTGGGCCTTGACACAACTCTTGATAGGCAAGCCGAGCCCCTAGCAGCCCGTGGAGAAGTCCCCCCAACCGAAACCCAACCGACGCTGAATCCGTCTTAAGAGTGAACCCTGTCGAGCTGGGAGGCAACGCCTAGCAGCCCGTGGCAGAAGTCCAGATGGTCGCGCGACAAGGTCTTACGGTAC
>JBHHWO010000254.1:0-3634 GCA_046756565.1 Thermoanaerobaculia bacterium | reverse complement strand
TTTGGGACTTGGTGCGGCGCCCAAGGGCGGGCGAGAGTCCCGCCCGTTCTCGATCACTGGGGGTGTTCCAACCAGTCCGCTCCAGGACCTCCCCGAGGCGATGCGGACAGTTGTCAGCACGCGTCAGGGCGAAAGCCTCAGGCGGCTAAGCTCATGTCCCTCAGTGAGTTAAAGGATTCCAGCTGGGCGAAAATGGTGTTCCAGATCTCTCCCGTTGGGGACACCATCATCGGGGACACCATTGGTTGGTGTCCCCTCCCGACTGGTTTTCGAAGTCTCTGTGGCGGCAGCGCTGTGACTAGACCTCGGGACCCGAGGCCAGTCCGAAGATCGCGTCGATATCGACTGTCGCGGGCTCGCCGATTGCGGCGGCCACTTCCAGAGCGCCGGCATAGGTGTCTTCCGGTCGGCCTCGCGACTTACCGCCTCTCTTGCTCCATCCGCCGACGGCGCTCCTCCCACCTCTGCCGCGCCAGCTGCCGGAGGTCGTCGGTCTCGTCGGCTTCGTCCACGATCTCCATTCCGAGCAGGGTCTCGACGACGTCCTCCAGGGTCACCAGCCCGGCAAGACCGCCGTACTCGTCGACCACCAGCAGGAGGTGGAGCCGGTTGTCGAGGAGCCTCTCGAAGACCGCCTCGAGCGAGGCCTTTTCGCTGACCGCCTGCACTTCGCGCCCCAGCTCGCGCAGTCGCGACGAGCCCCGGCCCGCGAGCTTCTCGCGCATCAGATCGTTCTTGAGGACGAAAGCCCGCACGTCGTCCAGGTTCTTGCTGTAGATCAAAATCCGCGAGAACGCTGTATCCGCGTGCTCGGCCAGCGCCGCGTCGACGGTGAGATCCTGCTGCAGGGCAAAGACCACAGTGCGCGGGGTCATGATGGCTTCGACCCGCAGCTCACGGAAGCGGAACAGATTCTTGACGATCCGCGACTCTTCGATCTCGATCTGGCCGCGCTCGACGCCGACGTCGGCAAGCGCCGCGAACTCCTCGCGGCTGAAGGTGTGCACAGGCCTGCCTCGGGTGATCAGCTTGGTCAGGAGCTCCGAGATCCAGATGAGCGGGTAGAGGGTCACGATCAGCATCCGGACGAAAGCGGCGGTCGGCCCGGCGAGCGCCCGCCAGTAGACGGCACCCAGGGTCTTGGGGACGATCTCGGAGACAAAGAGGATCAGCAGGGTTAGAACGGCCATCGCCAGCCCGACCCAACGCTCACCGAAATAGGAGGCCGCTTCGGCACCGGCACCGCCGGCGCCGACCGTATGGGCGATCGTGTTGAGAGTCAGAATCGCGGCCAGCGAGCGATCGATGCTCGACTTGATGCGCTGCAGTCGTTCGGCCAGTGGCTTTCCCTGTTGCCGAAGGTGGGCGATGAACGACGGTGACACGCTCAGCAGCACCGCCTCGGCGACCGAGCAGAGAAACGAGAACACCAGCGCGACTCCGGCGTAGACGATCATCAGCACCAGGTAGCGTGTCTCTCCGGTTCCGTCGGCCGGGCCGGTGGGCAGACGGGCCGCCGAGGCGGCAACCACCACCACCAGAGCGCCTATCAGCGCCAGGAGAAGTGCCTTGCGACGCATGTCGGCCAACCCTATGCGGCCAGTCCGCCGGACACAATACGCAGAGCGTCGACATGGAGGACCGAGTCCAGTTCCACGGGCGAAGATCTTCTCGTGCTAGGCCGGATCGATCCCGATCCCGTTGTCCCTCACCGAGCAGATCACTCTGTTTCGCCCTCCCGACGGGCATCGATCTCGACCGCAACCCCCTCCCGTTCCACGCTGCCGGCAACCAGGCCGGCGGCATCGGCGGGATCCTCGGTGACTCGTGATCCGAGAGCCGGTAGTAGATCGTCTGGGCGTCGCGGCGGGTCGTGGTCAGGCCGTACGCGCGGAGCTTGGCCACCTCGCAGGCGTGACGATGCTGCTTGATCGGAAAATTTGGATGTGCTAACTTTTTTTTATGACTACTCAAAAACCGAGGTTCTCGTTAGCACTCGGGCCGCGTAGCGGCGCTCTCTTGGGCTGGATCGGCGTTTGCGCCGTCGTCATGGGCCTGGCGCCGATGGCGCAGGCCTCGCCACAGTTCGCTCGCCAGACGGGGGTAGCCTGTTTCGCTTGCCACGAAGTGCCCCCAAAGCTGAACACGCATGGCTTGGCTTTCCAGGCGAGTGGGTATCGATTCGAAAGACCCTCCGACCCGGACGCGGGCGGTAGCCCGGCGGGCAATTCCGGAACGGCTCCCCTGGCCGTGTGGCTGACGAGCCGGTACGAAGACAAGGGTGGGGGGGGAGCCAGCGATCTCTTTCTCCCGAAGGTCGAGCTCATCACCGGCGGCCGGCTGGGAGATCAGTGGTCGTACTTCGTCGAGTGGAGGATCGTGAGCCTTTCACTCAACGGCGATGGAACCCTGAGGGACCGAGGAGGCCGTTTCGAGGATCTCTTCGCCCAATGGGAGTTTGCCGACGGCCACGCGTTGAAGCTCGGGCAGTATCGACTGCTCGGCCAGGTCGACGTCTCGCTGCGTCTGTCACCGAGCGATCCGTTGCTATTCAAGAACGGGTTGCGCGTGAGCCGTGATTCCGACCCGAGAGTCGATTCACTTTCTACCTTTTCGCCCTCTAGCCGCTCGCCGAGTATCGGCTACACATATCAATCGAAAAGGGGCGCGCAGCCGGGCGATGGGCTGTTCCATACCGTCACCGTGCCCTTCACCGGCGAGTTCTCGATTCCTCTCAGTCAGGAGGCGAGTGAGACGGCGAGCTTCGAGCTGGACGATCCCAAGGGCGTTTTCCTCGAGACGTTCTATCGCAAGGGACACCGGTCGATCGGAGCGCACGCCTTCGTGGAGGACGACACCTGGCTGCTGACCGCGCTGGGCACCTACGAGCGAAATGGTCTCTTTCTGACCGCAGGCCTCGGCCTTGACGACCCGGGTGCGGCCGGTACGCGGGCCAGATCGAGCCTCGAGGCGGAGTATATCTTCGGAAGACGGGGCGGCATGCGATCAGCGGCCGGCGTTCGGATCGAGAACGTCAGCGAGGACGGTAAGCGGACTGCATACGTGCCGTATTTCGCGGCCGCCGCTCCCAACACCAAGTACACGTACCTGCTTCAGCTCCAGTACGTGAATCGGGACGGCGCCGACACGTTCGTGGCGGACCTGTCCCTGGTGTTTTGACATCTTCGCCGCTGCTCGGGCTCTGATACCGGCCTAGGCCCCGGCGTCCGCACCGGGAGCCTTCCGGGCGGCTACCGCCTCTCGGACGTTGGAGCGCAGCTCGTCCCGGTTGTCGGCCTGGGTGAAGATCGCCTCGGTGAGGCACTCGGCCACGAAGCCGCCATCCACTTCCTGGGATACCTCAAATACCAAGTCGTTCATGGGCGTCATTGTGCCGTGCCCGTCGAGTGCTTCGAGATGTGAGAAACCGACGGTCTGATCAGGAGGCCACGGTCGCCGGCACTCAGCCGTGCCGCTGGATAGACGCAGAGGACGTCGGCCAGGTGGGCCACGGACAGTTGTCGCCACGCGTCAGGGCGGGACCCCTGCGCGGCTCAGCTCATGTCCCTCAGTGAGTTGAAGGATTCGAGCTGGGCGAAAACGGTGTTCCAGATCTCTCCCGTTGGGGACACTC
>JBHHWO010000253.1:0-3669 GCA_046756565.1 Thermoanaerobaculia bacterium | reverse complement strand
AAGAAGCCTGGACGGCTCACCTGGGTGAACGCGGTCGGTTTCGACGGCCGATCCGGGTCCTCGAGGAGCTATGAAAAGCTCTTACCCTCGAGGCCGGGAGGCGCCGCGCCGCCCAGTTAGAGGTGCCACCCGTTTCTCGGGAAGTGCACAGTTTCTTGTGCAATGAGGACGCGGACTTCCCAGGAAGGGCCAGCCCACTGCGAGGCTCTACTGAGCCGGACCGACAACACGCCCTTCGTCGGTAGAGTAGTCCGCGATGGAAGGCCGTCGACCATCACCGGGAGCAAAGCGCAAGAGATCTCCGTGGCGACTTGTTCTCGGAGCTGCCTTGGGGCTCGCAGCGCTCTTCGTGCTCGGCGTTGGGTACATGTTCAGCGGTTCCGAGGTTGCATGCACGGAGGCCGAACGCGCCGAGGACATCCATCTCCGCTGCGCCTTCGTGGTTGCCGCCCCGCCCGAGGCCGTGTGGGAGGCGTTCACAAGGACTGGCGAGCCCCGCGCTTTCTACTTTGACGCCGTGCTCGAGGCCGAGATGCGTCCGGGAGGGCTCTGGCGCTTCGTCACGGACAACCGGGAGCGACTCCTGGCTGGCGGCAAGATCCTGGCGCTCGAGCGACCCCGCCACTTCGCACACACGTTTGCGGCCGCCGACCTCGATGATCCGCCCAGCCGCATCACAGTCGAACTTGAGCCGCTTGACCCCGGATGCCGAGTCACGCTGGTACATGACCGTTTTCCCGGCGAGACCGGCACGTACAGGCGGTTTCGCCGCGCCCACCCCCTGGCGTTGAGTGCGCTGAAGTCGTTGCTCGAGACCGGTGAGCTGCCGCTCCGGGTCCGCCTCTACACAGCGATCTTCAAGCCGGGAATGAGACTGTTCACGGTACGCGCCGAACCCTGGCAGGAGAAGCGCTGGACCCCTGACTTGAGATGCCCAGCCCGAGAATAGGTGCCCTCGAGAATAGGTGCCACCCGTTTCTCAGAACGCTTCCGGAGCTCTCTCAGGCAAGGAGGTACCGCGGGAGCGCTGGGCGGACAGGTGCCCGTCCCAACCGAGCGACTCAGCCGGGATGCCCCTGCGCCCGGTTCACGGCTTCTGGCAGAAACGGGTGGCACCTCTAGGGCGGCGTCCCCTGCAGCGTGTCGTCGATCTCGATGGTCAGGTTGCCGGCGATCGTGGTCCCGTTCTTGAGGATCACCTTGGTGCCGGCGCGAAGGGTCAAGTCGCCCCCGGCGCCGACGAAGAAGTTGGGACCGGTCTCCATCACCCGGCAGTGCTCGAAGATCTCGGTGCCCATGACGGCGTCGTTCTCGAAGACCTCATTGGGGCAGGGAACGAAGCCCACCGGGCCTTCGATGCGAAAAACCTCTCCTCCCAGATCGACGATGTAGACGTTGCCGAAGCCGTCTTCCCCGAAGCCCACGATCTCGTCGATGGTCCACTCGGCCGGTGAGTGGTTGAAGGTCGATGTCCAGTCGAAGAAGTTCGCTCCGGTGACCGCATCGATCGACCAGATGCGCTCGTTGACGTAGTCGCCGAAGAAGTACCTTCCCTGGATCGAGTTGTCGGTCTCCGGCCCGCGGTAGACATTTCCGCCGGTCACGGAGTTTCCCTGACTGTTGCCCGAGCCATGGGCGTACGCGTAGAGCGGGTTGACGTTGCCCGGGGGCTCTGGGCCCGGGGCGCAGGAGGCACCTGCGCTAACCGTGAAGCCCTCGCGGATGTTCCAGCCGTAGTTGTCGCCGCCAGTGTTCGCGGCAGACCGGTAGTTGATCTCCTCCCAAGCTCCCTGCCCGACGTCGGCGATGTAGAAGTCCCCGGTGGCGCGGTCGAAGCTCGACCTGAAGGGGTTCCGCACCCCGTAGGACCAGATCTCGTCCAGACCGGCTTGGCCTACGAAGGGGTTGCCGGGAGGGATGCCGTAGTTCTTGTCGGCGTCGGCGGGGAAGTCGTCGCGGTCGACATCCAGCCGTAGGACGCTACCCAAGAGCGTCGTGGTGTCTTGCGCCTGGCCGCTGGGGTCGCATTGGGGACCGCCGTCTCCGAGTGGCAGGTAGAGGTAGCCGTCCGGACCGAAGTTGATCGATCCGCCGTTGTGGTTGCCCGCCAGTTGAGGGATCTCGAGGATCGTCAGCTCGGTCGAGGCGTCCGCGAGGTCGGGATCATTGGCATCGCGGGTAAACCGCCGCACTCTGGTGCGCGCTGGGCTGCTGGAAAAGTGGTAGACGTAGAAATAGCCGTTGGCCGCGTAGTTGGGGTGAAAGGCAAGCCCCTGAAGGCCTTCGCCGGAGACCCCCGACAGAGTCAGAAACGGCGTCGGGTTGAACGACTCGGTGGTCAGATCGTAGATGAGTATCGAGCCACCGAGCTGGGTCACGAAGATGCGGTTGAAGTCGCAGGGCGGCGCGACGACATAGGTCGGGCTCGAAAGGCCGCTCGCGATCCGGCTCGTCGTGATCTGGGCGTTGGCCGGCAGGGCAAGCGGGGTCAGCAGGGTTGCCGCAGCCCAAAACCAGGCCCAGGCGGACGGCCGGGTCCTCGGCTCGCAAGTCCTTGTCATTTCGTCCACCTATCTCAACCTAGCGCCGCTTCACCGGCGGCCGGCAATCTTTTCCCGACTCGAAGGGGCGTCCTTTCCAGCGCGGCAGCGTCCCTCGGCGCGGCCAGCCCTAAAGTCTAGGCGGTCGATTCTTGATCACGTTAGCATCGGCGCCGATGCAACGCGTCACACAGCACGCCTGGATTCTCGGGAGTGCGATGACTGCCCTCATGGGGCCGCTGGCGGCCGAGGAAGAGGGACAGGTACAAAAGGCTGCTCCCCGCCTGGAGGTGCCACCCTCATCTCAGGCTTCTGACGCGCGTCGCCCGAGACGAAATGGGAGGTCGTAGTCCACGTCTCGACAGTAGGCCCCACAATAGCAGTCGCCTGACACTCGCGGCTCGGCACCTTCGCCGGTCGGAGCCCATGGCCCTTGACGGCGATCCCGTTCTCCCGCATATTACGGAAAGACTTACAGAACGAACATAACCGAAGCTGGGTGGGTGTCGCTTTGCGCCAGCCCGCTTGCAGGCAGGACCATGGTCCTTGCCGCTGCGATGTTTCGGGAGAGCACGATGCAACAAAGATGCAGGAAGGTCGCCGACTCCGTAGTACCGAGGCTTTTCAAGGAAGGCATCATCGCTGGGTTCTTGGATGATGCAGTCAAGGCCAAGGTCCTGACTGCCGGCGATGTCAAGAAGTTCCAGCGAGCCGTCAAGAAGCGATTCCCCAATGTCAAGGCCTGCCTCGTCTGTACTCACAAGCTCGAGGAGTGCCGCGTTCAGCCCAAGGATCCAAGAAAGAGGCGACGCTTGTGTTGCGCTCTCAGTGACTGCCAGGTCGAACTCGAGGGCGTAGTCACTGAGTTAAAGGCTGAGCTCTTCGGCATCTCTGTGGAGTTAGCTGTCCATCCGGTCAGGAAGGCCTCCGACCCAGAAATCATAGACCGGTGTCCGAAGAACTGTCAGCCCGACGAATACAGAGCCTACGCTCGGGTCAAGGTGACACTAAAGCTCGGCTTCGGAGCGACGACTGTGGAAGCCTCCGGAACCGACAATGGCCCGAGAAAGATGCACGTGAGGTGCAAGATCGAAGACAAATGACTCCCCGACTAGAGGTGCCCCAGGTG
>JBHHWO010000252.1:0-3699 GCA_046756565.1 Thermoanaerobaculia bacterium | reverse complement strand
GCCGCCGTCGACCTTCTCGGCGGTCGCGAAGTAGGTCGGGAGTATCCGGTGGCGAAGCACGCCATGAGCGACCGCCTTGACGTCGTCCGGCACGACCGCCTCCCGACCTTCGAGGAGCGCGGTCGCCCGCGACGCCTGCGCGAGAGCGATCGAGGCACGCGGCGAAGCGCCGTACTCGATGTAGTGGCCGAGCGCGAGATCGAAGTCCGCCGGACGGCGCGTCGCCTGGACCAGATCGGTCGCGTATTTGATCAGCCGGTCCTCGATGAAGATCCCCCGTACGTCCTTCTGCATCGCGAGAATCGCCTCGTGATCGAGCAGGCTCGAGACCGCCGGCAGCTCGGTTTCGCCGATCACCATACGCACGATCTCCTGCTCCTCACCCTGGTCCGGATAGGTCACCACGAGCTTGAGGAGAAAGCGGTCGAGCTGGGCTTCGGGCAGCGGGTAGGTGCCCTCCTGCTCGATCGGATTCTGGGTCGCGAACACGTGAAACGGAAGCTGGACCTTGTGCGTCTCCTTGCCGATCGTGACCTGCTTCTCCTGCATCGTTTCGAGCAAAGCGGACTGGACCTTGGCGGGCGCCCGGTTGATCTCGTCGGCGAGAACGAAGTTCGCGAAGATCGGCCCCCGAACCGTCTCGAAGGTTCCCGATTGCTGGTTGTAGATGCGGGTGCCGACGACGTCGGCGGGCAGAAGGTCCGGCGTGAACTGAATTCGCTTGAAGTGAAGGTCGCAGATCCGCGACAGGAGACTGACCGCGCGGGTCTTGCCCAGGCCCGGCACGCCCTCGATCAAGACGTGGCCGTCGGCCAGGAGACCGATCAAGAGCCCTCGGATCAGGTCGTCCTGGCCGACGATTCCTTTGTGAAGCTCGTTCTCGACCTGGGTGAGCAGTTCCTGCGAGCCTTTCGTCATGGCCTAGGCGCCCTCCTGTTCACGAAAGTACGCCAGCGTGTCGCGCGCCAGGACGCCGCTCAGCAACAACAGGCCGATCAAATTGGGCAGTGCCATCAGGCCGTTCATCACGTCCGACAGATTCCAGACGACCTCGAGTTTTTGCACGGCTCCGACGTAGACCGCGAGAACGAAGACGATCCGGTAAGGAAAGATGGCGCGCGCGCCGAGCAGGAACTCGATCGACTTCTCGCCGTAGTAGCTCCATCCGAGAATCGTCGAGAAGGCGAACATCGCGAGACTCACGGTGACCACCCAGCCTCCCCACTCGCCGCCAAGCCCGGTCTTGAACGCCATCTGGGTCAGCGGCGCGCCGTTCAGACCCGAGCTCCACGCCCCGGTGACCAGGATGGCGATGCCGGTCATCGAGCAAACCACGATCGTGTCGATGAAGGTCTGGGTCATCGAGACCAGGGCCTGGCGCACCGGATGCTTGGTCTGAGCAGCGGCGGCGGCGATACCGGCCGAGCCCAGGCCGGACTCGTTCGAGAAGATCCCGCGCGCGACCCCGAAGCGGATCGCCTGCGCCATGGCAACGCCGGCAAAGCCCCCGGTCGCCGCGGTGCCGCTGAAAGCGCTCTCGAAGATGAGGCCCAGGGCCGCCGGGATGGCGCCGAGATTGAGAACCAGGACCAGGCCCGCGCCCAGCATGTAGGCGGCGATCATGATCGGCACGAACATGCCGGTAAAGCGGCCGATCGACTTGATGCCGCCCAGGATCACCGCTCCCGCGCAGATCGCGATCACCAAACCACTTGCCTTGACCGAGATGCCGAACGAGTCGTTGAGCGAGTCCGCCACCGAGTTGGCCTGCACCATGTTTCCGATGCCGAAGGCTGCGACCGAAGCGAACAGGGCGAAGAGAAACCCCAGGAGCTTGCCGAGTGGTTTCCAGCGGATGGCGTTCGCCAGGTAGTACATCGGGCCGCCCGCCTGCTCGCCGCGCTCGTCGGTCGTCCGGTACTTGACCGACAGCATCGCCTCGGCGAACTTGGTGGCCATTCCGACCAGGCCGGTCATCCACATCCAGAAGAGTGCCCCGGGGCCACCGAGGGCGATCGCGGTCGCAACCCCCACGATGTTTCCGGTGCCGACCGTGGCCGCCAGCGCCGTCATGAGGGCCTGGAAATGCGAGATATCGCCCTCCGCGCCTGGCTCTTTTCGCACGATCAGACCCAGATACAGGGAATGCCAGAGCTTGGTGAACTGGATCCCGCGCAGGCGCAGAGTCAGGAAGAAACCGGTCAGCAGCAGCAACGGGATCAGCAGAAACGGCCCCCAGACGAAACCACTGGCCTCTGTGAGCCATCCTGAAAGCTGGTCGAGCACGGAACCTCCTTTGAGGGAACGGGAATCTCGATCTGAGTGCCGGGAGATTAGCAGAGCCCACCCACCCCGACAGGCAGCCCGGGATTCACCCCGCGAGTGTTGCTCCGGCGTCCCGCGAGGAGTCTGCTATGTGAGGAGGAAGGGACTCATGATTCGAAAGCAGGAGGCGCTCGACTATCACTCGTCCGGACGCCACGGAAAGATCGAGGTGGTCGCCACCAAACCGTGCCTGACCCAGCGCGATCTGTCGCTTGCGTACACGCCAGGCGTGGCCAAACCGTGCCTGGAGATCAAGGACAACGCCGACGACGCCTTCAAGTACACGGCCCGCGGCAACCTGGTCGCGGTCGTCTCGAACGGCACCGCCGTCCTCGGCCTGGGTGACATCGGAGCGCTGGCCGGCAAGCCGGTCATGGAGGGCAAGGGGGTTCTGTTCAAACGCTTCGCCGACATCGATGTCTTCGATATCGAGATCGACTCACATGACTCGCAGGAGATCATCCGGACGGTTCAGCTCCTCGAGCCGACGTTCGGTGGCATCAACCTCGAAGACATCAAGGCTCCGGAGTGTTTCGAGATCGAGGAGACGCTCGAGAGGACGCTCTCGATACCGGTGTTCCACGACGACCAGCACGGCACCGCAATCATCTCGGGCGCTGCGCCGCTGAACGCGCTCGAGATCGCCGGCAAGAAGATCGAAAACGTCCAGGTCGTCTTCAGCGGCGCCGGCGCCTCCGGAATCGCCTGCGCCAGGTACTACATCGCGCTCGGGGTGAGCCCCGAGAACCTGCTCCTGTGCGACTCGCGCGGCGTGATCTACACCGGCCGCACCGCAGGCATGAATCCGTTCAAGGAAGAGTTCGCTCGCGACACTAAGGCCCGCACCCTCGGCGACGCGCTGGTGGACGCCGACGTCTTCGTCGGTCTCTCGGGCCCTGATCTCGTGACTCAGGACATGGTGCGGTCCATGGCGAGCGATCCGATCGTCTTCGCGATGGCCAACCCCGATCCCGAGATCTCGTACCCGGAGGCCGTTGCCGCGCGCAGCGACGTCATCATGGCCACCGGGAGATCCGACTATCCCAACCAGGTCAACAACGTACTTGGCTTCCCCTTCATCTTTCGCGGCGCCCTGGATGTCCGCGCGACTGCGATCAACATGGAAATGAAGCTCGCGGCGACGCGCGCTCTGGCCGACCTCGCCAAGCAAGACGTACCCGACTCGGTAATGAAGGCCTACGGAGTTCACAGGTTGCATTTCGGGCGCGACTACTTGATCCCGAAACCGTTCGATCATCGCGTCCTGATCGAGGAAGCGGTGGCGGTCGCCCGAGCGACCATGAATAGCGGCGTCGCCCGCCACCCGATCCCGATCGACGAGTATCGCGAAGAGCTCGAACGCAGGCTCGGCCG
>JBHHWO010000251.1:0-3744 GCA_046756565.1 Thermoanaerobaculia bacterium | reverse complement strand
CATCTAGTCACAACCAAGGAGGTTTGTGTATGAATCGTTTCGTATTTCGCAAGCTTGTTGTCCTTGGTGTCGTAGCCGTTCTGGCAACCGCGGGTCTCGCGGTCGCCCAGGACGACACCGGTAACGTCTTTGTTACCGCCACCGACTCCGAAGGCAACAAGCTACCCGGCGCCACCGTGACGCTTGATTGCGGCACTGGTGACCAGATTCAGATCACCGATTCGGCGGGCCTTGCTCGCTTCCTCGGCCTGGATCCCGGTAACTGCTCGCTGGTGGTCTCGCTCGACGGGTTCTCGACTGTAGAGTTCCCGGCTGTCAACGTGCGAGTCGCCCAGAACACGAGCGTCGAGGCCCAGCTTTCCGCGGCTGTCGAGGAGACCATCACGGTTACCTCCGAGAGCCCGCTCCTCGACTCGCGCCGGATTTCCCAGCAGACCACGATTTCGCAGGTCGAGCTGGAGAAGATCCCCACCGCCCGTGATCCGTGGTCGGTTTTGACCCAGACACCGGGTGTCATGGTGGATCGCATCAATGTTGGCGGCAACGAGAGCGGCCAGCAGTCGAGCTTCGTCGGCCCCGGCGTGTCGGATGACGAGAATGCCTTCCTCGTGGATGGCGTCGAGATCACTGACATGGCCGCCGTCGGCGCGTCCTCGACCTACTACGACTTCGATCAGTTCACCGAGATGCAGTTCCAGACTGGCGGCACCGACGTCACCAAGTCCGGCGCCGGCGTCGCGGTCAACCTGGTCACCAAGCGTGGTACCAACGAGTTCCGTGGTTCGGCGCGCTTCCTGCGCACTGGCGACATGTTCGACACCTTCAGCCAGACGGCTGTCGACATTCAGGCCCCGAACAACGACCTCGGCCCCAACCAGACCCGTTTCATCGGCAACAGCATCAACGAGATCACGGACTACGGCGTCGAGGCCGGCGGTCCCGCTCTCCGCGACAAGCTGTGGTTCTGGGGTTCCTTCGGCACCAACGACATCAAGAACCTGACCGGTGGCTCGAGCCCGTCGGCCGTCCAGGAGGACAACACGATCCTCGAGAACACGGCCTTCAAGGTGAACGCTCAGTTCTCCGGCAACAACTCAGCGGTCGGTTCCTGGAACAACGGTAACAAGCGGAAGTTCGGTCGTAACGCGAGCCCGACTCGCCCGGCGCCCACCACCTGGAATCAGCGTGGCCCGTCGGCGATCATCAAGTTCGAAGACACCCACGTCTTCAGCTCGAGCTTCTTCCTGGGCGGCACCTGGGCCAAGGTGGACGGCGGCTTCTCGCTGTTCTGCAAGGCCTGCGGCACCAGCCCGGACTCCCTTGCGCAGGCGCCCGAGACCACTTGGACCGCCAGCGGCATCTGGGAGAACGGCTACATCTCCGGTAGCTCCAGTCGTCCGTCCGAAGAGGTCAAGCTCGACGGTAACTACTTCTTCAACACCGGCAACACCAACCACGAGATCAAGTTCGGTACTCGCCTGCGCGATTTCGAGGCGGAGAGCCCGTTCCACTGGCCCGGCCGCGACATCTTCGTCGTCGACCTGGGCGTGTTCGGCGTTCCCGGCAACCTCGAGTACGTCGTCGCCCATCGTGGCGAGACTCCGCTGATCACCCAGGAGTACACCTCCATTTGGGCTCAGGACACGATCAGCTCGGGTAACTGGACCCTCAACGTCGGTTTCCGCTACGATCTGCAGGAGGGCTTCAACGAGCCGTTCCAGATCGCCGCGAATCCCGCGTTCCCGGACCTGCTGCCCGCGGTCTCGCACAACGGCATCGACCCCGGTTTCGATTGGGAGACGATCTCGCCGCGCGTCGGCGTGACCTACGCTCTGGGTGAGGAGAAGAAGACCCTTCTCAGGGCCAGCTTCGCCCAGTTCCCCGAGCAGCTCTCGACCGGCAACCTCGACGATGTCAACCCCCTGGGCGACGCCTACGGGTACTACCTCTTCACCGACGAGAACGAGAATCTCGTCTGGGATGAGGGTGTCGACACCTTCATCGGTCTCGATTCCGCCAACAACTTCGATCCGTCGGATCCCGGCGCGGCCGTCAGCCCGAACCGGATCGACAGCGGTCTGGACGCGCCGATCACGGATGAGATTCTTGTCTCCGTCGAGCACGCGCTCCTGCCCGAGTTCGTAGTTGGCTTAAGCGCCACCTGGCGCGACACCAGCGATCATCTGTTCACTCGCGACCTGCTCAACGACAACGGCAACATCCGTCCCGCGACGGTCGCCGACTATGCCCCCGACGGCACGGTCAGCGGCTCGCTTCCGCAGGGTGGTAGCTACAACGTACCGGTCTTCGCCCTCCAGGGTGAGCGCACTGGTGGCACGTTGCTGCAGAACTCCGATCGTTCGGTCGAGTACCTCGGCTACGGCGTCAACTGGATCAAGAGGCTGTCCAACCAGTGGATGCTCCGTGGTTACTTCAACTTCGGCGACGCCGACTGGTCGCTGGGCCCGAATTACCTCAACGAGTCCGACCCCAACGATGCCGAAGGCGGCTTCGACAACCAGGGCGGTCTCTTCGCGGTCCAGGCAGCCGGTTCCGGCGCCAAGCAGGACGTATTCGTGCAGAGCTCCTGGCAGGCCAATGTCAACGGCATGTACCAGGTTGCTCCCGATCGTCCGTGGGGCTTCAACGTTGCGGCGAACGTCTTCCTCCGGGAAGGTACCCCGCTGCCCTACTACTCTCGTAGCAGACTGTCTGATGGCCTGCGCCGTGACATTCAGGTCACGAGCGCCGTCGACACGTTCCGCTCCGATGACGTAGAGACCATTGACCTGCGGCTCGAAAAAGAGTTCGCGCCCACTGGTAACGTCGGCTTCACGGTGAGTCTGGATGCCTTCAACCTGCTCGACGAGAACTTCGTCATGCAGCGTCGGCGTCAGACGAACTCGAGTGCGTTCGACAACGTCACTGAGACTCTCAGCCCGCGCGTCTGGCGTTTGGGTGTCCGTCTCAACTGGCGGTAAGGTTTACTCTTAACTGAGTTACCTGGCCGGGGGGGCAGCCCCCCGGCTTTTTTTGTATCGGGGACACCATTCCTTGGTGTCCCCTCCCGACTGGTTTTCGAAGCCTCTTTCCCGCCAACGGCGCCAATTGATGGCCTCACTCGTCGCCTCGCTCCACCGTTCCGTCGGTGCGATCCGGCGGGCTCGTGGAGAGGTCGGTCCGGGCGATTTGCGCGTCTCCTCGCTGGTCGACATCAATAAGGAGCCTCTGAGGCCTTCGCCGCTGCGGTGCGGGCAAATCGCGGTTCCTCCCCTCTCCCTCCACTCGCCACGCCGGATGGTGCACCTCCTCACATGGTTCCGCGAAGGCGACGACGAGCCCGGGCGGCGCCTCACCCGGCATTCTCGGATCGGTTGAGACCAGCGGGCGGTACCGTCGGGTCGAAGCCTGCCCCGAGCGAAGCCGAACGGGTACCCGACGTTCCGATGCGTTTTCGGACTGAACGCGAGGCCACACCTCGAGCATCTCTATCAGGCATGCGGCGCGGGAGGTGGCTCAAGGATCTGGCCTTGGCACCGGCCGGTCCGACTCCGCATCGATGCTATGGGGCCGAGCGCGTCGGCTGAGGAGACGCGGCAGGCAATCCGCGCAGGGGGCTCTCCGCAAGACATAGTAGAAAGCTGCGTTCTCCGTGAGCGGGGGCCGATGATGGTACTTCGGAGCCAGGAGCAACCCGACGCTCAAAGCGATCTTCAAGGGAGCGGCCACGACGGTGATCTCCCA
>JBHHWO010000250.1:0-3795 GCA_046756565.1 Thermoanaerobaculia bacterium | reverse complement strand
CTTTTTCGACTGGCGGCGGCGCTCGGCCTGGCCGCCTTGACGGCACTTCTGGTCCGCCGGTGGAGCGGCATCCCGGTTCGCCGGATCGTCGCAACCCTTGCTGAGGACGTCCAAGGCGTGGCGCGCTACGCCTATGGAACCGGCCTGGGTATCTCGCACCTCGGCCGGTGCGCTCTGGTCGCCCTCATCGGTTCTATCTTTGGCCGGGCCCTGATCTTGCCGCCCATGGGATGGGACACCGCGACCTATCACGGCGTCAAGGCCGGGATATGGGTTCAGTCCGGCGGCCCCCTCGACCTGGCTGTCCCCGGTTTTTGGGCGGACTATCGGTACTTCCCGCCCGGAGGCGAGATCCTGGCTGCCTGGGCAATGCTCCCCTTCGGCGACGATACCGCATACCTATGGGTGGACATTGCCGTCTGGCTTTGTCTCGCAGCAGTTCTGTATGCCCTCTCGATACAGTTCTCCGTTTCCGCTGGACCTCGGCGTCTCTTGATCGCCTACCTGCTCACGGTGCCCGGCGTCTATTTCTGGATCGGGGGCGGCTATGTCGACGTGGCCGTTCACCTTCTGCTGTTGGGGGGCCTGCTGTTCCTGCTTCGGGCGATCGGCCAGCAGCAGGCGCCGGTCGCGGTCGGACTCTGGCTTCTAGCGTGGGGAACTGCGCAGGCGGTCAAGGTCACAGTGCTACCGCTTCTCGCGGTGAGTCCTCTGCTCGCGCTTGCGGTGATTCAACGCAATCGAGATGCGTGGCGCGGTGTTTGCCTCGGAGCCCTCGCCGGCGGTACGGCTCTACTCTGCGCCATCGGGCCGATACTGCTGCACTCGACCAGAGAACTGGGTCTTCCGCTGAGCCCGTTTCCGGCACGGTTCGCCGGCTTCACGCTTGGCGAGATAGGCGAAGCGTTGGCATTGATGCGAGACGCTCCCGGCTGGTCCTGGTGGGGAGAGCTAAGGGCCTTCTTGCGAATGTTCGGAGCAGGTTCGGGCGCCAGTCTCGGCCCGCTGGCGATCGTGGCGCTCCCGCTGGGAATCGCCGCGTCTGTTCGCGCTATCCGGCGACCGTTGCTATGGGCAGGCGTCGCGCTCTTCTTCTGTATCGCGACCGCAGCGCCGTACTTCAGCCCCAGCTATGCGTCGACGAGGATGATGCTGGCGAGTCAAAGCGGGCGATTCCTCTATCCGACGTTCGTCGTTCTCGCGATGTTCGCGGCGGCTCGAGTGCCGACGATCTTTCGAACCTCGAATCAGAGAATCCTCGCCTATATCGTGGTTGCGAGCATTGTAGGAACCGTACTCACGAACCTACTGGTCAATGGATCGCCGGAAGAATGGCCCACGCTCGTTGCGATGATGGTTCTCCTGGCGAGCCTTCCGTACCTTGCGGACGGAATCCGAAGATTTCGGCCGGGCGAGTTCGGAACGGCAGCAATAGCTACCGCGACGAGCCTGACATTGCTCGCCGCTGTGTTGGCGGTCGCGCCCCTGCGCAGCTATCGGGACAGTCTCCGGTACGAGCTCTTGACCGGCAGCCGCGTTGCCAACGATCCACCGACATACTGGGTGCCGATGGCAGCCGCAGTCGATCACCCGGAGCGCACCGAGCGGATCGCCATCGCCGGCGGCCCGAGAGATTTTCCGACCGGCTTCTACTACTTCTTTCTGGGGTCCCGCCTGCAGAACCGACTCCTCTATGTTCCACCCACCCGTAGCGGAAGGTCCCCCACACCTTGGCGACCAGGGGCCGAGTGGTCCGGCCAGCTCGACGGCTCCGCCTGGCTACGTCGCCTGCGTGAAGCGAGGATAACCCACGTCGCGTCTCTTCATCCTCGAGGCCCCGAGATGGACTGGATCGAGGCCCAACCGGCCCGGTTTCGGTTGATTGTCGGCGATCCGGCTGCGTACGGGCTCTGGCGATTCGAGCCGGCCGTCGAGTAGGGAAAGGAGACTCGGCATCCGCTTGGCGTGAAGCTGTAGGAACCGGAATCTCCGAGGAGTGATCTAGCTGTCGCGGTCCGCAGCTACGACGGCAAGAGTGGCGAGCGCGGAACGGCCCGGGCCGTCCGGGAGGGAGCACAGGCACGCGACCGCCTCGTCCGCGTACTCGCGCGCCAGCAGCCGGCACTCCTCGATGCTGCCGGTCGAGATCAGTCTCCGCTGCAAGCGTCTGCAAAGCGAGCCCGGCACCGGCTCGTCGGCCTGGCCGCAGAGCTGCCGCTCCACCTCCTGCCTGAGCAACCGGTCACGCTCCAACGCCAGCAAAACGGGGTAGTTGATCCGGCCCTCCCGCAAGTCGGCAAACGCGGCCTTTCCGGTCACGGCAGGATCACCGGCAACGTCGAGCAGATCGTCCGCGAGCTGGAACGCCACCCCGAGATCCAAACCGAAGCGCTCCAGAGAGGTCCGGTGGTGAGACGCCAGACCCCCGGCGGAGGCTCCAGCGAACATCGCCCAGCGAAAGAGCGCCGCGGTCTTGCCGTTGATGATCCGGTAGTAGTCGGCCCGGTCCAGGTTGACGCGGCCACGGTTCTCGAGCTGAAGCGCTTCGGCCGCGACCATCTTGTCGATCGTGTCGAGAGCAAGTCCGAGCAAGTCCCGGTCTCCGTAGCGGTGGACCCGCTGAAGCGCTTCGACCAGCAGCCAGTCGCCGGCCAGGACCGAGACGGCGTTGCCGTAGACGGTTCGGGCCGCCGGCGCGCCGCGCCGAAGCTCCGCCTGATCGATCACGTCGTCGTGCAACAGCGTCGCGTTGTGCATCAGCTCGACTGCCACAGCCATCTCGCGGGCCTCGGCCCCGAAGCCGCGACCGAGCCTGGCGGCCAGAGCGACACACATCGGGCGCAGGAGCTTGCCGCCCAGGTCGAGCTGGTGGCCGGCGCCGGCGTTCGCCACGGAGCCGCGACGCGGAAGCGCCGCCAGCTCGGCCTCGACGGCCGCCAGGTCGTTGGCGAGCCATGCCTCGAGCTCCAGCAGCCCCCTCGAGAGGTCGGTCGGCCCGTGCGCGCGGCACACGGCGCCAAGCCGTTCGATCGGATTCGCGGGCCGTGGACTCCGAGCAGCAGCAGCGGTCGCCAAGTCAAGCTCCAATCCGCAGGATCTTTCGCACCCTTTGCTGCATCCCGACCAGGCGTTTGAGCTCAGTGCTTGGCAGGCTCATGACCTCTCGAAACCAAGCGTCCATCGTGCTGAAGAGACCGAGCATGTTTCGAAGGCGCTGGTTGACCTGGGGATCGACGGGCTGGCCCTCTTCGCATTCCCGGAGACAGGCCTCCAGGACCCGCAGGGTCGGATCGATCTCACGCCGCTTGCGCTCCTCGAGAATGAGCCGGATCATCTCCCAGGTGTCTTGGAGCGATTCGAAGTAGTCACGTCGGTCCCCAAGGACATGGCTCACTTTGATGATTCCCCAACGGTCCAGCTCACGGAGGCTGGTGCTGACGTTGGACCGCGCAACAGACAGGGTCCGGGCGATCTCCTCGGCGTTCAACGGCCGCGGAGAGATATAGAGCAAGGCGTGAATCTGCGCGACCGTGCGGTTGATTCCCCAACGAGTCCCCATCTCGCCCCAATGCACGACAAATCGTTTCGCTGCGGGTCCGAGTGAATCCATTGAATTCCCTATCTTTCAGTTATTTCTGTTATTACAGAATATACTATCAGAAAGTTGCCTGTCAAGGCGTTCAGGCAACCCGAGATTTCTCGCTCCGCTAGTGGCCTGTAACACCCAAGTCGCTCCTAGATGGCCGGCCCTCGTCGCCGATCTCTGCGTTGCGCCTCCTCGACATAGGCACCGCT
>JBHHWO010000249.1:0-3889 GCA_046756565.1 Thermoanaerobaculia bacterium | reverse complement strand
ATCGGCGCTCAGGCGCGCCAGGTTGACGTCGTGGAGGATGATGCCTTCGGCGTCTTCGGTGGCGTGCACGGCGATCACGTGCTCGCCCACGCTCAGATCGCCCTCGACCCGCATCGCGTAGTTCGACAAGGTGATGCGGATGTCTGCCTCAGGCGGCTCGAGGCCGGTGTTCTCCCCGGTGACGATCAGCGGCCGAAGCATGCCCAGAGAGCCGTGGAACTCGCCCTCGGGTGTGACGACATAGCACTCCATCACGTAATCACCAGGCTCGAGCAGGACGGTCGTCTCGGCGGTGAGGCCGGGAGAGGTCAGGGCCACGCCGCCCATGCCGCGGAGCTTGCCGAACCAGTCGGGAAGACCGGCGACGACACCGCCGATCATTTCCTCCCGAGTGGCCTCACCGCCGAAATAGCGGTCATATTCCTCCTGAAACATGCGCCCGAAATCCGCGTAGTCGGCGAACTCGACGCCTTCCGGGAGCTTCCACAGCAGCATGAAGTGCGGTTGCTCGCCTGTATTGGTCATGCGGAAGGTCGTCCAGCCGGAGGCCAGACGAGCTGGGGCGACGAAGGCGAAGTCCTCGGGCGCGACCTCGACCGCGGTGACCTCGACCACGCCGGCGGAGGAGAGGGATCCTACGGTCTCGGCAGGGGACTCGGCACGCTCTTCGGCCGCCGGCTGGCAAGCAACCAGACACAGAGCTACGGTGGCGGCCGCGACCACCATAGAAACACGTTCACAACTCATCCGGAACCTCCTTGTCTTGTGGGTAATGGCTTGAGCCACTACCGTCTTGTGCGGGCGACCCCTGAGTGCCATGAATCTACCGGCCCTCCAGCGTGGCAAGACGCGTCTCGAGCTCCCGGATCAAGACCCGCTGTTGCCGCACCAGCTCGTGCAGTCCCTGGATCGCGGCCAGGGCGACGCCGTCGGCGTCCACCGTGGCAATGTGACGTTCGTCGGCGCCGAGACCGAAGGCGGCGTAGAAGTCCTGCGCCATGGGACCGAGATGGGGAGTGTCTTCCTCGTCGTCGATGAAGTTCCACTGCTGGATCGGTAGGGCGGCCACCGCCTCGAGGATCGCCCCGGACTCGACAGCGGAGAAGTTTTCCTTGCGATTCCGGTCGGAGCTGTGGACCATGGTGCCGTTGACCTCGACGTTGCCGCTCTCGTCGACGTCGAAGACGGTGGCGCCGCCGCCATTCAGGACCGAGAAGTTGCCGTCCGAGTTGCTGTCCCGATCGAGGCGCACGAACACCCCATCGTTGCTGTCCAAGAAGATGTCGCTGCCGGTGAAAGCAGGATCCGACGAGATGATGCCGTTGTCGCCGGAAGCCGAGGAGTCGTTACCGCCGAGCACGATGTCCACGGCATTGCCGGAACCTCCGCGCGCATACAGACCGACTCCGTCGTCGGCTCCGTTGAAATTGCGAAAGTAACCTCCGTAGCCATCGCCGGAGTTGGACTCGCCGACGACGCCGAGGGTTACTCCGCTGGTGGCACCGACCACCCCGTATAGGCCTCGACCCGAGGTCGAGTCACTCGCGCCAAAGACTCCGTAGTTCGTCCCGCTGCTAGCGGTGGCGTATCCCAACACGCCTCGCCCCGAAGGCGAGGCACTGCGGCCCCATACGCCCTTGGCACCCCCGGTGGTAGCCGTGGCATCTCCGAACACACCGGTGCCTGCCGTCGAGGAGCTGTCGCCATAGACACCGTAGGTCGTCCCGGTGCTAGCGACGGCCGTCCCGTACACGCCTCGGCCCGAAGGCGAGCCGCTTCGGCCATGGACACCATCGGTCGTCCCGCTGTTGGCGGTAGCCTCCCCATAGACGCCTCGACCCGAAGTCGAGGAACTCTGGCCGAAGACACCCTCGGTTATCCCGGTGCTGGCGTAAGCGAACCCGAGCACCCCGACGCCTGAAGTCGAGGCATTTTCTCCGAGGACGCCGTGGGTTGCCCCGCTGGTGGCGGAGGCCAGCCCATACACGCCCAGTCCCGAGGTCGACGCACTCTGGCCATAGACGCCATAGGTCAACCCACTACCGGCAGTGGCTTCTCCGAACACCCCTCGGCCCGAGGTCGATCTGCTGTTTCCAGAGAGACCCCTAGCGGGCCCGGTGGCAGCGGTTGCCTCGCCGATCACGCCGTTGTCCTGGCCCTTGCCCCAGACCCCAATTCTGCCGGTTCCAAACACCCCCGTGCCGCTGGTCGAGGCTGACTCGCCAAAGACGCCGTAGTTCACCCCGCTGCTATCGGTGGCCTTTCCAAACACCCCTCGGCCTTCTCTCGAGCCGGATTCGCCGAAGACACCGTAGGTTGTCCCGAGGCTGGTAAAAGAGGCCAGCCCATACACGCCTCGGCCCGAGCTCGAGGCGCTCTGGCCAAACAAACCGTAGGTCGTCCCGCTAGCGGCGGTGGCCTCCCCGAACACGCCTCGGCCGTTGGGCGAAAGGCTCTGGCCAACGACTCCGAAGGTCGTTCCGCTGATAGCGGTGGCCGTTCCGAACACGCCTCGGCCTGCGGTCGAGGCGCTGCTGCCAAACAGACCGAAGGTGGTTCCGGTTGAAGCGAGAGCCTGTCCGTGCACCCCTCGGCCCGAGGTCGACGCGCTCTCGCCCAATAGACCTGCGGTGATTCCGCTGCCAGCGGAGGCCACGCCCACCGCGCCCGCGGAGCCTCCGGCGCCGCTGTCGTTCTCGACGCGCAAGGCCCCCGCCGCCGCCGCTGTTCCGCTCCACTCCTCGCCGACGTGATCGTGAACCGATTCGGCAAAGTCGAGAGAGTCGAGGCCGTCCAGGAGATCGGCGTCAATGAGGGAACCGTCGCCCCCGCCGCTCGTGCCGAGCTGTCCGGTGCTGGCGTCCACGGTGACGACGCTGCCCGCGACCGGTGTGCCGGAGATGCCGGCCATATAGGCCTTGGTCTGGGTTCCCTGGATACCGATCCTGATCAGAGCGGTATCGGACGCAGTTCCCTGGTTACCGATGAAGATGTTGTCGTGACCCGTTGTGGTGTTGTAACCGGCTTCGAAACCCAGACCCACGTTGCGGGCGCCGGTGGTGTTGCCGTAAAGCGCCCTGAACCCGCTGGCGGTGTTACCGAAGCCGGTCGTGTTGCTGAAGAGCGCCAAGACTCCGTTGGCTGTGTGGGCGTTCCCGGAGGTGTTGTTCCCGAGGGCCGAGACCCCGCTTGCGGTGTTGTTGAGACCGGTCTCGTTGAGCTGAAGAGCGCCCGCCCCGTCGGCGGTGTTGCCGGATCCGGTCGTGTTGACGGCCAGAGCGGAGAACCCGCTGGCGGTGTTGCTGCCGCCCGTGGTGTTGTCCTCGAGAGCTCCCGTGCCGGTGGCGGTGTTGTTGTTCCCGGTAGTGTTGGCGTCGAGCGCTCTCCGGCCGACGCCGGTATTGGCTTGACCGGTCGTGTTCCTTCGCAACGCCCAGGCGCCGACGGCGGTATTGAGATCAGCGGTGCTGACGCGCAGCGCCCAACGGCCGACGGCGGTGTTGTAGCCGCCGGTCTTGTTGCTGTTGAGAGCGTATTGACCGACAGCCGTGTTGCTGTCGCCGGTCTGGTTCGAGCGCAGTGCGCCGGAGCCGACGGCGGTGTTGTTGAGGCCGCTCGTGTTCGACTTGAGCGAAGAGGCTCCGAGCGCCGTGCCTCCCGAGGCGGTGTTGACCTGAAGTGCCGCATACCCGACAGCCGTGCTGTTGTCCCCGACCGTCATGGAGGAAAGGGCTTGGGAGCCGACGGCGGTGTTCCGGTCTCCTGTGGCAATGAGGAGCGCATCGCGACCGACGGCGGTGTTGTGCTGTCCGGTCGTGAGGGAAGAGAGAGCGTCTGTGCCGGCGGCGGTGTTGTAGCGCCCGGTGGCCAGCAGAGACAGGGCGCGCTC
>JBHHWO010000248.1:0-3912 GCA_046756565.1 Thermoanaerobaculia bacterium | reverse complement strand
GCGGAATGCAGCACCGCTCGAATGTAAAGGAACTTGCCGCACGGGACACTAGCTCCGGAGCTCGAGGCTCCGATGAGCTTTGAGGATTACCTGAAGGGCCGGGATGTTCCGGTGGAGGAGGTTCTGTTTTTGCTTGAGCAGTGAAGAGGAAAGAAGGGAGAGCCGGGTTTGGTGGTTTTCGCACCGACGCCCGGCTGACCGAGCGTGAGCCGCCGGACACACTCTAGGCAGCCCTTCTATTCTGCTATCCAGGGCGTGACCGGTTTCCCTACGGTTCGAGTTCGGCCACCAGGTCGCCCCGAGTCTCGATAAACACGTCGTTTTCGCTGGCGTGCATCCATCGCGTGTCTTTTGCTGCCACGATTGCCTCGTTCGACGTGTTCATGCTACCTTCATGCGACATCACGTAGAAAAACGAAAGCCCGGACGCGTGCGCAAGCCACGCCGGAGCGAATTCGAGACTCTGACTGAGAGGAGACGATTGGATGAAGCTCGGAACCAGCTCGGGAACGACCGAGGATCGCGTCTTGGCGGCGCGATCGCACGGCAACACAGCACTCCTTTGGCTCGGGCTTCTCGCCGTCGCCGGAGTGGTCCAGGCGGCCGCTCCCGAGGCGTCGAGTCATTTCGACGCCCGGATTCAACACAATCTAGGCTTTCGGGCCGAGCCTTCGGCGGGACAGCTCGGGGCTGCGAAAGCGCTGCCGGCGGCCGCCGCCGGTCTCACCGTGTCCTACAACGCGACCACGGGGGTCACGCGCACGCTGGTCAATCCGAACGGGTATCTGAGCGCTCCGAGTCTTGGAAGCGCAGAGCCATTGACCGTGGCCCTGGCTTACTTGAGATCCAATCGCGATCTGCTGGGTCTCACGGCTGCCGACCTGGCCGGACACGAGGTCACCGATCTGGTGTACAGCCAGGTCACCGGCGCCACGCACATCTATTTGCGCCAGCTTCACCGCGGGCTAGCGGTGTACAACGCCCAGATGGGGATCACGATCAATCGCGACGGCCGCGTTCTGAGCGTCAACAACGGCTTTTTCCCCAACCTCGCCGAGGCGGTGATCGGCGTGTCGGCAGATCCGCTGCTCGACGCCGAGGGCGGCGTAGCCGCGGCTGCGCTGGACCTGGGATCGGAGCTCGTGATCGGTCCCGAGGTCGGCGCTCGCGGGACTTCGCCTCGCCGCCGGACCTTGCTGACATGGCCGGGGGTTTCGCGCCGGTCGATCGCGGCGGAGCTCATGTGGCTGCCCATCCGAGCCGGACAGGTGCGCCTGGTCTGGAACTTTCAGATCGATACACCGGACGACCGGCACTTCTACGATTTCACGGTGGACGCCTCTTCCGGCCGGGTCTGGACGAGGTTCGACTGGACCTCGTCGGCGCAATACCGCGTCTATGCCGAGCCCGTCGAAAGCCCGAACCACACCAGTCCGCTGCCCCCCGCGGACGGGCGAGTGCTCCTCCTTGATCCCGCGGATCCGGTCGGTTCACCCGGCGGCTGGCACGACGCGGCGACGACGATCATGGACGGCAACAACGTCCACGCCTACGAGGATCGCGACGCCAACAACCTACCGCCGGCGTCGCAGCCGAGCTGCGGCGCGGCTCTGAGCTGCGACTTCCCGATCGACCTCACCGCACCACCGGCGAGCTCGATTCCCGCCGCGGTCGCCAACCTCTTCTACTGGAACAACACGATCCACGACATTCAGTACAAATACGGCTTCGACGAGGCCGCAGGCAACTTCCAGGAGAACAACTTCGGCCTCGGAGGTCTGGGCTCCGATTCGGTCAACGCCGAGGCCCTGGACGGATCGGGCAATTGCAACGCCAATTTTGGCACGCCGCCCGACGGCGCGAACCCCAGGATGCAGATGTTCACCTGCACCAACACCGTTCCCGCGGCCGACGGTGATTACGACAACGGCGTCATCGTTCACGAGTACGGTCATGGCATTTCCAACCGGCAGGTGGGCGGTCCGTCGAACTCGAGTTGTCTCGGCAACCTGCAACAAGCCGGCGAGGGTTGGAGCGACTGGTTCGCCCTGGTCTACACCGCCGAGCTGGGCGACCTCGGAACCGACGCTCGCGGTATCGGCACCTATCTGTTCGGCCAGCCGCCCAACGGACCGGGCATCCGGACCCAGCCATACTCGACCGACCCGGCGATCAACAACTTCACGTACGAGTCGATTTCGGGACTCGCGATTCCGCACGGCGTCGGCTCGGTGTGGGCACAGGTGATCTGGGAGATGTACTGGGCCCTGGTCGCCGTGCACGGCTTCGACCCGGATCTTCACAACCCGGCGCCGGGATGGGCCGGCAACCAGCGAGCTCTGCTCTACGTCAACGAGGGTCTCAAGGTGACGTTGTGCTCGCCGACGTTCGTCAACAACCGTGATGCGATCATTCAGGTGGCCACCGACAACTTCGCCGGCGAGGATGTCTGCATGCTGTGGGAGGTGTTCGCCAACTTCGGCCTCGGCACCGACGCCATCTCGGGCGGTCCCAACAGCACCTTTCCCGTCAACGGTTTTTCCCTGCCAGCGGCGTGCCAGCCTCCCGTCAATGCGCCTCCGACCGTGACCATCACGGCTCCGGCCGACAACTCGAAGTTCGACCTCTTCTTCCCGGTTACCTTCTCAGGGACCGCGAACGACCCCGAGGACGGGGACATCTCGGCCGGTCTGGCGTGGACCTCGGACCTCGACGGCGCCATAGGCACCGGGGCTTCGTTCACCACCAGCTCGCTCTCCGAGGGCCGGCACCAGATAACCGCCTCGGTTACTGATTCGGGTGGTCTTTCCGCCTCCGCCGTGCTCGCCAGGGTGGAAGTCAAGGACAACGGCAATCCGCCCCCGGGCAACGCGACGCCGGTGGTCACGATCAGCGCGCCGGCGGACGGCTCGACCTTCGCCTCCGGCGCCAGCATCAGCTTTGCCGGCACGGCGAGCGACGCCGAGGACGGCGACCTGACCGCCGGGCTCGCCTGGAGCTCGAACCTCGACGGCGCCATCGGCACCGGCGGCTCCTTTGCCGCCATCCTGTCCGACGGCAATCACACCGTTACCGCCTCGGTCACCGACACCGGTGGCGCCACCGGCTCCGACTCGATTGCGATCACCGTCGGCGACCCGCCGCCACCGCCGGCCGACAGCGTCACGATCGCCAAGGCATTGTGGGACAGCGGTAAGGCGGTGCTCGAGATCGAGGGCACGGCGTCGAGCGCGGCGGCGACCCTGACGGCCACCTTCGGAGCGCGCACCGAGCCCGTCGCCAACGACGCGGGGCGCTTCAAGGAAGCGTTCCCCAACGTGACCGCGAATCCCGGAACCGTGACGGTGACGTCGAGCGGTGGTGGGAGCGACACCGTGCCGGTCGAGGTCAAGTAACCGCGGGGGCGCGTGGCCGGCCTTCCAGTTGAGCTAATGGAGTTTTCGGTCGAGGACTCGGAGTCGGCGGCACCCTCGGAGGAGTAGGCCGCCAGGACCATCCGGGCACCTGGAGGGGTGCGCCTGGGCGCTGGCCAACTCGTCGCCGGCCCGCTTGCCCTAAGCGTGCGCTCACGCCGCAGGGCCGCTGGCCAGGTGAGTTTCACGAGGGCCCCGATTGGGTGCCAGGTGGGAGAATGCGATCGCGGCTAAGATGTGGAGGTCCGACCCCGCCCGTGCGGAACGTACGGAGAGTGACTGACCTTTTTGCCAGCCGCGAAGACCTAGAGCGGCACCAGCTTGACCAGCTACGCTCGTTACTGCGGCAGATCGTCCCCGGCAACAGCTTCTACAGCGAGCGCCTCCGGGCCGCGGGACTCGACGCGACGGTCAGCGACCTGGAGGACTTCCGTCAGCGCATGCCGTTCACGACAAAGGTCGAGCTGGTCGTCGACCAGCTCGACCACCCGCCCTACGG
>JBHHWO010000247.1:0-3972 GCA_046756565.1 Thermoanaerobaculia bacterium | reverse complement strand
GCGGCCGGGAACGCCCGGGATGCCGCTGCAGTCGGTGTCCTCGCCGTTCACCGTGCACGTGCAGTCGCCGTCCCGGCACTCGACATGAACCTCGCATTCCTCGGCGCCACCGCAGTCGAAATCGTCCAATCCCGCGACATCCACGTTCGACCGGCAGTCGCCGTCTTCGCTGTCGCACTGGATCTTGATCTTCTTCACACGTTTGTGCATGTCGCCCATGCGTTCGTGAAGCCGCTTCATGTGCGCCCCGTGAAGTCCACCTTCGCGCTCCTCGATCGCGGCGGTGATCGACTGGGTGGCCCCGTCCCGCAGCACACTCAAAACGACCTCGTCACCCTCCGCGTGGCCCCGGATCATTCGCGCCAACGCCGAGCCGTTCGAGACGTCCTCTCCATCGACTCCCGTGATGATGTCGCCGACCGAGAGGCCGGCCTTGAACGCCGGGCTATTGTCCATGACCTTCGAAACCATCACGCCGGCGTCTCCCGGAGCGCCGAAGTGCTCGCGCAGCTCCGAGGTCAGCTCGGTCAGGCCCACACCCAGGAATCCGCCACCGTGAACACCGTGGCCGCTGAACCAGGAGTAGCCTTCGTCCCCGCTCATGATCTCGACGTCGCCGTCGCCGACGAAGATCATCTTGTGCGCGCCGTCGTGCTCTTCGCAGTCCTCGCCGTCGCAGCGGATCTTCTTGACATGAACGCGCTTGGACATGTCTCCATCGACTATGACCTCGACACCGTGATCCAGGTTTTCGATGCTCTCGGTGCAATCGCCGTCCTCGCACTTGACGATCTTCTTGATATGGACGCGCTTTTCGCCGTCGTGATCGGCCAGCGCCGTCTGGGCCGCCGCGACCAGCATCAGGGCTGCGACGAAACAGGCAGCCAGTGTCTTCAAGGTATTTGTTCGCATTCGAAGGTTCCTCCTGTTGCTGTGGATGCGGGCCCCGGTCCGGGGCTCCAACCCGTATAACGCCCTGTTGAAGAGAAAGTTCCCCGGATCCCGAGGAAGAGCCGGGATTGTAGCCGCGGCATTAAGCTGCGGGCGAGCGAGCCCGGTTTAGGCGCCTTCGGGTGCCAGCTTTCCCCCGAGCCAGCCCAGGACCGCACCGCCCGGCAGGTAGTAGAAGAACTGCTCTGCGCCCCACCAGAGCCAGAGCTTCTCGGGCAGGTTGAAGATTCCGGAAAAGCCGGCCATGAAGCCGCAGCCGAGGATCGACAGCAACAAACCGTACTTCATACCCTTCTGCCAGGGCGCGCCCGAGAAGCCACCTCGAATCCAGCCGTAGAGCGCGACCTGGACAAACGCCATCAGCAGCCCGACCGTAATCCAACGCGGCATGAGCGACGCCATGTCCGGCGGGTCCTGATTGAGCTCCGGACGCCAGAACGAGGAGTTCTCCATGTAGAGCGGGTCCAGGATGCCCTCGTGCAACAGCGGGCCGGTGGCCATGGCAATCACGAACATGGTCACGTAAAACGCAAGACCGCCCAGAACGATCAGCTTCCAATTCATCCGAACCTCCTCTCGGACAACAAGTTGTCTGAAACCGCGCCAGTATCTCATGCGGACCACTCTCAGACACCGCCCGCGGAAGCTGGCAGCGGTCGACCTCCGTCTCGGCGAGGGCAGACTCCGGTCGGCCGCGACACCGAAACAGTATGCTCGGCGCCGCTACTCCGAAAGATCAACCACCCAGGCCCCCGTCAGCCGGGTCTCGACGAGCCAGCGGGCCAGATTGACCCAGCGCTCGCAGGCGTCCAGAATCGCGCTGTCTGCCGAGGCCACGACGTGCGGTGAGCGCTTGAGATCTCCGTCGGTTCGCCCGGAGAGGCGCACTGTCCACGCCGCGTTTCGCTCGGTGGCGATTCCCTCGATCAGCTGCTTCAGTCGCGCGCTGTTCGAGATCGGCCGGTCGAGAAGACACTCGACCGAAACGGCCCCCGAGCCCGCGAGAGCCTCGACCAAGAGCTCGACTGCCGGCCGGGTCACCGACAGGCGGCGGTAGTGCGCCGAAAGCGAAGCCAGGTCGCGCAGCACGCCGTCGCGTGCCAACAGCAGGACTCCTCCCGAAAGCGCCGCCTCGAGAGTCAGGATCACGTTGTAGCCATCCACGATCACCGTCTCACCGGCCAGCTCGTCGGGCTCGACGCGCCGGCTGTCCCGCTCACGGCGCTCCTCGTCGCTGGCCGCGCAGCGTTGGAGCGCCTTGCGCTGCCGGTCTCGAAGGGCGTAGCGGTCGCCGACCAGCTTGAGCGAGGCCTTGGGCGAGTAGCCGCGGCCGAGTAGCCACGAGAGCTCGTCGGTCGCACGCCGCAGGTTCGGCAGACGGTCTTCGCCAAAGCAGCCGAGATCCTTCGGGTGGGGCCCTCGCTGCCGGCGCGTGTCGGGCATCGATCTCATCTTTCCATAGCCTCGCACCACCTCACGCGTTGCTACAATCCCGAACCGCCGGTCATCCCGTTCCTTTCCCGCGACAACCGGCTGAACGTCTGGCTCGGAAGACGTCGGCACCTGCGCGAGCTCGAGCTCGAAGCCGAAGACGACGAGTCGGTCTAGACCGCTCCGAGTGGCGCTGTCGATCGCTCCGGGTTCGGGACTCGACGCCAGCGGGTAAGATCGCCCGCACCATGCGCACAGAAACCGTTTGCCGTCTACTCGTGCTCCTGGTTCTCGCCTGGCCTTCGTCCGCGAGATCCGAGGACATCACCGAAACCTACGAGGGTGATTGGCCGGTCTTCTACCACTACTACCCGCCTTCGACACTGGTGGTCCCGGAGACCGCGATCACTCGCGCGAAGTACCCGTTCGTGGACGTTCACAGCCACCTCTTCCAGATGGCCGATCAGAACCTTGCCGATGTCGTTGCCGACATGGACGCTCTCAACATGGCGGTCATGGTCAACCTGTCCGGGCGGAGCTTCAACCGGTCCCGGAACCCTGACGGCTCCATGCGATTCATGCTTCGCGGCGGAGACTATCTCGCGACCTCGGTCGAAAACGCACGCAACAGCGCGCCGGGACGCTTCCTCGTCTTCACCAACATCGACACCACCGACCTCGGCGCGACGGGATGGCTCAAAGCCACGCTCGCTCAGCTCGAGACTGACGTCGCCAACGGCGCCCAGGGCCTGAAGATCTACAAGAGCCTGGGATTTGACGTCGTCGACTACAAGGGCGAACGCGTCGCGGTCGACGACGAGCGCTTGGATCCGATCTGGGCCCGATGCGGCGAGCTCGGCATCCCGGTCTTGATCCACTCCGGCGAGCCCGCGGCGTTCTGGCTGCCCAAAGACAAGGACAACGAGCGCCTGTTCGAGCTCATTCAACGTCCCGAGCGCTACCGGGATCCGGAGCTGGTCCCGTCCTGGGAACAGATCATGGGCGAGCAGCACAACGTTTTCGCCAAGCACCCCGGTACGACATTCATCAGTGCCCATCTAGGATGGATGGGAAACGACCTGGCTGGCCTGGGCGAGATCCTCGACCGGTATCCCAACGTCTACACCGAGATCGGAGCCGTGCTGGGAGAGCTCGGGCGCCAGCCGAAGACCGCCCGGGCGTGGTTCGTCGAGTACCAGGACCGCGTCTTGTTCGGCAAAGACGCCTGGACTCCGGCGGAGTACCACGTCTATTTCCGGGTCCTCGAGACCAACGACGAGTACTTCGACTACTACCGCCGCCGCCACGCGTTCTGGAAGATGTACGGCATGGCTCTCCCCGACGAAGTGCTGAGGAAACTCTACTACGAGAATGCTCTGAGAATCCTCCCGGGGCTGGATCGGTCGTTGTTCCCGGAGTAGGGACGCTGGGATCAAGCCCATGGTGACGCTGCTTCAATTCACTTTCCGCAGGCTCGCGCCGATCCCGGCCGTCGTACCCTGAGCAACAGCCACGGCCCGACAATCGGCCTTCGACCCGCTAGCAGCCCGTGGTAGAAGTCGAGAAGGCCGCGTTGCGAGAGCCAAGGGA
>JBHHWO010000246.1:0-4028 GCA_046756565.1 Thermoanaerobaculia bacterium | reverse complement strand
GCTACTTCTTTTCGTGCTGCTGGTGCTTCTCGTGCCGGTGTTCTTTCCGTTCTAGGGCGTGCCAGCGCAGAACGCTGCGGTACAGCGCGGCTCGCTGCCGACCCGGGTTTTCCCGCGGGTAAACCCGAGGGTTCCAAATGATCCCATTCGGTCACCTTAACGGGAAGACCTGGTCGTTCAACTACTTCCTACAAGACGGCCTGCTCCTGTCGCTCGTGCAGCGAACCGGGGTCTCGGTTCCGGTCGTCGATCAGATCAGTTGCACCCGGCGCGGAGACGAGTTCTGCGAGTACCGCGTGCGCTGGATGTAGGCGTCCCGAAACGAGCTGCCGAGTCCTGAGCGACCAGCTCGAGCCTTCGCCTACCTCACGGGAGCTCGCTACCGCAGGATGGGCAGATCGGCCTCGGCGCCGTCAGCGAACATCGTGGCTGGGCGTGGGCGCGACGTCCGATAGAGGCCGGAATCGCTGGCAATGGCTGGAAAGCGGGCCGGTCTCGAGACGTCGTCTTGCGTCGCTGTACAATCGCGCCTTCACGGCGTGCGAAATCTAGACGACCTGCAACCGGTTGATCCGGGCCGCTGGGCCCGCCTGGAAGAGATTCTGGATCGACTGCTGGATGAACCGGCGGGGCAGCGGGCTGCGCTGCTGGATCAACTCTGCGATGCCGACCGGGTCCTCAGGCGCGAGGTCGAGCGTCTGCTGGCCGGGTCGGTCACGCACAACGACATTCTCGACCAGCCTGTCTCTGATGGTCTCGGCGATCTCGTGGAAAGCGTTGCCGGCGAGGCGGAGACCGACGCCGGCGGCCGCCGGGTGGGCAAGTACCGTCTCCTCGAGAGGTTGGGCCGTGGCGGCATGGGTGTGGTCTATCTGGCGGAGCGAGCCGAGGGCGATTTCGAGCAGCGAGTGGCGATCAAGTTCGTTCCGCAAGAGCTCGACGTGCCGGAGCTGCGCCGCCGGTTCCTCGCCGAGCGCCGGATCCTGGCCGCATTGCAGCATCCCAACATCGCTCGGCTCCTGGACGGCGGCGTGACCGATGAGGGGACCCCTTACATCGTCATGGAGCATATCGACGGCGTGCCGATCGACTGCTATTGCGACGACGGCGGTCTCGGGCTGGGCGCCCGCCTGAAGCTGCTGCTGGCGGTGTGCTCGGCGGTCCAGGCCGCCCATCAGAACCTGGTCATCCATCGCGATCTGAAGCCGGCCAACATTCTGGTCACCGGGGACGGAGTGGTCAAACTTCTGGACTTCGGCATCGCCAAGCTGCTGGGTGACGGCGAGGGGCAGACCCGAACGCTGTTGCAGCCCCTGACGCCGGAGTATGCGGCCCCCGAGCAGGTGACGGGCGGGCCGATCACTACCGCCACCGATGTCTATGCTCTCGGTGTAGTGGCCTATCGGCTGCTCACCGGCCGGCCGCCCTACGAGTTCTCCGACCTGACACCGCAGCAGGTGGCCGAAGAGGTGACTCACGGTGTCATCGAGGCGCCGAGCCTTGTGGCGATCGGCGGCAAGGCACCGGTACCGGCGCGACGGCTCAAGGGCGACCTCGACAACATCGTGCTCAAGGCTCTGGCCAAGGAGTCGCGGCGGCGCTACGGCTCGGTGCGTGAATTGGCTGACGACTTCGAGCGGTTCGAGCGGGGCCTGCCCGTGACGGCGCGTCCCAGCAGCCGCCTCTATCGAGCGCAAAAACTCATGCGGCGGCACACGGTCGGCGTAGTGGCAACGGCACTGGTAGTTCTCGCCCTGCTCGCCGGACTCGCCGGCACCGCCTGGCAGGCCCGGGTTGCCGGCGGTGAGCGTGACCGGGCGGAGGGAGTCGCCGCCCTGGTTCTGGATCTATTGCGCATGTCCGACCCGGACCTGGGTGGTGGGACCACGTTGACTGCGGCGGAGTTGCTGCAAAGCGCGGCCGGCATCGTCAACGAACAGCTTGCCGAGCAGCCCGAGATGCGTCTCCGCCTTCTTGAAACGATCGGCGAAGGGCTCCACAATCTGCAGCGCTTCGAGCTTTCTCCCGACATCATGGCCGAGGTCGTGGCACTCAACCGCTCGCTCTACGGGGAGCAGGATCCGCGCTTGGCGAAGGCACTGCTGGACTACGGACGTACCCTGGGCAAAGCCGGACGAATCGAGGAGGCCGATCCGGCCATCCTCGAAGCGCTGACCCTGCGCCGTGAGATCTTCGGCGAGCGTGCGCTGGAAGTCGCCGAAGTACTCGACGCGCGAATTCTCGCTCTGGGCGAAAACGTCAGCAACACCGATCGGCGCATGGTGGAGGATGTGCCGCGTCTGATCCAAGAGGTTCTCGGCATCTACAGGGAGCAGGGAGCGGAGGAGTCGGCAGGCTACGCTCGCGCGCTCCACGTCTTCGGGCAGGACGCGATCTTGCAGTACTTCAGGGCCCGGCGCTCACCGGCGGAGGCGAAAGCCGGCGTCGACGCGATGCGCGAGGCGGTGGCCGTACAACGGCGAGTGTTGGGCGAGGGGCACGAGAGCGTGGCTGAGACACTCAACGATTTGGCGCTGGGCCTGGATGGCATGGACTTGAGGGACGAGGCGATTGCGGCTCTGGAAGAGGCGCTGGCCATCTATCGGCAGCGCCTGGGAGCGGACCATCCGAATGCCATCATCATTCTGGCCAATCTCGCCGGCGTGAGAATAGAGCACGGCCAGTACGAAGTGGCCGAGAAAGAGATTCAAGAGGTCCTGGCGCGCTGGCGCAAGATGCTGCCCGAGGAGACGAGTCTGGACAAGGTCGCCTTTGGCTTCGCGGAGCTTTATGTGGCCATGGGCGACGCTCCGGCGGCCCGCCCGTGGGTCGAGCGCGCCGTCATCCGCGGGGAGGCGCTCGGCAGCTCGCGGCAGCTGCAAGGTCAGAGCCTGTTGGGAGCCCTGTACACGTTGGAAATGCGGTTCGAGGAAGCCGAGCCGCTGCTGCTCGAGGCGCATGAAGGACTCGTCGAAGAGGTGGGCTCGCGGCGCCTCGAGACACGGAAAGCGGCCGGACGGCTTCGGCGCCTGTACGAGCGCTGGGGCCGGCCCGAGTTGGCGGCGCCATACATTGAGAGCGCTTCACCACCGGTAGTCAACCTTTGAGGTTAATCCGTCCGACCTACCCGAGGGAGCACAACGCTTGAAGTCAGACCAGGGCCGGGCGGCCACCCCACAGGGGATCACGCAGCTTCTGAGCGCCCATAGCGCCGGAGATCCGCTGGCACTCGACCGCTTGCTTCCCCTGGTCTATCCAGAGTTGAAGCGTATAGCGCGTCGCCAGCTGGCCAAGGGCAAGCCGGGGGCGACCTGGAACACGACCGCGGTCGTCCACGAGGCTTATCTCAAGCTCGTCGATCAGACCTCCGCCCAGTGGCAGGACCGGGCGCATTTCTTCGCCGTGGCTGCCCGGGCGATGCGGCACCTCTTGGTCGACCAGGCGCGCAAGAGAGTGACCCAGAAACGTGGACAGGGGCGGCGACCGGTATCGATCGACAGCGTTCCCGTCACCATCGATCAGCAGGCCGAGCTGGCCCTGTTGATCGACGAAGCGCTCACCAGGCTCGAAGAGACCAGCGCCCGCCTCTGCCGGGTCTTCGAATGCCGTTACTTCGGCGGCCTATCCGAGCAGGAAACCGTTGAGGCTCTGCAGCTCCCACTGCGCACCGTACAGCGCGACTGGATGAAGGCCAAGGCGTTTCTGCGCTACGACCTGGCGCCTGGGTGAGAGCCAAAGACCCGAAGAGCGATGAATCGTAGCGGCGCGGTCACTCCAGTGTGAACTCGTGGACCATGCCCTGAGTCGCGAACCCCTCGGAGACGAAGGCGTAGCGCCCTGGCTCGAGGCTGACACGGAAGTAGCCGGTGCTGCCGCCCGCGAGGTGGTCGGCACCGCCGAGGAACTCCGCCGGCGCGGGCAAACGGAGCGCGTCGATCCAGCTCATCCAACTGCCGACTTCGTCGAGAGAGGCATCGGCGCTCAGGCGCGCCAGGTTGACGTCGTGGAGGATGATGCCTTCGGCGTCT
>JBHHWO010000245.1:0-4044 GCA_046756565.1 Thermoanaerobaculia bacterium | reverse complement strand
GGAACTTCTCTGCTGGGGAACTTCTCTGCTGGGGGCTCTCGCCCCGCATCCAGGCGCCACCGTCGCGCTCCAGGTAGACCAGGCTACTGGTCAGGGACTCCTGGATCGAGGCCATCTCCGTGCCCGGCGCCGGCTCGGCCACGAGCGTGGCAGGAGGCCCCGGCGAGGCCGCCGGGCGCTCGACCTGAGGCGCCGGCGCCAAGCAGCCGATAGCGGCGATCAAGGGCAGGATCACCATACGGTCTCTCCAAGGCTGCCTGTCTCTCGCGGTAACGAGCCTGACCGTCGCCTTCATTCTGCCTCGCTTCGGCTGTCCCTCCGCGTATCGGCGGGCTCGCCCTCTCTCTGATACCGGTCCAGCCAGGCCAGTGTCTCCTTGATCATCTCAGACCGCGGGAGGGGCAGATGGCCAGCCTCGTAGGTGACGTGTCTCCTGTCCGCTTCCGGAGTACCGAGGAGCTCGATCATGGGTCGCTGGTGGGTCTCGAGCGGGAACTCGGAGTCGTAGCGGCCGGCCAGCAGCAACAGGGGAGTCGTTACCCGCGAAACGAAGCGTACCGTCGTACCTCCCCAGAGGCCGCCGGCGATGAGCACGGCCGCCTTGAACCGCTTCTCGCTGCTGAGAACGATCGGCGCGTAGAACGCGCCCTCGCTGAGGCCCATGTAGCCGACGGTGTCGGCCACGATGTCGTCGCGAGTCTCCAGATAGTCGATGGTGCGATGGAGGTCCTTGATGATCCGGGCGGCGCGCTCTCGGCCGCGGACGCCGTCACCCGAGCGTTCGTACGTGCCGGCCAGTACCGGACGTACCAGGACGCGGCCGTCCTTGGGAATGTAGTCGAAGCGCTCCCAGTAGGTGTCCTCGAACGTATCCTGCTCCCAGGCGTTGCTGCCCGGGAAATAGACGACCGCGTGGTAGGGAGGCGTACCGCGCCTGGGGAAGTCCATATGGATGGTGAAACGCTCCCCGGCGTAGGCCGCGTCGATCGACACGCTCTCCCGCCGCCAGTCCTCGGAGCTCTCGTCCGTGCCTTCTTGCCGCGGGTCGAGGGGCTTGGAACGGTCGTACCAGAAAAGGCCCGTCCACACTGCGAACTCCTCATCGGTGTAGGGCTCGATCGACGCGAAGTCGTAGGACGGAAGGTCGAGGGACACCCTCAACGCCTCCGCAGTCGTTCCGCTACGTTCCCGCATGCATCGGAAGCCGTTGATCTCGGATCGGTCGAACGGGTCGAGGGGAGCCGCCTCGGAGAAACGGTAGGTAGGCTCGTTCCATCCCCCGCCGAGGGCCAGGCGGAGGTTGCCCGAGGCGTTCCAGGACCACTCGCGGACGTTGCCTGCGAGATCGGCGGCCCCGGAGACCCCGACGCCAGGGTAGGAGCCCACGGGTGCAGTGCCCCCACTACCGAAGTTGCTCAACGGGATGATCTCCTGGCCGAGCGGCATCACGTTCTCGTTACCTGGTAGTGCGGCCCTCACCCAGTGGAAGACGGTCGGCAGCGTGAGACCTCGAAATGCGGCGTATGCGGCGGCTTCGTACCAGCTGACGCCGCTGACAGGATGATCACCCTCGCCGTCCGGGTAATCGCCCATCTCCCAGGTTGCGGGCCCGGGTAGCTCCGTGGCGTCGACGAACCGGGCCATGGCCTCCTCCCTGGTCACGCTGCGGCCCTCATGCCGAAGCTCCTCCTGCCAGTACTCGGGGTTACCGTAGCCTCCGGCGTCGACGAACTCCTTGTATGCGGCGTTGGTGACTTCGGTCCTGTCGATGAAGTAGGGCTCGATGGTCACCGGTTCCACGGGCAGCCCGCGGAGTGGAGCGAGATAGGGGCCACCCCCGTCGACGGCCACCATTCCGGGCGGAACGGTTCCCACAGGGTCGAGCCGAAGGTGGAAGCTGTTGCGCTCCTGCGGCGTGGAGAAGCTCGCCGTCCCGTCGAAGCTTCCATCTTGTTGGGGATAGGAGAGAGCGGAGAGGAGTAGACGCGGTTCGAAGCCCGACTTCTCGGTCCGGAGGCGGAATCCGCCGAGCGGGAGACGCTGCGCGGCGATGGGCGAGGTACCGATAAGCGCCCAGTCGGCGTCTGCCGCACCGTTGGGGCGGTAGAAGACGTCGGCGCCGGGCGGGTCTGTCACCACCGAGATCGTGTTGCTCGTCTCTCCCCACAGGCCGGCGAGCATTGTGTCGTCGGGAATCAGGCGCTCCACCTCGCGGGCGAGCGCGAAGGCTGCTGCGTACTCCTCCGTCGCGATCAGCCGTGACACCTCGGGGAGGGTCTCCTGACGCGCTCGCTGCCGTGCCGCCGCGTGCTGCCAGGAACGGATTCCGAGAGCGGCGGCGAGGAGAACCAGCAGGACGAGCGGGACGGCGACGCGAGGTCGTCCGACCAGTTCCAGCAGCGTGCCGTCCGCCGTCGAGTCGAGGCTCTGCTGGAAGGCTCCGAGCCGGTCACGAAGCTCTGCGGCGGTCGGGAAACGCGCCTCGGTCTCCTTCTCGAGGGCCTCGAGCACGATCTGCTGCAGCTCTGGCGGAATGCCGGCCGCCGGATCGAACGGATCCGGATCCTCTCCCAGGACCGCGGCCAGCGTCTCGCCGCGTGTGGCCCTCACGAAGGGCCGCACGCCGGTGAGCATCTCGTACAGCACGCAGCCGAGCGAAAAGACGTCGCTGGGCGGGCCGGCGGGGCACCCCTTCGCCTGCTCCGGCGACATATAGCCCACGGTTCCGATCAGAGTGCCCGGCATTGTGGCCGAATCGGGCAGCTCGAGCGTTCTGTCATCTTCCGTGAACGGCTCCAGGGGCATCGACTTGGCGAGTCCGAAGTCGAGGATCTTGAACTCACCCTCGGAGGTGACAAACAGGTTGTCCGGCTTGATGTCGCGGTGGGTAATGCCTTTGTCGTGGGCGGCGGCGAGCCCATCGCTGACCGCCAGGCCCACCTCGAGGGTGGTGCGCCATGAAGTGGCACCGTCCCGCTCGAGAATCACGCCCAGGGTCTCTCCTTCGAGCAGCTCAGAAACCGCGTAGGTCGTCTCGCCCTCGGAACCGAAGGCGAAGATCGTCAGGATTCCGGGGTGAGAGAGGGCCGCCAGAGCCTGGGCCTCGCGCTGAAACCGGGGAGCGGACTCGGGGCTTCGTGCCAGCAGGTCGGGAAGCACCTTGAGGGCGACGTCACGGCCTAGCTCGAGATCCCGGGCGCGGTAGACCTCACCCATTCCTCCGGCCCCCAGGGGAGAGAGAATCTCGTACTGTCCCAGCTTGTCGCCGACGGTAAGGCGCATCGCTGTTGCGCTCGCTGCTGCGAGTCTACATCGGCAAAGTCGCCGGCAGCCCTCGCTGGCCTGCCCGGAGGAGTTTCAGGTCGTCTTGCAACGCAGGACGACGAAGGTGATGTCGTCGTGCGGCGGCAGCCCGCCGGTCCAGGCGTCGGCGGCCGAGGAGAGATCCTCGATGATCTCGTCGGGCTCCTTACCGACGGAGGCCTCGAAGATTTCGCGCACCCGCGTGTAGCCCATCGTCTCCTCGTCGCCGTTGAGCAGCTCGGCGAAGCCGTCGGTCATCAGCAAGAGGGTATCGCCGGGAGCCAGCTCCGACTCCCAGTGCTGGTAGGAGACGTCGGCCAGGGTCCCCAGCGGCATGCCCACCAGCTCGATCTCCTGTAGCCGGCGCTCGGCTGGCGAGTATTGGAGCACCGGCGGCATGCCCGCCGCCGAGACGCTGATCCGTTGCTCCTCGATCCGCAGCAGGGTCAGCGCCATGTTCATCCTGCCGAGCTCCATCTTCTTGATCGCGCGGGTCGCGTCGCCAAGCAGCCGCGGCAGCTCGGACTCGCCGGCGGCGACGGTCAGCAGGCCCTTGACCACGGTGACCATCGTGCCCGCCTTCGCGCCGTGACCGGCGGCGTCGCCGATGGCAGCGGTCAGCGCACCCGTGGGCGACGGAAAGAAGTCGTAGTAGTCGCCGCCCACCTCGGTCGCCGTCTTCATGAAGACGGCGATCTCGCAGGGTAGGAATTTCCTTTTCCGCGCCGGGGAGTCTTGGGC
>JBHHWO010000244.1:0-4053 GCA_046756565.1 Thermoanaerobaculia bacterium | reverse complement strand
TTGCCCGCCTCGGGCTCGCCGGCGATCCGGTCGAGTGCTCTGTCGACGCGTAGAAACAAGCGCCGGTCGGAACGAGCGAGCCTCTCGTAGGCCTTCCGGGCGTGGGTCGAGAGCCTAATCTTGCGCAAGCCTCAGCTCCGCGCGGAGTTCGTCCAGCGCAAAGCCTCCACCCGACTCGAGCTCCTCTTCAGCTTCGATCAGCCTCTTGACGAGCTTCTCGTCGGACAGAATCTCAATCGTCTCTAGAAGCCCCTCGAGCTCGTCTGACGCCATCAGCACCGCCTCGGCGCGACCATGGCGTGTGATCACGAAGCGGTCGTAGCGCTCATTCGCCCGCTCGACGAGCTCAGAGAGCCGAGGTCTCAGCTCAGTCAGGGAGATCGTTTCCGACGCCATGCGCATAGTTTACAGGATCGCGTATAAATCATGAGATGTTCTGCCTTTCTAGAGGCTTCCCCGCCAGTGCTGCCGACTCTTAGATCTCACGCCTGGAGCAGTGACCCCGGCATTTCCGGGTCGAGCCCGGCAAGTTTGGCGATACGATTCTGCCATGGGATCACAGCCTGGCCGCAATGCCCCCTGTCCCTGCGGGAGCGGCAAGAAGTACAAGAAGTGTTGTCGACAGCGGGAACGAGAGTCCGAAGCTCGCCGGAACGCCAGAGGTGGCGCTGCGAGCCGGACTCTCGACTGGATTTTCCAGCAGTATCCCGCAGAGGCTGCCGCGGCTCTCGACGAGGGTTTCTTTGGAGGCCTGTCCGAATCCGAGCGTGAGCGGCTCGACGAGCTCGACGAAGGCCTTTTGCAGATGGTCGAGGTCAATTCAATGGAGTGGCTGATCGCGGACGGCGTCCTCAATCTCGAAGACGGCCCGAAGGCGACGACAGCCCTTGCTCTCGAGACCGGCGGCCCCTTGCTTTCGGCCGAGGGGAGGGCACACCTCGAGGAGCTCTGGCGCCAGCCGCTCCAGCTCTACGAGGTCGTCGAGTCGCATTCGGGAGAAGCACTTCTGCTTCGGGATGGCCGCGATCCGACGGCAACGCCGGTTCGGGTGGTCGAGCGTTTCGGCTCCCGCTCGCTATCGGCGGGCGATGTCATCGCCGCTCGAATCATCTCCGGCGCGCCCAGAGAGCTGAGTGGAGCGATCTACGACTTTTCGGGCTTCGAGTCCCACGTCCACAGCGCTCTCGACGAGGAAGAGGAATCTGAGGGTCTGGACCCCGAAACGACGGCGATGATCCTTATCGACGTCTGGCTGCAGCGCCTGGTGGCTCCGCTGCCCACGATCGTGGATGCCGCAACCGGGACGGCTCTCACTCTGGTTACCGACCATTACCGGGTACTCGATCGGGTCGGCCTCAGCCGCGCTCTAAGCGACTGCTCGGAGGTCGTGGACTCTGGAGAAGGCGGCTGGACGCGCCTCGAGGAGCCGGAAGCGAGCCGCTCCCGCTCGCTGGTCGCCATCAATCCCGGCAAGAGCCCGGATCGTATCGAGCTCTTCAGCCGGTCGGTGCAGTCGGCGGACGCCAATCGTTCCTGGTTTCAGGATCTGGCCGGCTCACACGTGGAGTTCGTGGTTCGGGAGATGACGGATCCGATGGCGGCCCTGAAGAACATGCCACCGACCGAGGCCCCCGCGCCCCCAGAAGTGGAGATCCCCGCCGAGCTGCGGCAAGAGATCCAACGCAACGCCTACCGCGACTGGGCGGATGTACCGATCCCCGCACTCGGAAACATCACTCCGCGGGAGGCGGTAAAGACCGAGCGCGGGCGCCGGAAGGTGGAACGACTGCTTCGCAGCTACGAGACCAGCGAGGCTCGCGCCTCGCGGCGGACGGGAGAGGAGCCCATGGATTTCGGTTTCCTGTGGGAAGAGATCGGGCTGGATCCTCCGTCCTAGGGCGCCCGGGCTGGCTACCGCTCGCCGCGGGTGAAATGTCGTCAAGAGCCGGGGAATGCGACACGTTTTCTTGATCTGTCGTTGCCGGCGACATAAACGCATGACGTGTCGCAGAGAATGAATTTCGAGAACATAAAGCGCTCTATGGGCGGTCTACCGAAAACGCAGGGTCATCTCCTGCCCAAGGGCTCGCGCCCATTGACGAACGAACTTGACCGTGGGGTTCGACTCCCAGCGTTCGGCCTGAGCTACCGCCTGTTGGGAACAGCCGAGCCGCTGGGCGAGCTCCTGCTGGGCGCAGCCGGCCTCCTCCCGGAGCCGACGCAGCAAGTAGCCCGGTGGGTCGTCCTCCCAGGCCGGAAGCCTGTTCCATTGCCGCAGGGTCTTCCACTCGAGATACGAGCGGGCCTTGCGCCGTTTCAGGTCAGCCGGAAGACGAAGGCTGGCACCCGGCCCGGGTCTCGGCGCGACTAGGAGCCTTCTCTCGCGGCCCATACAGCCAGCTCCTCCGGCGTCGGTTCGGTGGCTTCGAAGCGGCTCGCGAACGCGAGCAGTCGCTCGAGAGCCTGAACAAGCTCGCGTCTCTCGGCGATGAGCTCGAGCTTCTCCCCGTCGAGCTTGTCGCCCACCGCCTTGACGAGGAGAAACGCGTTGACCGCATCTGTCGAAGAGTTCCAGAACTCCCAGGCTGCGAGTCGATCGACGATCAGGGGCTCGGGGGCCAGCACCTCGACCCGGTGCCCGGCCACTTCGAGATCGACGCTCTCCTCGTCGCGCTCGAGCTGGTCGCTCGGGAACTCGAGAAAGATCTGGCCGTCGGAGTGGATCCAGTGCCGCCCCTTCCGTTCGAACCCGGCCGCTGTGAGGCTGCGTTGCGCCGATGGCGGAACGGCACCGACGAAATCGAGGTCCCCGGTGGTGTATCCGCCTCCGGTGAGTAGCTCGACCGCAGCTCCGCCCACCAGCACCGGGATCGAGGATTCGCCGCTGTAGAGCTGCTGGACCCAAGCGACGAGGGCTGCTGTCTTCTCGTGGCTGTCCGGAAGTGCAATGATCTCGTCCAGATCCACAATATAAAGATTGTATAGATCCTCAGCTATTCGGTCAAATGAGCGGTTGCCTTTCTCATCTCGATCCTGCCTCCGTACCTTCGTTCAGCACCCCAAGATACTCCCGGTAGGCGTACGTTCTTCGCCACTTGCGCCCGGTGATCTCCTCGACGACGTCGAGCTCGACCAACCGGTCCAGAGCGCGTGAAATCGTCGGCACGGAGAGTCCCGTGGCCTGCGACAGCCGACGGATCGTGGACACCGGTCGTGCCTGCAGGGCATTGTGAACACGCAGCGCCGAGCCCGCGGCCTGACGGAGCTTTTCCCGCACGAGCTCGCGATCGCTCTCGAACAACCGAGTGAGCGCCTGGGCCGAGGCCACTGCGGCTTCGGCCGTTGTCGATACACCTTCGGCAAAGAAGGCCAGCCACTCTTCCCAGTTGCCGTCACGGCGCAGGGAGCCAAGAAGGTCGTAGTACTGCGACCGGTGCTGTTTCAGAAACAGGCTCAGGTACAGGAGCGGCTGCTTCAAGATTCCGTGCGTGCACAGAAGCAGGGTGATCAGCAAGCGCCCGACTCTTCCGTTGCCGTCCAAGAAGGGATGAATCGTCTCGAACTGCGCGTGCGCGAGGGCCGCCTTTACCAGGATCGGAGTGGTCTCGATCTCGTCGTGAACGAAGCGCTCGAGATCGCCCATGCATTCCTCGACCTGGTCCGGCGGAGGCGGCACGAAGGCCGCATTACCGGGTCGCGTCCCGCCGATCCAGTTCTGCGAGCGGCGGAATTCGCCCGGCCCCTTGTCGCTGCCCCTCCCGGTGGCTAGCAGAACCGCGTGGACTTCGCGGAGCAAGCGATTGGAGATCGGGAATCCGCTCCGAACCCGCTCCAGACCATGCTCGAGCGCCGCGACGTAGCTCGAAACCTCCTCGACGTCGTCCAGGGGAACACCGGGAGCCTCGTCGATCTCGAACAGTAGAAGCTGCGACAAGGAGCTCTGAGTGCCCTCGATTTGAGACGAAAGCACGGCTTCCTTGCGCACGTAGCTGTAGAGAAACAACTGAGGCTCCGGTAGAAGAGTCGAAACCGCGTCGAGGCGCCCGAGCGACG
>JBHHWO010000243.1:0-4113 GCA_046756565.1 Thermoanaerobaculia bacterium | reverse complement strand
ACTCGGCGGAGTCGATCCCATCCGGGACACCTTTCCTAGGTGTCCCGTCTGGACGGCCTCGGACGGCGACACGGTCATCAGAGCATGGCGCCTTCGGCTCGACCCTTCGGGTGGGTGCTCGCCGTGGAAGACACCTCGGCCGTTCCTCATTCGACCCGGCGAATACCTCGCCTCCGACCTCGAATCACTCCGCTCGCCGACGACTTCGGGACGCTGGCGCTTTGACCGCGGGCGTTTCGGAACACGTCAGGAAGCGTCGGGATCCGCTTGTTCCTGGCGTAGTCGAACGGGTGTCCGCCGCTCGAAGATACGACTCGACGGCCGATCGTTGCTGCCGCCCTAGCCGCGAGACCTCACCTCGAGCCTTTGTAATGTGACAAGCGGCGCGGGAGACAGCTCGAGGTTCGGCCTCGCCCCAGGTCGAGCTCACTCCGGGATGCCAACAGCACCGAGGAGCGCGTCGGCCACGGCGAGGCGGCAGGCAATCCTCATCAGGGGGCTCTCCGCAAGCGCCCAAGAGAGAGTCTCGGAGGCTCCAGAGGGTTTGCGCGCAGCGGAGCGCAGGCGAGGGCCCGTGCCTTTGCAGGCCATCTAGCCCGAGCCGTCCCCTGCCTGCCCTGAGCGAAGTCGAACGGGAAGGATTCGCCTGCCGATCGCCGACGATGCGCGGTAGAGCAGCGTCCGCCGATTGGGGCGTATCCAGCGGTTTCCACCTAGCCGTCAAAGGCGGCCAAAACGCCGAGACACCGGTCCACGTCGCCAGGGGTGTGATCCGCCGAGATCTGGAAACGGATCTCCTCGTCGCCTTTGGGCACGACCGGGTAGTTCAAGCCGGTGGCCAGGATGCCGTTGGTCTTGAGATGAGCGACCAGGGCCGACGTGCGAGCGGTGTCGCGCACCATCAGGGGCACCACCGGATGCTCCCCAGGGATAGTCTCGAACCCGCGCTCGACAAGGCCGTCTTCGAACCGGCTCGTCATCGCCCGCAAGTGCTCCAGAAGGGCCAGACCGGCGGGGCTGTCCAGGATGTTGAGGGCGGCCAGCGCCGCCGCGGCTTCGGCGGGAGTGATCGGATTGGAGTAGATGTAGAACGCCGCCTGCTCGCGCAGAAACCTCAGGATCACCTCGCTGCCGGCGACATAGCCGCCGTTGACGCCGAGCGCCTTGCCCAGGGTGGCGATCAGAAGATCGACACCTACACAGGCCGTGTACTCCTCGGTGCCGCGACCCGTCTGGCCGAAGGCGCCGACGCCATGTGAATCATCCACCACGACCAGGGCGTTCTCGGCGAATGCGTCGTCGTACTTGCGAGCCAGCTCGACGATCTCGGCCAAGGGCGCGTGATCGCCGCGCATGCTGAAGATGCCGTCGGTGACGATGACCGCCCGGCGGCAGCCCTCAGCGGCCTTCTGCAGGGCGGACTCGAGCTCGGCCATGTCGAGATGGGCGTAGACGTACTTCTCCTTGGGCCTGGCCAGCCGCACCGCATTGATGATGCAGTTGTGGTTGAGGGCATCACTGATCACCGCGGTCTCGTCGGTCAGAAGCGGTGGCAGCGTGCCCATCGTGGTCGCATAGGCGGAGCTGAACAGCATTGCCCGCTCGCGGCCGTGGAACTGGGCGAGTCTCCGCTCGAGCTCCAGATGCACATCATAGGTACCGCTAATGAACCGCACGGCTCCGGGTCCGGTGCCGTAGGCGCGCGAGGCGTGCTCCTCGGCGGCAATGACCTCCGGCCGAAGCGACATGCCGAGGTAGCTGTTCGAGTTCATCCGCAGGAAGCGTTTGCCGACCTCCCCTTCGAGCTCGAACCGCGGTCCGATGTCGCCGGCCGCCGGCACCACCTTGGTGAACACGGTCTCAGCGCCCTTCTGCCGTCCCTGGTCTTCGAGCTCGGCCAGTTCGGCAGTGAGAAGGTCGTGAAGTCGATCTAGTGGCATCAGTTCAGGACCTCTCTCGCTTCAGATCTCGAGTTCGGGGTCGGCGATCCGGAGCTTGTGCTCGAGATTTTCCAACATGTCTCGGGTCATCGCGCTCAGGTCGTACTCCGGCTGCCAGCCCCATTCCTCGCGAGCCGCCGAGTCGTCGATCGATTGGGGCCAGGTGTCGGCTATCGCCTGACGAACCGGATCCACCTGGTACTCCAACCGGAAGTCCGGCAGGTGCTTGCGGATCTCGGCCGCGAGCTCATCCGGAGTGAAGTTCATCGCGCCGATGTTGAAAGAGTTGCGATGCTCGAACCGAGCCGGATCCGCTGCCATCACTTCGATCGCGGCTTTGATCGAATCCGGCATGTACATCATGTCGAGACGCGTGTCGGAGCGCAGAAAGCAGGTGTAGCGCCGGTTCCGAATCGCGTTGTAGAACATCTCGACCGCGTAGTCGGTGGTGCCGCCCCCGGGTATCGCCACGTGCGAGATCAGGCCCGGAAAGCGCACACCGCGAGTATCGACGCCGAATCGATGATGGTAGTAGTCACAGACCAGCTCTCCGGCTACCTTGGTCACCCCGTAGATGGTGGTCGGCCTTTGAATCGTGTCTTGCGGCGTTCGGTCGCGAGGCGTCCCCGGGCCGAACGCTCCGATCGAGCTGGGGAAGAAAACCGCGCATCGGTTCTGGCGCGCCACCTCCAGGATTCGATAGAGGCCGCCGAGGTTCACGTCCCAAGCTACCTGCGGACGCTCTTCGGCCACCGCCGAGAGCAGCGCGGCGAGATGAAAGATCGTGTCGATGTCGTACTTGCGCACGACCTGCTCGATCTGGCGCTGGTTGGTGCAGTCCAGGAACTCGAACGGGCCGACTCTGTCGTTGCCGCCTCTCGGCGTCATCTTGATGTCGGAAGCGACCACCAGCTCCGCACCCGGGTGGCCGCGCAGGGCCTGCACCAACTCGGTACCGATCTGCCCCAGCGATCCGGTGACCAGAATTCTCTTCATCTCGATCCAAATTCCAATGAGCGGCGCCTATCGTACCCGTTGCTCGACCGTTTCTCCCACCATGACCAACTGGATATCCATGACGTTGGTGCCGGTCGGACCGGTCACGATCAAATCTCCGAGCGCCTCGAAAAAGGCGTAGGAGTCGTTCTCGGCAAGTGCGGCCTCCGGATCCAGACCGAGCGCTCGCGCTCGGGCCAGAGACTCACCGGTAGCGATCGCACCCGCCGCATCGGTCGGGCCGTCGATTCCGTCGGTTCCGAACGAAGCCACGAGAACACCCCCAAAGCCGTGAAGAGTGCGAACCGCTCCGAGAGCTACCTCCTGGTTGCGGCCGCCGCGGCCGTCCCCGGTGACCGTTACCGTGGTCTCCCCGGCCGAAACCAGACAAGCGGGCCATGACTTGCGTAGCGCAGCGCGAGCGAGGCTCTTTCCGACCCCGCGAGCCTCTCCGGTTACGGAAACGGAAGTCAGCAGAGCTTGGTAACCGCGCCGCTCGGCCTCGACTCGCGCTGCCTCGGCGGCCATCCGGTTGTTGCCCACGACCGTCGTCTCGACCCCTTCGAAGCACGGTGCTACGGAGATCGGCGTGTCGTCGACGGCACCCTCCACTCCGCCGGCGAGGTACTTCCCCACCGATTCCGGCACCCGGTCCCAAAGGTCGAAGGCTTCCAACACCGCAACCGCATCCTCGAATGTCGAAGGATCCGGGGACACCGGACCCGATGCGATCACGTCCAGAGGATCGCCAATCACGTCCGACAGAATCAGCGCCACGATCCGCGTGGGAGCAGCCGCCCGGGCGAGCTGGCCCCCTTTGAGGAGATCGAGATGCTTGCGCACCGTGTTGAGCTCGCCGATGTCGGCACCCGCCTTGAGAAGAGCGTCGGTCGTCGCCTGGACGTCCTCCAACGAAACGCCATCCGGCGGTAACGTCATCAGGGCCGATCCGCCGCCGGAGACGAGCACCAGCAGCAGATCGTCGGCTCCAGCCGCCCGCGCCATGCGGCGAATCGCCCGCGCGCCGGCTACGCCGTCCCGGTTGGGAATCGGGTGTCCGCCGGCGAAGGTCTCGAGGCCTCCGAGGCCTGCGGAGCCGGCGCCGGTCGAAGTGATCACCACCCCGCCGGCGACAGCATCTCCAAGGACCGCAACCGCACCGCGGGTCATCGCGGCC
>JBHHWO010000242.1:0-4120 GCA_046756565.1 Thermoanaerobaculia bacterium | reverse complement strand
GCCGGCCGTCTCGGCCGGGCTTTCGGGCAGGACCATCGTCACCAGCTTTCCTCTCTCGACATCGACGGTTTTGAGCCCGAGCCCACCCTGCTTTCCCCGCTTGCGCAGCTCGAGGTCTCTGGGCGTCCACACCCAGAGGTGCGACACGCCGAACTCGGCGAGCGCCCCGTCGAGCGCCGCACCGAACTCGTCCTCGGTCGCCGCGGCGTCGATCGCTTCACGGTGGGCTTCGACGAGCGTCGGCCATTGCCTCCAATCGGTGCCGAAGGCGAACGCGTTTCGTTCGAGAAGCGTGCCGATCTTCTTGACGATGGCCTGCTTGAGCTTGGGTGTCGGTGCCGTCGCGGCACTCGATCCGGGCGCCAGGGTCGTGAGAACGCACAGCGCGATGAAGGTGCTCAGAGGCCTTGCGGACCGACGGTTCACGAGCGGATTCTAGTCGCTGCAGCTATCGGGCATGCCGGCTCGGATATCCTGTGTCTGTGTACCGAAGTCTTCTTGCGGCCGTGCTCTTGCTTGGCTGCGCGACGCCTCGGCCCCAGGCGGAGATGGCGGTGAGCGAAGGTCTGTACGCCGTCAACCGAACCGAGCTCTGGGTGAAGCGATTGGGCTCGGGCGAGCCGGTGGTAGTCGTTCACGGTGGTCCCGTGCTCGAGCACGGGTACTTACTGCCGCACCTCGAGCCCCTGGCCGAGGACTACGAGCTGGTCTTCTTCGACCAGCGCCTGTCGGGCCGGTCAGCGCCGGAGGTGGATGAAGGGAGCGTCACTCTTGCGCACTTCGTGGGAGACATCGAGGGCGTGCGCCGGTTGATCGGACGGGAGCGGATTCACCTCGTCGGCCATTCCTGGGGCGGTCTGCTCGCGATGCTGTATGCGATTGAGCGCCCGGATCGACTCGCGTCGTTGATTCTGCTCGACTCGATGGCGGCGAGCGCGGGGCTCTGGCAGGACGAGCAGACGGCCGTGGCGGGCCTGGTGAGCGACGAGGACAAAGCCGAGCGCCAGGCGATCATGGCGACCGAGGCGTTTGCCCAGAAGAAGCCAGAGGCGATCGAGAAGCTGCTCGAGCTCTCGTTCAAGGTGCAGTTCGAAGATCCCGCCAAGCTCGCCGAGCTCGAGCTGTATGTACCCAAGGACTACGCGACGCGCAGCAAGCGGTTCGGCGCCCTCGGCCCGGAGCTACAGAGCTTCGACTTCCACGAGGAGCTCTCGGGCGTGAACGTTCCGGTGCTGGTGCTCTACGGCTCCGCGGAGCCCGGCGGGCCGCTGGGCGGCGCGGCGATCCACGAAGCCCTGCCGGACTCCGAGTGGGTCGAGATCGACGGCGCCGGCCATTTCCCGTTTATCGAGCAGCCCGACGCGTTCCTCGAGGCGGTGCGCGGGTTCTTGGATCGGGTCGAGGGGCCGTAGTGGGTCCGAGAGTCCGCCGGTAACCGGCAGCGCGGCGTCATCCTGGGCGAGGCGAAGGATCTCGTTGGGCGGGACCGCGTTGCGACACCGGACCGGTCACCAGGGATTCTTCGCTGCGGTCAGAATGACGGCGGGAACAGCGCTCGAAGGCCCGCTTACCGAGGCGTCAGCAGGACGCCTGTAAAGGGCTGGCCCCAGCCTCGGCACGCGCGGGCGACGACCTGGCCGCGATCGTTAAAGGCCCACCACCTCGAGGAGCTTCAGGTCGAGGCCCGCGGCATCGACCGACTGTTGAAGGTCGACGAGCCCCTGCCGGGCGTCGAAGTAGAAGAACAGAGGGTCGGTGCCGCTGAGAAAGCACTGAGTCGGCAAAGTGGGGCGAACCTTGTATTCGGCGATGAACGCACCGCTCGAATTAGCGTCGACGACTTTGGCCGTCCGAAAGGTCTCATCGCGGCCGGCGTCCTCGAGCACCTGTCGAAGGTCCACCCAGTCGGAGACTCCATCTCGCCAGCGGAATACCGTGTCGCGTGCCCTGACCCGGGTCGCCGTGCCGATGACCGTGCCGTCCTTCGTGATCCACCGGGCGGTGCCGTGCCTGAGGTCGGCCGGCAGGATGTCGCGAAAGCCCTGATCGTCGGTGTAGAGAAAGGGCCGCTTCGGTCCGCCGACATCGAACTTGTGAAGCGAGCTTCGCTCGTAGCCTCCGATCACTTCGCCGCTCCGGCCAATCGCTTCGAGTGTGAAGTCGAAGCCGTCCGGGCCGATGCGTTCGGGTGGGCCCAGGTTGGCGCCGGCGTACACCTCGAGGCCGGTTTGATACGCATAGTCCGCGTGACGGTTGACCTGAATCCTCTCGTAATTGCGGTGTGGCAGATCATGGCGGCGCGCCAGGTCGATCCAGCCCCGGCGCCCGAGGTGGAGGAGCGGAGCTTGCCTACCGGTCCTCCTGAAACTCAACCCGGCGAGGTAGCCGTTGCTCGCGAGTGAGTGCATCTGGAAGTTCCGGCGAATCCACTGCTTGGAACGCTTGCGGAGCAGGTCGATGCCCCCCTCGTCGGTGTGAAGGAAAAGCTCTTGCCGATGGAACTTTTGGCCGTCCGATCTGCCGGAGAACATGCCCCTCTCGTTCACCATGTGGGCGCTCGAGTGCAGCCCGTTCAATGGATCGTGGGCGACCACGGTGCCGGACTGGGGATCGAAGCGAAAACCGACCCAGTAGCTGAAGACGTGCGGATTCGCCTCTTCCCAGAAGAAGGAGAAACCGATCACGCGCCCCTGCTCGTCGATTCCGGCGGGAGTGACGTCCGTGAACTCGCCCATCCGAGTTGGAATGGCCGGAAGCTCGACGACCGAGAAGTCGCCGGGCTGCGCCCGGGCCGCAGGTCCGAGGATGGAGCTGCCCAGCAGGGCGAGCAACGAAACCAGAATTCGAGGCGGACGTGCAAGGATCATCGCGAGTGCCTCCCACTGACAGTATGAAACGGAACTTTCGCTACACTTCTCTCATGCCGACTCTGATTCTCAAGCAGTCAGAGGTCCGATCGGTCCTGACGATGGAGAGCGCGGTCGCGGCGGTCGAGGAGGCGTTCGCGGCGTTCGGCCGCGGCGAGGCGCGGATGCCGGCCAAGGTCTACCTGGATCTCTCGAAGTACGACGGCGATTTCCGGGCGATGCCGGCCTACGCGAGCGGCTCGGCGGGAGTGAAATGGGTGAACTCGCATCCGATGAACCCCCAGCGCCACGGGCTGCCGACTGTGCAGGGAATCTATGTTCTGAGCGATCCGGCCAACGCGGCGCCGCTGGCGGTGATGGATGCGACCTATCTCACGGCGGCACGCACGGGCGCGGCGGCCGGAGTAGCCTCGAAGTACCTGGCCCGCCGAGATTCGAAGACGGTTGGATTCATCGGATGCGGGGTCCAGGCGCGTACCGCGCTGGCGGCGCTTCGGGTCGTGTTCCCCGAGCTCACTGTGATCGGTCACGACCGGAGCGCCGACGTCGCCGAGGCGTTCGCGGCAGAAGTCGGCGGCCGGGCGGGGAGCGCCGAAGAGGCCTCGGGCTGTGATGTAGTCTGCACGTCGACGCCGTCCCGCGAGCCCGTGGTGGGTCGCGCCTGGATTCGGGCCGGTAGCCACATCAACGCCCTCGGTGCGGACGGACCGGGCAAACACGAGCTCGAAGTCTCGATCCTCCAGGACGCCAAGATCGTGATCGACGACCTGCATCAGGCTGAGGGCGGTGGCGAGATCAACGTCCCTCTTGCGCGTGGTGAGCTCACGGTCGATGACCTGCACGCGAATCTTGGTGACGTCGTGACGGGCGCCAGGCCCGGCCGAGAGCGCGAAGATGAGATCACGGTGTTCGATTCGACCGGGCTGGCGATCCAGGATGTCGCGGTCGCGCGGATTGTCTACGAAGAGGCGAAGGCGAGGGAGCTCGGGCGAGCTGTAGACTTTCTGGCGTAGGTCGGATTACCCAGGAACCACTGCGAGAGACGGTGCGCAGAGCTTCCGCGCTATAAGTTCCTGGTCAGTTGCCGGAACCGCGCGGCCAGCATCCCTCCGGCTACGGTCAGGCCACCGATGATTCCGATCCACAGGCCGCGCGGGCCGAGGCCACGGTCAAAGCAGAGCCAATAACCGAACGGCAGTCCAACGAGCCAGTAGGCGACCACAGTCACGATCATCGGACCGCGAGTGTCTTTG
>JBHHWO010000241.1:0-4158 GCA_046756565.1 Thermoanaerobaculia bacterium | reverse complement strand
CATGATGAAGTCTGTAGAAAGCATACTGGCGGTGTCCGGTGCAGCGAGGGGTTAGATGCCCCGTCACTTCACCATGTGAAACTTGGCCCAGGTCAACCAAGCTCTCGCGAATGTGGAGTCACCTACGTGGTAGGTGTGTCCGCTTCCGTTTGCAGCGACATATGGCATTGATTCCAGTTGTCCTTCAAGCGGCTGTTTCGGAACCATCAGCTCGCCTCCAAAATCGATCACTCCACCGAACTGATCTGCGACAGCGATCGACAGCTCGCAGAGGATGCGGTGATCTTCGCGGCGATCGCACATAGCAGCAAGTCCGATGTCTGTCGTCGGGCGAAAACCGAAGCGAGCCTCAATCTCAGCGAGTTCATCTTCATCGTATTCGGCAAGCGCCTCGGCTGTGAAACAAAACGGTCTACCCTCCCCCCTGTAGGCCCCGCCGATCGCGAAGGTGCTGCTTACCCAAAAATCATCACCTTCGACCGACGAGGCGATCAAATGCACAAGAGCCAAGACTCGACTGCGATGGGCTTCCGGCGAGCCGGGCAAGACGATGCTCGAAGTAGGACCCATGGCTCCGGGGCGCCTAACATGATAATCGGCGTCGCATCGTAGGCCGCCGATAGTGCGCGATGTGGGTCGATAATGTCGGCAGAACCCAGGAAAGCTCAGCTTCGGTGGCTTGGGTTCTGGTTCTGCGGAGCCGGGACGGTTCACATAAAGTGCAGACCGAAACGGCTCCTCTGTTACGAGAACCTCCGCCGGGTTCGGTCCAGAGGCGATTCCACGGGCCTGCGTTGGCTGTCATTGTTCTCTTGAAAGCCTAGCATGCGACATCACAGCCGATCGGCCGGGCTTCGAACGCCACGGCCGCCTCGGTTGAGCACGTGGGTGTAGATCATTGTCGTCTTGACATGCTTGTGGCCAAGGAGCTCTTGAACGGTCCTGATGTCGTAGCTGTCCTCGAGCAGGTGGGTGGCAAAGGAGTGCCGCAGCGTGTGGCACGAGGCGCGCTTGTCGATGCCAGCCGCCCGCAGCGCCGCACGCATCGAACGCTGGACGCTCTTCGGATGACGGTGATGTCGCACGCGGATGCCGAGCCGCGGGTCGCGAGCCAAGACCGCTGAAGGGAAAGCGAACTGCCACGCCCACTCCTCGCGGGCCGCGGGGTACTTGCGGGCCAGCGCAAAAGGCACGGTGGCTCCCCGTGCGCCGCGCTGGAGATCCCTGTGGTGAAGGGCCTTGACCGACTGCAGCTGCCTTCGAAGAGGCCGAAGCAGGCTCTCGGGCAGCATTGAGACACGTTCGAATCCACCCTTGGCGGCCCGGACGTTGACCTGGCGGTAGCCGAGGTCCAGGTCCTTGACTCTCAGGCGCAGAGCCTCGAGCAGGCGGAGGCCGGAACCGTAGAGCAGCTGAACGATGAGCCGATCGACGCCCTCCAGGCGCGCCAGGAGGCTGCGGATCTCCTGGCGACTCAAGACCACCGGCAGCTTGCGCGAGCGGCGGGCCCGGACGAGACCTTCGAGCTCTCCGATCTCGGAGCCTAGAACGCAACGATAAAGGAACAGGATCGCTGCTAGTGTCCCGTGCGGCAAGTTCCTTTACATTCGAGCGGTGCTGCATTCCGCTGGGCGGCGTTGCTCCTCTGTCGAATATGCCCGATATTCTCAGTCGTCGCGCCTTGCCCAGCGCACGCTTCACCGCTCTCGGTGTGGCAACGAACTTACCGCACGGGACACTAGCGCCTGGTTCTGGGTCGAGGCCGACACTTCACTGGCGACGGCGAGTTGGGTGAGGAAGGCCGTGATCTCGGGCTCGGCCATCTCCTTCGGGTGGCGCTTACCGTGGAAGAGGATGAAGCGACGAATCCAACGAACGTAGGCCTCCTCAGTGCGGGGGCTCAGGTGGCGTAGCCTGGCCTGCTGGCGCACTCGCTCGAGGAGTCTCGGAGCTCGCATCTCATCTCAAGAGACGCGATCCGCGACCGGAAACTGGCGGTCGGCCCCCCTACCCCCCAACCACCCTCAGAAACCCCTCCTCATCCACCACCTCAACCCCCAACTCCTCCGCCTTCTTCAACTTCGACCCCGGCTTGTCTCCGACCACCACATAACTCGTCGCTTTCGACACGCTCCCTACGACCTTCCCCCCGGCCGCCTCGACCAGCGTCTTCGCCTCGTCCCTGCTCATGGTCTCGAGCCCGCCGGTGAAGACGAACTTCGCGCCTGCGAGCTTCCCGCCTCCCGGGGCCGAGGGCTCTGCTTCTGGATTGGCCAAGTCCATCTTCGCGAGAAGCTGATCGAGCACCTTGGCGTTGTGCTCTTCGCGGAAGAAGGCGACGATCTGCTCGGACATGCGGGGCCCGACGCCGTCGATGGATTGGAGTTCCTCGCCACCAGCGCTCCTCAATGCCTCGAAGTCGCGAAAGTGGTTGGCGAGGTCCCGGGCGGTGGTGGAGCCGACCTCGGGGATGCCGATGCCGAAGATGAATCGGTGGAGGTCAGTGTGGGAGGCTGTCTCGATCGCCTCGACCAGGGCGGTGGCTGACTTCTCGGCGAAGCCTTCAAGGTCGACGAGCTGGTCAGGCGTGAGCTCGAAGAGGTCGGGCAGGTGCTTGACGAGCTCCAGCTCGACGAACATCTTGGCGGTCTCTTCGCCCAGGCCTTCGATGTCCAGGGCGTGCCGGGACCCGAAGAGCAGGATTCGCCCCTTGAGCTGCGCCGGGCACTCGAAGCTGTTGGGGCAGACGGTGAAGGGGCCGCGCTCGATCAAGCTCGTGCCGCACGAGGGGCAGTCGGACGGCATCTTGAACTTCGGCTTCCTGCGCCTGCCCTTCTCCGGAATCCGCTCGACGACCTGGGGGATGACGTCGCCGGCCCGCTGGATGCGGATCTTGTCGCCCTTGCGGATGTCTTTTCTGGCGACCTCTTCGCGGTTGTGGAGGGTCGCGCGCGAGACGGTGACACCACCGATCTCGACCGGGCGCATCATGGCCACCGGCGTGACCTTGCCGGTGCGGCCGACGCTCGGGAAGATCTCGAGGACGCGGGTGATCTCTTTGCGGGGCGGGAACTTGAAGGCGAAGGCCCAGCGCGGGTGGTGGGAGGTCGCGCCGAGCTCGTCGCGGGAGGCGATGTCGTCGAGCTTGATGACGACGCCGTCGATCTCGTAGTTGAGCTCGTCGCGAGAGTCGATCATCTGCTGGTGGTAACCGGCGATCTCGTCCAGAGTCGTGACGCGGCACGGGAGGTCGTTGACCCGGAGGCCGAAGTCCTTCAGGGCTTCGAGGGCTTCCCATTGGGTTGCAGCTCCGATCTGAGCCAGGTCGCCAACCAACAAGTCGTAGATGTAAACGTCGAGCGGGCGCTCGGCGACGAGGCGGGGATCGAGCTGACGAAGGGCCCCGGCGGCGGTGTTTCGCGGGCTCGCGAAGGGCTCCTTGCCCTCGGAGATCAGCTTCTCGTTGAAGGCCTCGAAGTCGTCGATCGGCATGATGACTTCGGCGCGGACGGCGAGAAGACCGGGAATGGTTCTGGAGCCAGGGCCCTTCGGCGCGCGCAGCCTGAGCGGGACGGACTTGATGGTGCGGACGTTCTCGGTGACGTCCTCACCCACCTGGCCGTCGCCGCGGGTGACGCCGCGGACGAAGCGGCCGTTCTCGTAGACGAGCTCCATCGAGGCGCCGTCTAGCTTGGGCTCACAGACGTAAGCGATCGCCGCATCTTCACCTAGGGCCTTGCGGATGCGGTCCATGAACCGCTCGACCTCGGAGAGCTCGGGGCTCGAATCAAGAGAGCGCATCGGAGCGGTGTGCTCAACGGTCTCGAGCCCGTCGAGGGGGGCTCCGCCGACGCGCTGGGTGGGCGATTCGGGGGTGATTAGATCCGGGTGCTCTTCTTCGAGGGCCTTGAGCTCGCGGAAGAGCTTGTCGTAGGCCTCGTCGGAGACCTCGGGGCGGTCGCGGACGTGGTACAGGTAGTCGTGGTGGTCGATCTCGGAGCGGAGCTTCGCCAACCGTTTCTCTGCCTGGCTTCGGTTCATCGCTGCTAATCGTAACTCTGAGGTTCGGGTGGGGATAGTGTCGCCCCGGTGGGAATCTCTTCGGGGCCGAAGACGGCCCTCAGAGACCCACGCGGCGCTCCATCAGAGACCGAACCG
>JBHHWO010000240.1:0-4194 GCA_046756565.1 Thermoanaerobaculia bacterium | reverse complement strand
TACCGTAAGACCTTGTCGCGCGACCATCTGGACTTCTGCCACGGGCTGCTAGGGCTCGGCCGGTGTGGACCAAGAGAGTCCGCGGGCAAGAGAAAAGGAGGGATCATGGGTGCAGACGAGTGTTACCTCGAGGGCGCTGAAGCGGCGCGGAACGGTAGGCCTCTCTCGGACAACCCCTACGAAGAGGGAACCGAGGACTACCTGTCCTGGCAGGATGGCTGGAACTCGGTCAAAAACGAATAGAGCGCAAAGCCCGAGTCGAAGCGCCTAAGAGAAAAAGTGTCAGCCTCTTCCGCGAGAGGGGCGCGGCTGACTAACTCGTCCTGTCGGTGACTGGCGAGAAGCCGGACCGGTCGCCTGGCGCTGGGCCGGGTGTAGGCTTGCACGGCATTGAACCAGATTCACCGGCTGGCGACCCACGAAGACTGGGCTCGGGCTTGGCCTGTTCTGCGGCTCCTGCGTAGGGGGCTGGACCGGGAGCGATTCCTCGCGTCCCGAGAGGAGCTGATGGCGGATGGCTACGAGCTCTTTGGGCTGAGCTCGGAGGGGACGCTCGTGAGCGTCGCCGGGCTCGTGTTCCATGCCCACGTGGTGCGTGGCAGCGATTGCCAGCTGTGCGACCTGGCGACCCTGGAGGCGGAACGGTCGAAAGGATTCGGAAGAGAGCTGGTGCGTTTCGTCGCGCGGTATGCCAAGGATCGTGGCTGTGCGCGGGTGTGCGTCCACACGTTCCTCGACCGCGACGACACGCAGCGCTTCTATGAAGAGCGCGTCGGCTGGAAACAATGTGCTGCAGTGTTCCAGAAGGAGTTCTGAGCCGATCGAATCGGTCTCGACAGAGATTAGTGGCTTGTTGCTAGTTCAGCCGCCCGTCGGGGGTATGCTACGTTCGTCGTGTTCGCGAGTACCCAGGGGAACCTCATGGATGGATGCGTCCGGTCAGCCGCTTGGGCCGCGCTCGTGCTGGTCACGGTAGCGGGCACGGCCGCGCAGGAGACGATCTTCTATTCCTTCGAGGCGACAAAACAGGTCGGAGCTCGTCAACCGACCAAAATTCGGCGAGGAGAGGCCCTGAACTTCGTCGTGACTCGGGACCTTGTCAACGCGGCGCCCCGCTTTCTGTTTCGCTCTCCGGACGACAGGGCGGTGTTCGAGAACCGGGGCCGGGTGTCGTTCACGATGGAGGTGCGGCGCGACGGCGTGCCGGTTTGGTCGGTTTCTGAAAGCGGCCGAGTTGGTGACCCGTCTTTGCTGTCGCCCTCCGGCGACGCGCGTTCATACAGCTGGGCCCGGTTCGCCGGCGGCCCGAATCTGCGCGCGGGCGACGAGGTCGTCGTCACAACACGGCAGCGCGGTTTTCCAGCTCTTGCCGTAGACGAGTCCTACAGTGTGAGGGCCTGGTTCGCCGGCCTGGACTCGCCCCGGCAGGCACTGGCGCCGAGCCGTCGGCTACACCGCTCTTCCGGTCGCGTCCTCAAACGCTGGTCTCAGCTCGGTGCGGGGACATTTGCGCTTCCGGCTCAACTGCCGTCAGGGCCGGTAGCCGCGCCGCGGCGGTTCGAAACCGTCATGACTCTGACAGAAGACATCGAGTCCGAGTTCGTTTGTCTCCATGCCAACGCCGTCGTCTGCGAAGAGTGCGCGGGAGCTCCGGACTGCGAGCCGGTATGCTCCGAGAAGGATCAGATCAAAGCCAAGGCAGTTGTTCGGATTCGGGGGTCAAATGGCGAGAGCGAGCGGCTCAAGCTCTCGTACAAGCGGCGTAGCGACGGGTTCTGGAACTGCGAGCCGTTCGAGCGTGAGCTCGAGGCGGGCCAGACGGTCGTCTCGAAGCTGAGTCTGCGAAAGTCGGTCAAGGAGCTGCGGGTATCCGGGGAGAGCGTCGGCGGTGCGGTTTACCTCCTCGACTAACGAAGCGGCGCACTCTTCCTGTTCCCAGGAGCAAGGCGCTACTCACCTGCGCCTAGGGTTCTCCCGTATCTCGCGGCCTCACCCTCGTCCGGGGTGGACGCCTCGATGAACTCGCGGATGTGCTGGTTTGACGAAGCCAAGTCTTCGCTCCGCAGGTACATCATGTGCCCACTCTCGTAGCCCTCGAACCGCATCCGATCGGCCAGGCGCCCGCTTCGGTCGAGGTTCCAGAGCACGTACTTGGCGGTGAAGTAGTCGGTGGCCCCGTCGTAGTAGCCGGACTGCACCATCACCTTGAGAAAGGGGTTCTGGGCCATCGCCCGGCGCAGCTCCTCGGCCACGTCGTGGTCGCCGCGGCCCTCCCAGGGGCGAACGGGACCGAACAGATAGTACTGAAGATCGGTCTCGAACTCGAGCTCGTCGCGCAGATAGTGGTTGATCGCCGGCGCGAAGGCATGGTTCCAGGAAGTGAGCTCGGGTGGGTAGTCGTAGCTCTCGCCGGCGTCTTTGCGGTCGACTCCCAGGTAACGCGAGTCGAGCCTTCCAATCGTGTAGCCGTCGGCGCGCAGAAGCTCCTTCCAGAACGCGCGGGCCGGAACGGCCAGATTGTGATCCAGAACGAAGCCCTCCGAGAGGCCCGAGTAGCGGGCGACCTCGCGGGCAATCTCGTCCCGGCGCTCCTCGGGAAGGAAACCGCCTCTCGAGAGTGCGGGCAGGTAGTCGTCCAGAGTGAAGCGCTCGACCTCGGCGAGAAGCTCCTGAAGCCCGAGGCGCTGTAGCTCTTCGGATAGCTGGCCGTGGTAGTGGGCCGCGGCCGCGTAGTAGGGGAGCTTCAGGACCGGGGACCGGGGCGCGGGCCCCTCGGCGTCCATGCCCAACCCGGTGGGCGAGACCAGGATCACGCCGTTCAAGTACATCCAGTGGCGGTTCTGGAGCTCTCCGGCAAGGCCCGAGACCCGCGTGGTGCCGTAGCTTTCGCCGATCAGGTATTTGGGAGAGCGCCACCGGCCGTTTCGCGACACGAAGACGTCGATCCAATCGGCGAGGTAGGTGATGTCCGCCTCGACGCCGAAGAAGACCTCGCGATCGATCTCCTCGTCCAGCACGCGTGAAAAGCCGGTGTTGGCCGGATTCACGTAGACGATGTCGGCGACGTCGAGGATCGAGTGTGAGTTGTCGCGCACTCCGTAGGGCTGGATCGGAAAGCCCTCGTCATCGATCACCAACTGCTTTGGACTGGTGTAACCGAGGTGCATCCAGAGAGACCCGGAACCCGGCCCGCCGTTGAACGAGATGAACAACGGGCGCCGGGTCGTGTCGTCGACGTCGGCGCGCTCGTAGTAGGTGTAGTGGAGGGAGGCGATGGCGGCGTCGTCCCTGCCGTAGACCGGCTGTGTGCCCGTGGTCACGCGATATGGGATCCGCTCGCCGCGAATCGTGACCTGGGCCGACTTGGTGAGGGCCATGTCCGGGGGAAGCTTGCGCTCGGGCAGCTCGACCTCTTCTTTTGCGGAGGTCATCTCACCCGTCTCGGATTGCGTGTCTCGCTCCTGCGCGAGGCCGGGCGTCGCTGGAAGGAGCGTGGCGAGGGCGATCCATGCGGCGATGCATCTGGAATCGGTCGCTACTCGTCGGGTCAGAAACGTGGCCATGGGAAATTCTCCGGTTGAAATCTGAGGAGTGTGGATCTCGCCTTCGGGAGAAAAGAGAGGCTAGCACGGGCTCCGGCGTCACTACCCAATCGGGTGTTGAGGTCGGAACTGTTCGACTCCATGTTCCAAGTTGAGGAGGTAGCGTCATGGACCAAGAAACGACCCCCGGAAGCTCCGGCACTGGCGGCACGGAGCCGCCTCGGCTGTGCCCTTCCTGCGGCCAGGATCTCTCAGCGCACCCCTACTATCAGCTGGTTCCGTCGTGCGCCGCGAGGATTCTCCAGAGAATCGCGATGGCGCTCCTACCCTCGGCTCGCCTCGAGCTCGATCTTCAGATCGGCGGCATCTCGGTCGAGCTGGAATAGGGGAGAGCCCAGCCTCGAACTTCGGCTCGGTAATGCTGGACGTGCCGGGTCGCGTGCCTACGCGTTGGCGCTGCGAACGCGGCCGGCGGCCCAAGTGCGCAGGCTCTCGACGTTTTCGGCCATCGTCTGAGCCAGTGGCCGGGTCGAGTGGATCTCGCCGAGCAGCAGCTCGTCGTCGAGCTCGCGCTCGGCCGCGAAGGCGGTGAAGAGAGCCGCGACCACGGCCTGCTCGAGCTCGGCGCCACTGAAATCGTGAGTCTCAGCGA
>JBHHWO010000239.1:0-4199 GCA_046756565.1 Thermoanaerobaculia bacterium | reverse complement strand
ATGGTGCACCGAGGAGAACTCGAATCCCCAACCTCCTGATCCGTAGTCAGGTGCTCTATCCAATTGAGCTATCGGTGCAAGGCGTTTCGCGTGCCCGGGGTGGCCCAGGGGCGATGCGGGTGGAGATTGTAGGACAGGAGCGGGCCGCTCGCAAGACAGCGCCGTGATAAGAAACCGGCCAAAGAACCCAGGAGAGCCGAGGCCTTCGGCTCGTCGCCCACCTCGTGCTCTTCAACTCCGTCGCGTTTCTCGTATTCCTGCCGGTCGTCTTCGGCGTCTACTGGGCGCTTCCGCGGCGAGGCCAGAACCTGTTCGTACTGGCTGCCAGCTACTTTTTCTACGGTTGGTGGGACTGGCGATTCCTCGGTCTGATCTTTCTCTCCAGCCTGGTGGACTACCTGGCCGGCCGGGCCATCGCCCGCCGCCGGCGCCCGCGAGGGTGGCTCGCGCTCAGCCTGGGCGTGAACCTGGGGGCTCTCGGGGTCTTCAAGTACCTCGACTTCGGGATCGAGTCGATGTCCTGGATGCTCCGGGCTGTGGGCTTCGAGCCGCATCCGACGACGCTCTCCGTTCTGTTGCCGGTGGGGATCAGCTTCTACACCTTCCAGACCCTGAGCTACACCATAGATATCTACCGTGGCAAGACCGAGCCCACGCGCGACCTGATCGCGTTCTTCGCGTTCGTCGCATTCTTCCCTCAGCTCGTCGCCGGACCGATCGAACGGGCGCGCAACCTGCTGCCCCAGTTCGAGCGGGATCGCTCGTTCGACGACGTGGCCGCGTCCGATGCGGCCCTCCAGATTCTCTACGGTTTCTGGCTCAAGATGGTCGTCGCCGACAACATCGCGATGGCGGCGGATTGGTGCTTCGCGAAGCCGTCGCCGACCGGCTGGATCGTGCTTCTGGGAGCCTGGGCTTTCGCCTTTCAGATCTACGGCGACTTTGCCGGCTACTCGCACATCGCGATCGGGTGCGCTCGGCTCTTCGGCTTCTCGCTCATGCGCAACTTCGCATATCCGTACTTCGCCCGGAGCCCGGTGGAGTTCTGGCGGCGCTGGCACATTTCGCTTTCGACCTGGTTTCGCGACTACGTCTACATCCCCCTGGGCGGCAATCGTCGGGGGAGAGGGCGCCGCTACTTCAACCTCCTGGTGACGTTCGGATTGAGTGGCCTTTGGCACGGTGCGGGCCTCAACTTCGTTGTCTGGGGCCTCTACCACGGCGTTCTGGCTGCTCTGCCGTGGCGCCGCGAGGCCTTCGACGTCGACCGGCCGCTGGGTAAGAGCGGACGATCGGCCCGAGCTCTCCTGGGCGCCGTGGTGACGTTTCATCTGGTGGCTTTGGGCTGGATTCTGTTTCGCAGCGAGACCCTGGCCCACGCATGGACGATGATCCGAGCCTTGGGTCAGAACTGGAGCGGCGAGCCGGTCTGGAACTACTGGATGTGGCCGGCGCTCGCGACCGTGGCGCTCGAGTGGTGGCAGCGGAAACGTCCCCATGGGTTGTCGCTTTCGGAAGCGCCCGCGGTCGTGCGCTGGGCGGTCGCGTTCGCTGTCGCGATTCTCATCGTCTGGTTCGGCCGAATCGAGACCGTACCGTTCATCTACTTCCAGTTCTGAAAAAGCACCCGATGATAATCGAGCAGAGGGCATATCGGTTTGGCGGTCGGATTCTCCTGTTCGCCGTTTGCGTCGGGGCGGCTCTGGGGCTGGCCGATCGCGTTGCGCCTCGGCTTCCTGCTTCGTGGGCCAGCGCCCTCAGCGGCGGCCCGCACGATCATGCCCAATTGAGGAGTGCCGACCGGAAAGTCCTCATGCTCGGCGATTCGACCGTACGCCATCGGTCCAGGAAAGAGGAGGACAAGCGGCAGCTCTTCACGCTGGTCGCCGCCCAGATCGACACGGAGCTGATTCTGGTCTCGCATCCAGCGCGTGCCCTCGATACGTTTCTTGCGCAGGTGCGCTATCTCGACGCCGCCCGCGTCAAGCCGGCGCTGATTATCGTTCCGATCAACCTGGCCTGCTTCAGTCCGGCTTGGGAGACCCGGCGGGAGTACGACTTCCGGCGTCGAAACCGTATGTACCTGTGGCCTCTCACGACTCGAGCCATGGCGGTCTTCAAGTGGCCTTTCGAGAGCTCGGCCCACCTGACGCGGGCTGAAACCCCGGTCTGGATCGGCGGCCGAAAAGCCGGAACGCTGGGGAGCCTCCTGTCGGGCGGGGCGAAGGACTCTGCCGATGTCGGGGCCGCGCGCTACCGCGTGCGGTACGCCACCGACGTCGAGCGCAGCCGACAGTTCGCGGCTCTCGAGGAGCTCGCTGCGCTCGGCAGAAAGCGGCATCTCAATCTGCTCTTCTACGTCACGCCGATTAACGTCCAGGCAATGGAGAAGTACGCCCAGCCCGGCGACCTGGCCGCGGTGGAGCGCGGCGTAGGCGCCCTGTGGGTGCGTCTGGCGGCATCCGGATACCGGCTAAGCGACCTCTCGAGCCTCGCGAGCGCGGACGAGTTCGATCACCCATGGTGGAGTCCGAACGAGCATCTCTTTGCGGCGGGACGCCAAGCCCTTGCCGACGCCGTCGGAAGTGAGGCTCGCCGGCTCCTCCACTAGCGCGATTCGAGCCCCAATGGCGCGTCCTCTTCGCTGGAATCGGTCGATCGCTGCGTATGCTGGCCAAAACTCTGGATCCGGAAGGAGGCCTGCCGATGGCCAGAAAGAGGACACGGAGCCGGACGAAGACGCCGAGGTCGAAAGGTAGTCCCTTCGAGAAGCGGAGGAAACCGAGAGTCGATCTGCGGTTGGCCTACGGCAGCATCACCGAAGTCGATGCGCGCGCCGTCGTTCTCGGTCTGTTCCAGGGCGTCCAGGATCTGTCGCGGGCCGCTCGAGCGATCGATCAGCGGTTGAACGGCGCAATTACCGAGCTCAGCCAGCGGCGGATGTTTCTGGGGAAGGTCGGCGAGATCTTCATCCTGCCGGCCGCTCGCCACGATCTTCGAGCCGATCTCGTGATCTGCGCGGGGCTGGGCCGGTTCGACCGCTTCGAGCCGGCCGTGCTGGAGACGGTGGCCGAGAACGTGGCTCGGACCCTGATGCGAGCGAAGGTGGCGGACTTCGCGATGGTGTTGTTCGGGGCGACACGGGGCAACCTCTACGGCGGGCTCGCTCATCTCGTAGACGGGTTCTTCCGGGGCGTCCACGGCTCGCGGGAGCGCAACCCGCTGCGCTCGATCACCGTCTGCGAAACTGATCGAAAGCGCTGCGAGAAGATCGAAACGGCGCTCGCCAAGCTCTACCGAACCCGCCGCTCGCGGCAAGCCGAGGTCACCCTCGGCGCTCAAGCGGTACGGAACCAAGCTGGCCGAGGCTCTGGTTCCACGCCGGGTCGCGACCGTGCTGAAGAAGGTCGCGAAGGCTCGGAATGACGGCGGGGGGTTCCTCGCGTCGAGCGTAGCCCACAGGTGACGACACTACCCGGACGACCGAGACGTCGCTCGGCCACTACGCCGCGATCGTCTTCGAATCACGATCTTGGACGAGAGCCACCGCCGCCAGCAGGTTGAGAAGCGGGAAGAACAGAAGCAGTCCCTGGACCTGGAGGGGGGCGGTCTTGCCCTCGAGCGCCTGGCCGAGCATGTACTGGACGAGGGGAAAGTAGCTCAGGCTCAAGATCAGGTATCCGGCGATGAAGCCTTCGTAGCGTCGCGGCAAGGCGGCGAGGACGAAGAGGCCGAAGAAGAGCAATTGGCCGTGGTCCCACATCTTCGGCAGGAACAGAAGGAGGTACGGAATCGTGAGCGCCAGCGCTCGGGTCGGGTCGCGGCGGAGCTTCCAGGCGCCCCAGCCGAAGCCTGCCAGCGACAGCCACACGAGAACCCGGAGAGGCAGGCTCTCGACCGGCCGGTTCGAGCTCACCCAGTCCGCCGGCGTTCGCGCCAGGCGGGCCAGAGCCGCGGGAATCGAGATCTGGTTGTAGAAGACCGTGAAACTCCCGCCGGCTTCCTCGGCGAGCGATCCCAGGTATGCCTGTGGAGCTTCGAAGCCGGTCCAGGGCAGGGGTAGCGCCAGAAGGACAACGAAGACCGCCAGCGCCGAGATCGCCAGCCGGCGCCGCCCGATCAAGAAAAGAGGCACCAGGAAGAGCCCGGTGTAGAGCTTGAGGTGAAAAGCGACCGCCCAGAGCACGGCCGCCGACCGG
>JBHHWO010000238.1:0-4222 GCA_046756565.1 Thermoanaerobaculia bacterium | reverse complement strand
TACCGTAAGACCTTGTCGCGCGACCATCTGGACTTCTGCCACGGGCTGCTAGCGCTAGACCCTTCCGGTCAGCGCCCGGTGAGCGCTCGATACAGCTCGACGTATTTCGCGCCTTGCCGTTCCCAGGAGAAATCTCGTGACATCCCGTTGCGCATCAGCCCCTCCCAAACGTCCGCGTTGGCGTAGGTCTCGAGGGCGAAGTCGAGAGCCCAGCTGAAGGCGTCGGTCGTGAAATGGTCGAAGACGAAGCCCGTTCCCCGGCCGCTCGAAGGGTCGTAGAGATCGACGGCGTCGGCCAGACCTCCGGTGCGACGGACCACCGGCACCGTGCCGTACTTCAGGCTGTACATCTGGTTCAGTCCCGACGGCTCGAACTTCGACGGCATCAGGAAGATGTCGGCGGCGGCTTCGATCAGGTGCGCGAGCTCCTCGCTGTAGCCCCGGTGGAAGACGGCTCGGCCCGGGAAGGCGTTCTGAAGCTCCTGGAACGCGGTCTCGTACCGGGACTCCCCGCTGCCGAGAGCCAGAAGCCGGGCGCGGCCCGAGCCGAGAACTTCACGGAGGGGCTCGAAGACGAGGTCGAACCCCTTCTGCGCGGTCAAGCGGGACACGACTCCCAGAAGCGGAGCTCCCGGATCGGCTCCGAGTCCGAGCTGTTCCATGACCGAGGTCTTGGTCTTGCGCTTGCCGCTGAGGTCGGTAGACGAGTAGCGGTGCTCCAGGAAGCGATCGGTCGCCGGGCTCCACTCGCCGTAGTCGACTCCGTTGAGGATGCCGACTAGATGATCGCTCCTTTCGCGTAGAAGATCCTGAAGACCCATACCGTACGCATCGGTCTGGATCTCGACCGCGTGTGACGGACTGACGGTGGTCAAGACGTCGGCATACAGGATGCCGGTTTTGAGGAAGCTGACGGCTCCGGCCGCGAGATCGCCCTGGTGGAGGAGCTCGATATCGCCGCCGAGACCGACGTCGTCACACACCGCGGCCGGGAAGACGCCCTGGTAGGCGATGTTGTGGATGGTCAGCACCGTCTTGCTCTTCCGGAAGAGTGAGTCCCATTCGAACGCGCGCTTGAGGTAGAGCGGCTGCAAGCCCGTGTGCCAGTCGTTGCAGTGGAAGATGTCGGGAGCCCAACCCATGTGCTGGCAGCAGACGAGAGCCGCCCGTGACAGGAACGCGAAGCGCAGTGCCTCGTCTGCGCCGTCCCCGTAGATCCCCGGGCGGTCGTAGAGCGGCGGGCAGTGAATCAGATGAACGGGCGCCTGACTCGAGGGGAGAGTCGTCGTGAATACCGAGAAGGTGGGCCGGTGCGGACCGATCTCGATCTCGACGTCGCGAAGGAACTCGACCGGTACGAGATCGTGCCCACTGGTGTTGATTGTCGAGTAGAACGGCACGAAGACGCGAACGTCGTGGCCGGCGCCGTGGAGATAGCGTGGAAGCGCCGCGCTGACGTCGCCCAGTCCTCCGGTCTTCGCGAATGGAACGACCTCGGACGACGTCCAGCAGATTCCGAGTGACACGCTCTAGTCTCTCGCTACCGTTCTGACGCGAGGGCCCGGCTAGATCACGGTGCCGGGTGGGATCACGGCGCCGCGCGGGATCACGACGATGCCACCTCGAATGCTGTAGTTCTCACCGTCGGCCTCGTCCAGGTCGGAAGCATTGACCAGTTTCGAGTCGTGCCCGACGCGGGCATCGAGGTCGATGATGGCGCGGCGAATCTGGCAGTTGGCGCCGATGCCGAGCGGGACCTCGGAAGAGTCTTCGCCCGGCGCGATGAAGTGGGTGGCGCCCATGACCACGGTCTGGTCGATGCTCGATCCGGACCGCACCAAGCCGCGAATGCCGATGATCGAGCTCGACACCTGGCTGCCGGAGATGATCGAGCCGTCCGAGAGAATCGATTGAGTGATCTCGCAACGGTAGATCTTGCTTCCCGGCAGAAACCTCGGGTGCGTGTAGATCGGAAAGTCCGGATTGTAGAGGTTGAGCTCCGGAACCGGCACGGTGAGCTCCAGATTGGCCTGGTGAAACGCGGGGATGGTTCCGATGTCGCGCCAGTATCCGGATTCGACGAAGCTGTAGACCTTGTAGTCGTCGATCGCGCCGGGAATGATCTCTTTACCGAAATCCGTGGCGGTGGTTTCGCCGAGAAGCTCCTGCAGGACTCCGGCGCGGAAGACGTAGATTCCCATGCTCGCCAGCAGCATTCCCGGCTCCGCCTCTATGTCGAGATTCTGAATTGTCTCCTTGTCGAGCATCAGGCTCTTGATGACTTTGGCATCGGTGGGTTTCTCCACGAAATGCGTGATCCGGCCGTCGCGGTTGATGCGCATGATCCCTAGTGCCGGAGCCTCCAGGGCCGAGACCGGCTTGACCGCGATCGTCAGATCGGCCTTCTTGGCGCGATGCCTTTTCTTGATCATCTCCTTCAGGTCCATGAGGTAGAGCTGGTCGCCGGAGAGAATCAGGATCTCGGACGGTGTCAGGTGAAGCAGCCGCGGCAGGTTCTGCCGCACCGCATCCGCGGTGCCCTGGTACCAGTCCCGGTTGGCGAGCGATTGTTCAGCAGCCAGGATGTTGACGAAGCCGTCGCTGAAGGCATCGAACCTGTAGGTGGAAGCGATGTGACGGTGCAAACTGGCGCTGTTGAACTGCGTCAAGACGTAGATCCGGTAGATCCCTGCCTTGAGGCTGTTCGAGATCGGAATGTCGATGAGCCGGAACTTCCCGCCCACCGGCACGGCCGGCTTGGCTCGATACCGGGTCAGCGGTGCGAGTCGCGAACCCTGCCCACCGCCCAGGATTGCTGTGACCACGTCTTTCATCGGGGAGAGGATCCTAGCAGGATCACCTGACGTCTTCGCCGCGTGTGACCCTGCTGGGACTTGACAATTCCGTGAAGCGGGCGCGTCGCTCCCGTTTCGCGGCGCCGCTCCGCTAGCTCGCGAAAATGCGCAGGTTTGCGCCGACGCGATCGGCGATCTCGAGGGTTGTCGTCAGGTCCGGGTGGCGCACCACGACGTTGCCGTCCGAGCGAAGCGTCTTGCGCCAGTCCCGCCGGTGGGAACCGATCGGCAGCAGATCAACGTCGACGATATGGGGAGCGAACTCGTCCAGGAGCTCGTCGAGACCTTCCATGCTCCGGATCTGACCCTCACCCTCGGCCCGCTTGAAGATTACCGCCGCGTTGTAGCTGCGCTCCAGGGGTTGCGTGAAACGGCCGTAGCAGATGGCTTCGGCCCAGCCGGTGAAGACGTCGATGTCGCTGGCGTAGTTCATCAGGTCGACGGAGCGCGCGCCCGGCGGCCTCGCGCCGATCTCACCGAAGACAGCTTCACCGTCGGGCTTGCGGAACCACTCCATGTGGCTGAATCCGGTGCGGAATCCCAGGGCTCCGAGCACCTCTTGTCCCATTCGGCGCCCACCGGCGAGCTCTTCGGCCTCGGGGTCGCGTAGCGTTACCGTCTGGGGGCTGATCCACTCCACCGATCTGCCGATCAGCGGCCGCGGCCGGTACCAGGCGATGTTGAAGAAGAGTATCTCGCCGCCCGCGCTGATCGTGTCGAAGGTGTACTCCTCACCGTCGATGAACTCTTCGACGCTGACCTCGGGAACATGACGGATCCACCCGAGAACCTGTTCAAGCTCGATGCCATCGTCGACCCGGTGAGTGTCGGCGCTGCCGGCGCCGGCTATCGGCTTGATGATGAGGGGGTAGCCGATGCGTTCGGCGGCCTGCCGGCATTCAGCCGCCGTTGAAGCTCGCGCGTGGCGAGGGGTCCGGATACCGTGCTCGTCCAGCGCTCGTTTCATGTACTCCTTGTCGCGAAACGGCACCGTTTCGGCCAGACTCAAGCCCGGCAGACCCAGTTTCTCGCGCAGGCCGGCGGCCAGCAGCATTCCCGGTTCCCAGAGACACTCGATCCGATCGATGCCGACTCTGTCGGCGAGGCCGCGGACCGTGGCGAGAATCCGGTAGTCGTCCCACAGGGAGGCGACCTGCTCGTACCCGGATAGAGCCTCACGCGCGGGCGAGGGCAGCGCCTCGACGGGCTGGTCTCCAATTCCGAAGACCCGTGCTCCGACTTCGCCCAGGCCGCGCACGAAGTGGGGCATCTCGGCGGGAAAACCCGGAGAGAAAAAGAGAACGTTCATTGTTGGCGCCGGTCGCGGCGTGCTGCTTGCCGACCGTCTCGAGATGCCCGCGGTCTAG
>JBHHWO010000237.1:0-4234 GCA_046756565.1 Thermoanaerobaculia bacterium | reverse complement strand
GCAACCCGACGCTCAAAGCGATCTTCAAGGGAGCGGCCACGACGGTGATCTCCCACTCCGGCCCCAATCCCCTCCAGCAAGCCTACGAGCGCCTGTGCGACGCAGGCACCAAGCCGAATCTGGCGAAGCTGACCATCGCGCGCAAGATCGCCGCAGCCACGCTGGCCATGTGGAAGACCCAGGAGGTGTATCAGCCGGGAAGGTAACCTCCGAAACGTCGACGCGCAACCGCTCTCAGGGCTCGCGTAGCTCCGGCGACAGCGGCGGCGCACTCCTTCGACTCTCCGGCATCGGGTTCGAGGGGAAGCATCCAGCGAGCGCTTGGTCCCCGCCCCTGAGCGCAGGCCCCACCGCAAGACTATGCCCCCTCACACAACCCAACGAAGGAATGGCCTCACAGGCCCCGATGGAAGCATGGTTGATCTCTCATACGAGGACCACCCCAAACCCTTCCCCTACGGACGAGTCCTGGATACTCTCGCCGATCGCTGACGCCCGCTCCTCGGCCCGAACCGAGGCCGGTGACGCAAACCGGACGCTCGATGCCACGGCCTCGAGCCCAAAGAAAACGTGCACCCTTGACTTCGCTCTCTATGGAAGCGCCCGAGACGGTGATCGTAGGCCACTGCTGGTATGCGCGCAGCGGAGCGCAGGCGAGGGCCGTGCCCTTGCAGGCCTTCTAGCCCGAGCCGTCTCCTGGAGGATTCGCCTGCCGATCGCCGCCGACGCGCGGGGGTGCGACGGTGACTCCGCCGAGTGCGGCGCGAGACGACCGACCGAGGGACGCGCCGTGGTGCTAGCGGGCAGACGGCAGCCGCGGCCTGCGGTTCCCGGCCACACGGTACTGTGCCTGAAAGGCCGGCCGCGTGCCTCTTGCGAGCGAGGTCCGCCAAGCGAGAAGATGGCACCGGCGGCCCTCAATCGCACCGAGCCACCACAGAGATCCGATTGAAAACCGGTCGGGAGGGGACACCAAGGAATGGTGTCCCCGATTCCACTCAACCTTTCCCAACCCGCGACACTCGGGCCTTCATCTTGCAAAACCGGCTGGTGTAGACTCGCGAATGCGCCCCGAAACGGGCGCAAACCCGCGAAAACACAAGAAGGAGACTCACGGGATGCCTCGTATTCGCTACGCCAGACTCGCAATCGCGGTCGCGCTCATTGCCATACTCGCCACCGCCGCCACTCCGGTCCTGGCTCAGGATTGGAGAGGTATCGGCCGGGCTTTCGGCCAGGTCAAGGACGAAGACGGCAACCCGGTCGACGGCGCCAAGGTCCAGATCTACTTTCGCGAGGAAGGCAACGGGCCCGAGCCCGTCTACACAAAGAAGAACGGCAACTTTTCGTTTGGCGGCCTGATCGGAGGGATGTGGACGGTTCTGATCGACGCCGAAGGCTTCAAGCCTTCTCAGGGCGCCTACAGCGTCGCCCAGTTCGTCGCCGGCAAGGGCGCCCAGATCACCCTGGTGGCGGATCCCTTCGGCGCTATCGACGAAGGAGACACGCTCTCCGAGGCCGGAGACCACGCCGGTGCACGCGCCGCGTACGCCAAGGCTCTCGAGAACCTGCCTCCCGGCCCCGCCGCGCGCTTGCGGTCGCGGATCGGCGACACCTATCTGGCCGAAGGCAACTACGAGGCCGCACGCAAGGAGTACAAGAGCGCGCTGCCGATGATCGAGCCCGCCGAACAGGCCCACATCCGCATCCAACTCGCAACCAGCTATCAGCAGGAAGGCAACAGCGCCGAGGCGCTCGCCGAGTTCGAGAAAGTGATGCCGCTGCTGACGCCCGACGGTCAGGCCCAGATTCTGCTCACGATGGCCCGGATGCACGACCAGGCGGACAACCGGGCAGCGGCGATCGGGGCGCTCGAGAAAGCGCTCGAGCTCAGTCCCGGCGATGTCGCTCTGACCACGCTGATCGCCGATCTTCTCGGCCGAGAAGGCCGTGACGACGAGGCCGCTGCGTACATGGCCCAGCTCCCGGAAGACGCGGAGCTTCCGGCTGACATGGTCCTCAACATGGGCATCAAGCTCTACAACGAGGGCAAGCTGGACGAGGCCTACGACCACTTCGACCGTGCGGTGAGCGAGAACCCGAGCCTGGCGGCCGCCTACTACTACCGCGGCCTGGTGCACCTCAGCCGCCAGAACAACGACCAGGCCAGGGCCGATCTCAACAAGCTTCTGGAGCTCGAACCCGACGGCCAGCATTCAGCCGAGGCCAAAGACTTCTTGAGCTATCTCGACTAGGCCACTGAGCTCGGGCCAAACAGCGATACTCGGAACCGCGGTCGCGCTCGGCGCGATCGCGGTTTTTGCCTGTGGTGGCGACAACGGCGCCGCGGTCGATTCACCGGCGCCCCGGCCACCGATCATCGTGGTGTCGATCGACACTTTGCGATCGGACCGCCTACCGGCGTACGGCTACGGCGGCGTCGAAACGCCTCATCTCGATGAGCTGCGTCGCGACTCGATCCTGTTCGAGCGTGCCTACAGTCACGTACCTCTGACGCTGCCGGCGCACGCCTCGCTCCTGACCGGACTGCTGCCGCCCGAGCACGGGGTCCGCGACAATCTCGGCTACCGGCTCGACGGCCCGGCTCGGCCCAACCTCCCGCGCCAGCTGCGCGAAGCCGGCTACGCCACGGGAGCGGCGATCTCGGCCTACGTCCTGCGCTCCTCGACCGGCATCGCCGAGGGCTTCGACTGGTACGGCGACGACATCGAGCTGGCGAGCGAAACCTCGCTCGGGCGCTTACAGCGACCGGGCCGTGAAACGCTGGCTCGAGCGCTCGAATGGATCGAGACCCTTCGAGACCGGCCGTTCTTTCTCCTCCTTCACCTCTACGAGCCTCATTCTCCCTACACGCCGCCCCAGCCGTTCGCCTCGAAGTACTCCGACAAGTACGATGGCGAGATCGCCGAATCCGATCGCCTCTTGGGTGAGCTGATCGTCGATCTCGAGCGACGAGCGCTCTACGATGAGGCCTTGATTCTGGTGCTCTCCGACCACGGCGAAGGTCTCGGCGACCACGGGCAGGACGAGCACGAGGTCCTGATCTATCGAGAGAACCTTCAGATTCCGATGATCGTCAAGCTACCGGGAAATCGGCGCGCCGGGGATACCGTTCGCCGCCCGGTCCAGCTGATCGACGTCTACCCGACCGTCACGGAGGTGCTCGACCTGTCCAGGCCGTCCTCCGGCTCAGGACTCTCGATGCTCGCCGACGGCGACGGTGACCGGAGCCTCTATGCCGAGACCCTCTACCCGCGTCTGCACTACGGTTGGGCGGATCTGGCCTCTCTCATCCGCGGGCCCTACCACTACATCCGGGCACCGCGCCCGGAGCTCTACAACCTGATCGAGGATCCCGGCGAGACCCGAGACATCGCGGCCACCGAGCGCCGGGTCTTTGCCGAGCTCCGGCGCGAGCTCGAAGGCCTGGGCTTCTCGTTTCAACCGGCCGGAGCCGCCGACGACGAGGAGCGGCGCAAACTCACCGCCCTCGGCTACTTCGGCAGTGCCGGTGACGAGGCCGACGACGACGGGCCCCGACCCGACCCGAAAGACCGAATACAGGTGGTTCGCGACATGGGCCTGGCCTTCGGCGCTTTCTTCGCGCACGACTACGAGCGCGCCATCCAGGCCTTCCGAGTCACCCTCGCGGCAGAGCCCCGGCTGGTCGACGCCTGGGAGCATCTGGGAAAGTCGCTGGGTCATCTCGGGCGGCACGCAGAAGCCGAACAGGCCTTCAAACGGGCACTCGAGCTCTCGTCCGGTGCGCCGCACATCGCACTCGCGGCCGCCGAGACCTACGTCAAGCTCGGCCGGCTGGACGACGCCAAGACCCACGCTCAGCTCGCCCTCGACCGACACGACGTGGCTGTGGATCTGCTGGCGCAGATCGCCATACGGCAAGAGCGGCTCGACGAGGCCGAAGCACTGCTCGAAAAGGCTCTGGAGAATCGTGGAAATCGCCTGACCCCGTTGGTCCTGCTGGCGAATCTCCGAGTCGAACAGGGGCGTTTCGACGAGGCGGTCGAGATCACCCAGAACGCCGAGGCCGAGCACGGCGGCGGCGACCCGGGTCTCCTGCGAGGTCTCTTCTTCCAGCGTGGCTCGGCCTACGCCCGCCTTGGCGAAGCCGAAGAGGCCGAGCGGGCGTTCCGGCGCGAGATCGAGCTCTCGCCGGACGAAATTGCCCCCTACACCCATCTCGCCTACCTCT
>JBHHWO010000236.1:0-4246 GCA_046756565.1 Thermoanaerobaculia bacterium | reverse complement strand
AAGGCCCGAGATTTGTGTAGCGAATCACTGGGACAGGACACTAGGTGGCGGCGTCCAGGGGGATGACTTCTTCGATGCGGAACGAGAACCGGGTCGCGCCGGCCTCGATCAGGTCGCCCGAGACCAGCCGCGAGGACTGGATGTCGTGTCCGTTGAGCCGGGTACCGTTGCTGCTTCCGAGGTCGCGAATGACGTAGGTCTCGCCGTGAGCCTCGATGACGAAATGGCTCGCTGAAAGGGCTGGGTCGGCGATCACGAGATGCGCCCCCCTGCGGCCGACCTCGGTTCTGGTGCCGGTGATGGGAAGGTGTGAGGACTGGGGTCCTTCGACGACCAGGTTGGCTCGCCGGAGAGTCCGCGGGGGCGCCGGTCCGGGCTGCGCTGGTTCTTGACCGGGGATCAAGAGCACCGTCCCGGTCGGCGGCCTGAGCGTCGGGTCGTCAACTCGAGGCGGCGCAGGCGGAGGCGGTGGTGATTCTTCAGCCGGTGGCAGCTCAGGCTCGCGGGCCGGCCGCTGACGGATGGTCTCGAAGCCGGTGGGCTCGGGTGCTGTGGTCCAGAAAAGGGAGCCGCACGAACGGCACTCCGCGCTGACCCGGTCTCCAACGGCGGCGTCTCCCAAGGCCACCACGACGCCGCAGAACTTGCAGATGACCTCAGCCATCGGTGTCGTGTGTGGACTTGGCCCACGCCAGCTTGAGCTTCTTCGGAGGCACCACGGTCACCTTGAGTCGTTTTGTCTCTCCGCTCACGAAATCCGCCTCGGTCCGCCGCACGACATCCACCTTGCCCTCACTGCCGATCACGCGCACATCGATCACGTGCGGGCCGTCGTCGATCGGGAGCAGAGTGAAGACGTTGTGTCCAACGGTACGTTTAAAGAAGTTCTTTGGTGCCTGGACCGGCTTCGACCAGACTTTTTCTTCGTCGATCCAGACCGAGACCTCGGCCCTTTTCAGCCGGTTCTTGAAAACGATCTCGAGATTTGCCGCTGGAATCGGATCGGGCTCGCGGCGGAGGGCAACGACTGTCCGAGTCTCCTCCGCCACCGTCGTCGCCGCGCGCTTGGGTCGGCTTGGAGTCGGTGCGCGTCGGGGCGCCGGTGCCGGGCGCGGATCCACCGCGAGTTCGACCTGGGCGAATGGCTCCGGCGGCTCCGCGAGCTCCGGCTCGAACTCCGGGGGCTGGAGCTCGGGGTCGATCAGGGAGCTCGAAAGATCCGCGAGCTGCTCGGCGCCGGCTTGGTGGACGCCGAAGGGCTCGGTGGGCTGTACCGTGACCAGCGCGCCCCTTTCGGGCTGCGACGCCGAAGTGCGAAGCGCCGGGCCGACGAGGAAGAGGAGCAGAAGTCCAAGACCGGCAAGCGCATAGCGCGCGATCCCGGGCGTTCCGGTTTTCGCGGCGGGAACGGTCGCAGTGGCTTCCGGCGCAGGAGCGTTGGCGGCCGCTGCGTGGAGGAGAACGGTCGAGGACTGTCCCGCCGGGGTGGCCAGGAGCGGCTCGGGCGTCCAGGAGTCGATCCTCATCGGCTCGTTTGATGAGTGAGCCGTCGAGGCCGTCTTGGAAGCCGCGTCCCGCGGGACGCTCTTGAGGGCCTCGGCGAACTCGAGAGCGCTTTGAAAGCGGTCCGCCGGCGATTTGCGCAGGGCTTTCAGCATGACGCCGGCGAGCTCGTCCGAGATCCCGGGGTTCATCGGCTGGGGCGGGCGTGGATCCACCTCCAGAATCATGTACGTCATGCTCACCAGGGACTCGCCGTGGAACGGAACTTCGCCGGTGAGGCACTGGTAGAGTGCGACACCCAGTGAATACAGGTCGGAACGATGGTCGATATGTTGACCCCGGACCTGCTCGGGTGACATGTAGAACGGAGAGCCGGGAACCCATCCGGTCGCGGTGATCGACATCGAAGCCAGCTTCGCGATGCCGAAGTCCGTGACCTTGGCTTGACCGCCGGCGGTCAGAAGAATGTTGGCCGGCTTGATGTCCCGGTGAACCAGGTCGGCCTTGTGCGCCGCGTCCAGCGCCTGGGCCACCTGTTCGATGATTTCGACAGCCTTCGGGATCGCGAGCATGCCCGACTGCTGCACGAGGTCGTGCAGTGAAGGCCCGTCTACCCACTCCATCGCGATGAACGACAATCCGGTGTCGAGGTCCGTGTCGGCGTCGAAGAGGGTCACGACACCGGGATGCTTGAGCTTACCCGCGGCCCGTGCTTCGAGCAGGAACCGCTGGCGCAGCTCGGTCTGTTCCTGGGCGCCGACCTTGAGGAGCGGCAGCAGGATCTTCAGGGCGACTCGGCGCTCGATATTGGGGTCCAGGGCCAGGTAGACGTGGCCCATCGAGCCTCGTCCCAGCTCGGAAATGATCTGGTAGCGACCGATCTGGTCTGGCACTCCGCGAAACGTCACGACTTACGGCCCCCTGGCCTCTGTCGAGCTTCCTACCGGGATCCGATTCCCGCAGTGACCTGCGTCACTGCGGCGAACTCCAGACACAGAGTTCGCCATTGTAATAAAGCCGCAACAACACGGCTCCGGCTGCGTGTGATCCCTACGGCGACCGGGTCCTGAAACTCTGGAAGTCGTCCAGGTAGAAGCTGCCGCTCCTGCCCGCGCCGGCCCTCTTCAACAGGCCCCACTTCACGGAGTCGATCGTGAGCCGGTCGTTGTCGAGATCGGTTCGTTCCCCCTCCGAATCCACTCGGGCAGATCCGCCACGCTCGTGAGAATTGCGGAGTGCGGACAGTCTACGAGCCGTTGGCGGGTGTGGGCGCCCGACAACACTCCGATCGACCAGCCGGCGCCGGCATTGCGAGCGGCTTCGAGGTCGGCGGCGGTGTCGCCGACGACGAGAACGGAGCGTGGATCCGCAACGCCGCAGAGCTCCATGGCCCGCAGGATGAGGTCCGGGGCCGGGCGCCCACGCTCGACGTCGTCGGCGCCCAGCGCAGCGTCGACGATCGCGCTCCACCCCAGGCGCTCGAGCAGCCGCTCGAGGATCACTCGGTCGAGGCCGGTGGTGAGAGCGACTTTGATCCCGCGCTGTGCGAGCCACTCCAGCGTCTCGCGGGCGCCGGGAACCGGCTGCCAGTCGCCACTCGCCAGGATCAGCCGTCGCAGGAACTCCTGGTAAATGGCGTCGGGATCGGCGGAGCCCACCTTTGACTCGACTTCGGATCCCACCAGATCTCGAATGGCCTGTCTCTTGGACCTACCGCGCACGGCGTCGACCGTGGTGGACGGCAGATGGATCTCGATGGCCGCGAAGGTTTCTCTGAAAACCCGGCCGACGTCATCCGCCGCTGCCACCGTGGTGCCCGCGACGTCTGAAACCACGAGCTCGAGCTTCATGTCCCTTCTCGCATCGGCATCGAGGAATCCACCCACCCCGGCGGCTGTTTCACTGCGAAGGCGCCAAGAGTAGCGTGTCCGAGGAAAGGAGAGCTTTCATGAGCAATGGGGGTGCCGCGGCCGGAGCAGCCGCGGCCGCTGCGACGGCAAGAGCCATCAAGGCTTCGGGCGCAATTGTGCGGATCGAAGCGAGCGAGTTCGTCAGACTTCTGGAGCGTGCCGAAAAGCCGCTCGTGGTGAGCGCGGACGCGTTCTGGGGAGGCACGAAATACCTCCTGAGCTACAGAGGCTTGGTGTTCTACACCAAGACCGAGGCACCCCTTGATCTCCCAGGGGAGACGGAGCTCGTGATCGCGAACAGGATCTGGATCCCCTCGTAGAGCTAGCGCAGGCAACCTCGGATCCAAGCGAGCGAGTGTCTTCGCCTCAAGGCTCGGAGAGCGACGGCCGAGGTCCGGTCGCTGAGCGAATCGGCAGCAGGCCTGTGCCGCTTGCAGAACCAGACGCAACTCCGCGGATGGCGGGGCATGCCGTCCGGTAGAGGCTGGTAGTCCGAGAAGGCCACCGGGCTGAGGCGGCCTTGAGGCACAGGGTGCGGGCATCGCGGACCCCAGCCGATTTGGGAACCCGATCGCCTTTTGAGCGTTACTGTTAGTGAGGCCCCTCGCGCTTTGGCAGAACTACAACGAAAGAGGACGTCTCTATGCCTGGTCACACCCATTTGAAACTCTTCGTCTTTGCCGCACTGGCTCTTGGCCTCAGCGCGGGCTCGAGCGCGCAACAGCATCGGATGGCCATGGCCGATCCGTCGAGCTTCACCGTCACGGCCGAGAACGGAGTGCCGGAGATTCCCTTCAGGGTGATAAACAATCACTTGATCCTGCCGCTGTCGG
>JBHHWO010000235.1:0-4261 GCA_046756565.1 Thermoanaerobaculia bacterium | reverse complement strand
GCTGCGATAGGCCAGCTCACCGTCGACTCGCCAAAGCTCGGCCTCGAGGTAGCGCTGGTCGCAGGTGCGCGACCACGTCAGCGCCTCGCGCGTGGCGGCTCGCCCCTCGTGAAACTCGCCGAGCGTGCCGCGAGCCCGTGCCAGAAGAAGCAGCGTGTAGGTCCGGTGGAGGTTCTCCCTGTCAGTCCGCGAGCGCGCTGCTGACTGCATGATCCTCTCGATTCCCTCTGGCACCCCGCCCCCCCCGACCGCTCCCTCGCAGACCTCCAGCCAGCCCCGGAGGGCGTCCAGGACGACTAGGAGGTAGCGCTCCGAAAGACGTTTCCACAGCAGATCGGCTTCCGAGAGAAGCTCTCTAAGGCGGGCGAGATCCTCGCTTTCGGCCGCGATGATCGTTGCGTAGGTCAGGACGTACGCCGATGTCATCAGGTGATCGAGATTGGTGGCGATCTCGAGAGCGGATCGGGCTGTCTCACCGGCCCGGCCGGCATCTCCGGTCCACAGCTCGAGCCAGGCCAGTCGGACGAGGCAGACCGCCTTCGGGTCCTGAGCGTAGAGCGCGAGATGCTGGGCGCACTGGGAGGAGTCGTACGCTTCGAGAGCGTTCTCGAGATGGTCTCGAGACGTCGCCAGATCGCCCCGCCAGAAGGCGCTTACGCCGAGGAGGTAACGGCCCTCGGTCCTGGCGATCGGATCTCGACTCTCGTGGTCGAGGAGGGCCTGGGCGAGCTCGTCGCAGTCGTCGAAGCGGCAGCCCTGCAGCCGGGCGAGACCGAGGCCGCGGAGAATCGGCGGGTCCGCGGGCCGGTCGAGCTTGCGACAGAGCGAGAGGGCCCTCTCGTAGAGTCGGTGCGCACCCTGTGAGCCGTAGCCCTCAAGGGCGACCAGGGGCGATCCGAGACCAATCCGGAGGTCAAGCTCGAGCGCGTCGCGATCGGGCGACCTTGGCACGTCTGCTAGCAGTGAGAGCGCGCGGCGAAATAGTGTGACCGCTTCGTCGAAGGCCGACACCACCACCGCTCGAGCTGCCGCCGTTCGGTAGGCCCCGATGGCCGGCTCGACCATGCCGGCCTCGTCGTAGTGCGCGGCGAGCCGCGGGGCGGCGGCGTCGGCGTCGTGGTGGGGCTCGGCCACGATTGCCTCGGCGACGGCGCGGTGGAGCTGCCGCCGACGGGCCGGGGTGACCATCTCTAGGGCGACCGCCCGCAGCTTGTCGTGACTGAAATCGTAGGTGAGGCCCCGATCCCGGATGATCCCGCGACGCCAGAGCTCGTCGATTGGATGGACCAGCTCGGGCTCATCGACCTTGGTGGCCGCGGCGATCAGACCAACCGAGAAGGGCCGGCCGATGACGGCCGCCACTTCGGTGAGTCGCCGGGCGTCGTCGGTCAGTTGGCCGAACCGCGCGCCCAGCACCGCCCGTATCGTCGGGGTGAGCGCCGCCTGACCTGCGTCGGCGGAGATCCCGGCCCGAAGGGCCTCGATGACGAAGAGCGGATTGCCCTCGGTCTCGCTCCAGAGCCGGGCCGCCAGGTCCGGGTCGAGGGTTTCCTCGGCTCGTAGGCGGGCGGCGAAGGACGCTGTGGTGGCTTGGTCCAGCCGGTCGAGCGCCACGGTGGTCACCGCTCGGTCGCGTTCCAGGGCCTCGACGAGTCCGACGAGGGGATGACCCTCCGGGACCTCTTCCGAGCGCGCGGTACCGACGATAAGGACCGGCGCCGTTTGCCCAGAGCGCACCACGAAACCAATCAGCTCGATGGTCTCGGTGTCACACCACTGAAGGTCGTCGAAGATCAACAGACGCGGGCGGTCGCCGGCTAGGATCGCTCGGCTTGCCGCATCGAACAGCCGGTAGCGCTGAGCCTGGTCGCCCGACTTGCCCTGGCCCGGCCCCGATGCGGCGGCCGGTCCGGAGGGCCCGGGGGGTAGAGCTTCGTCGTAGAGCTCGGGCAGCAGACGAGCGAGTTCGAACCTCCAGACCTGTTCTAGCGTGTCGATCTGGCTCGACAGCGCGTCCGATCGCAGGAGGTCGACGACCGGACCCCACGGCATTCTGCCCGCAGCCTCGTACGCGCGAGCCGAAGCCACCACGTGTCCCTCGGCTCGAACGCGGCGGCCGAGCTCCAGCGCGAGACGTGTCTTGCCGATGCCTGGCTCTCCGGTCACCAACAGGAGGTGCGCCCCACCCTCGCACGCGCTATTCCACGTCTCGTGGAGTTGGCTCAACTCGAGTTGGCGGCCCACAAAGGGCGATTCGGCGACCTGTGGCAAGTCTTTGCCCCGCACCTCGTCCGCGTCGAGTACGCCGGCGTGGAGTTTCCGGTAGATGGTCTCGGCGGCCTCGCCCGGCGTCACTGCGAGCTCGCGCTGCAGCACCTCCGCGTACCGGTGGTAGCAGCGCAGCGCCGCCGCGCGATCGCCCAGCGCGAGATGCGCTTCCATCTGTGCCCGGACGGCTGCTTCTTCGGTCGGCTCCAGCTCGAGGATGCGTCGGGCGTGGCCGATCGTGCCTTTGTGATCGTCGCGGCCGGCAGCCTCTTCGGTCAGCCGTGCCAAGACCTCGCGCACCTCGGCCTGGAGCTTCGCTCGCTCGTCCAGGACCCAGTCGTCGTAGCAGGCTGGAAGGAGATCGCCGGAATAGAGACGCGCGGCGAGCTCGAGATCGCCGGCCGCAATCGCATCGCGAAATCTCAACACGTCGACCGAGCTCGAACCGGTCGGAATCCACCGCACGGTCTCGTTGTCGATCTCGATGAACTCAGCGATGTCGGGGAGGGCGTGACGGAGCTCGTGGAGCAGCTTCCTGAGATTCGTGCGCGCCTGACCTTCGGCGGAATCGGGCCAGAGCTCGAATGCGAGTCGTGAGCGGTGCAGCAGGCCTCTACTTAGCGCGATCAGCGCCAGGAAACTCCGCAGGCGAAGAGAGTTGAAGGCGCGGAGGCGCTGGCCGTCCAGGACGATCTCGACTGCACCGAGAAGCCGGACCTCCAGCCGTGCGGGCGGTTCCCCTGCGGGATAGGAGGTCGCTTTCCCCAGTTATAGGCTCCCGAGGCTGTTCGGGCGAGACTTCGCGCCCCTGTGGCGCTTTAGAAGAAGTCAATCTAGCACGGCTTGGACCCTATCCCGGGTGTTTCGGAGACGTCAGGCCGATTTCCCGTCCGTGGCCGGAGCGGAAGCCGTTTATCCCGGATGCCACGGCCTCGGCGCGTGGCGATCGGCCGTTTTCGGTCCTTGTGCTTCTGGGGGAAGCTGACGACATCACTCCGCCCGAGACGTGTGAGCCAATCATGCGGCATCTACCTGGAGGCACCCAGGAGCACGTTCGGCGGTATGCCAACGCTCGGCATGGCTTCGACTTGGTCGAAGGGCCGGAGATCCTCGAGATCGGCGGCGGCATGACGGTTGGCCGGAACCCGACCGCAGGTATGGAAGCCCGGGAAGAGATCTTTGCCTTTCTGAGCAGGAACTGAGGGCGGAGGTAGCTCCTCCAGAGCGTGCGAGCGATTTGCTGTAAGCAGATATATGCGAAGATCCCGACCTCGAAAGGGGAAGTCGAATGCAACAGACTGCAGTCAGGTCGATCCTCGCAATCGTTCTGCTAGTAGGGTGCGGCAGCGTAGCCGATCCCCCCTCGATCCTATCGGCCGCAGATCTAGACGCCATTGTGAGTCTGAGGGGGCGGGTGATCGAAGCGATAGTTGCTGGCGATGCTGCTGCATATGCGGACCTCTGCACGGAAGATGTGCGGCTCTTGCACGCGGATACGCCGCTGATCAGCGGAAGGGCGGAGCTGAGGGCTCACAACGCGGCGATCTTTGAAGCCGTCACGGTCACGAGTCTCAAGCTGTCGCCGGTGGAGGTATATGGCGTCGGAGATCTGGCGTACGAAGTAGGTACGCAGGTACTGTCTATCAGCCCTGAAATGGACCACTTCAGTAGCTCCCGGAAATACGTCCATGTGCTGCGGCGCGGTTCGGACGGGCAATGGCGGTTCGCCGCGTTGATTTCAAACAATTCCTGATTGTTCTCGCCTGACAAGAGGTGGCAGAGCTCTAAGAACGCTTGGCAGAGTGGCGCGGGAGATGAGTCGGCGACGGTCGGAGCAGAAGGCCCGCCGGCTGCGCCGAGAGTCGCACAGCGGGATAAACGTGCAGGACGTCGGCCAGGTGGCCGAGGAACTTCCTCTTGAAATCGCGAAGGCGACCGTAGTCGGCACCGAACTGGATCTGGAGCGCCTCCCAGGGGATGAGGCACGGCCTCC
>JBHHWO010000234.1:0-4329 GCA_046756565.1 Thermoanaerobaculia bacterium | reverse complement strand
GTGGGCGACATCATGCGGGTGCGGGCCGAAAAGGTTCCGCTCGGTGATGTGGCGGTGGTCGAAAATGTCAACGGCGAGCAGTCCCTGACGCGGGTGGTCGAGCTGGATCGGGATGTGGTGAGTCTTCAGGTCTTTGCCGGGACCAAGGGCTTATCCACCGGGGCGGCTGTAAGGTTTCTCGGCCATCCCATGGGGGTGACGTATTCGCCCAACATCTTGGGCCGCATCTTCCGAGGGTCCGGCGAGCTAATGGACGGCGGCCCGGATCTTTCGACCGACCCCAAGATCGCCATCGGCGGACCGACCGTCAACCCCATGATGCGGGTCCTGCCGCAGAAGATGATCGAGACGAACATCCCCATGATCGATCTTTTCAACTGCCTGGTCGAAAGTCAGAAGATCCCGATCTTCACCGTTGCCGGGGAACCGTACAACGAGCTGCTCGCGCGCATCGGGTTTCAGGCGGACGCAGACGTCGTCGTCTTCGGTGGACTCGGTCTGATCTTTGACGACTACCACTTCTTCCGCACAACATTTGAAGACCATGGCGTCTTCCACCGCACGGTCATGTTCGTCAACCTGGCATCCGATCCGATTATCGAGCGGTTGCTGGTCACAGACATGGCGCTCGCCGTCGCCGAACGTTTCGCGGTCGAAGAGGGCAAGCGGGTCCTCGTGCTGCTCACCGATATGACGGCGTACGCCGACGCGATGAAAGAGATCGGCATTGCCTTGGAGCACATCCCCGCGAGCCGTGGATATTTGGGAGACCTCTACACGCAGCTCGCGGTCCGCTACGAGAAGGCGTGCGACTTCAAGGGGGCGGGATCGGTGACGATCCTTACCGTGACCACCATGCCTGGGAACGACGTGACGCACCCGGTACCGGATAACACCGGCTATATCACAGAGGGGCAGTTGTACCTGCACGACGGCGTGATTGACCCCTTCGGCTCGCTGTCGCGCCTCAAGCAGCGCGTCATCGGCAAAGTGACGCGTGAGGATCACTCGCAGATCATGAACACGATGATCCGCTTCTATTCAGGTGGGCAGGAAGCGGCAAAGAAGCAGGCCATGGCCTTTGAACTGTCGCCGTTCGACGAGAAGCTGCTGAAATTCGGCCGCCTCTTCCGCCAGCGGTTTATGGACATCAAGGTCTCGCTGTCCCTCGAAGACGCCCTCAACCTGTGTTGGCAGACCCTGGCCGAGTGTTTCGAGCCGCAGGAATTGTTCATCAAGCAGGCGCTCATCGACAAATATTTCCCGCGGACAGACGGCGGTTCGGGCCAAGCAGTAGACCGGGCCCAGTGAGGCCGACATGGCGCGACTCACCCTCAGCAAGAGCGCAATGAGTCAACAACGCAACCAGCTCCGTCTGTACCAGCGGTTCCTCCCCTCGCTCGACCTCAAGCGGCGGCAGCTGATCGGCGAACAGGCCCGTGCCACGCAGGCGCTGGCCGAGCGTGAGGCCAAGGTGGCTGAGCTGACTGCCCAAATTGGCACGATGCTCCCGATGCTGGCGAATCAGGAAATCGACGTCGCCGGGCTTGTGCACGTGAAAGAGGTGCGTCTCGCCGAGGAAAACGTGGTGGGTGTCAAGCTGCCGGTCCTCGCCGAGCTCGTGTGCGAGGTCCGCGACTACTCCATGCTCGCCAAGCCCCACTGGGTCGATGCGCTCGTCGACCAGCTCCGCCGCATGGCCGAGCTGAAAATCCAGCTCCAGGTCTATGCCGAACGGGTGCGCTGTCTCGAACGGGCGGTCCGGCGCACCACCCAGCGGGTAAACCTGTTCGAGAAAGTCCTGATTCCGACGGCCAAACAGAATATCAAGCGTATCCAGGTCTTTCTCGCGGACGCAGAGCGGGCGGCGGTCGTCCGCTCCAAAATCGCCAAGGCGAGGCATCACCCTGTGGCGAGCGAAGCCGATACCGGGGTAGCGTCATGAGCATCGTTCCGCTGGCCAAAGTGACCTTGTACGGGCTTGGGGAGGAGAAGGCGAGCGCTCTGGACGACCTTCAGGCCATCGGCTGCCTCCACCTCGTCCCCCTTCGGCCAGCCGGGGAGGCCGCTGATTTGGGCGGCCCATCACCACAAGCCCGAAATGCCCTGAAATTCCTCCTGGCCTGCCCTGAGCGACGACGCCAGGTCCGGGATCCGGCCAAATTCGACGCCGCCGACGTTGAGCGCCGCGCCCTCGAGATCCAGGCTCGGATGCAGAGTCTCCAAAATGAGCGGGATTTCCTGGTCCGCCGGATACACGATCTCGAGCCGTGGGGCGAATTCACGCTGCCCCCCCCAGAGGACCTCGCGAACCTGAAGCTCTGGTTTTACGTGGTCCCTCATTACCAGATGAAGCAGGTCCAGGCGACCGACCTCATCTGGGAGCTGGTGCATCGGGACAACCGGTTTTACTACGTGGTAGTCATTGCAGAGCAAGAGCCGCAGGGCGTGCCGGGTGAGCGCACCCATACCGGAGCCAAGCCGCGGTCGGAACTGAAGCGCCGATTGGAAGAGGTCGAGGTCGAGCTGGAAGACCTGCAGGCTGAGCGCGTGAGCCTCACCCGATGGCTGGACTTATTTGCCAGGAGCTTGAACCATCTGGAAGACCAGGCCACGCTTGCCCATGCATCACGGCAGACGTACGACGCCGAGCCGCTCTTTGCCGTGCAAGGCTGGGCACCACGGACGGCCGTACCACGCCTGGACGCCTACGCCCAGGCGAACCGACTGGCCGTCGTGGTCGAGGAACCGAGTCCCGAGGATAAGCCACCGACGCTGTTCCACAACCCGGAGCCGGTCGCAGGCGGAGAGGACCTTGTCTCCTTTTACATGACACCGGCGTACGCGGACTGGGATCCCTCCATTGTGGTCTTCTTCTCTTTTTCCGTCTTCTTTGCCATGATCCTGTCGGATGCAGGGTACGCGGCGTTGCTGGGGCTCATCCTCGCCGGTCTGTGGCGACGCATGGGCGAGTCGAATACCGGGCGGCGGCTCCGCAATCTGTTTACGGCCCTGGTCGCTGCGTCGGCCGCATGGGGTGTACTGGTCGGGAGCTATTTTGGGATAGAGCCGCCAAAGGGCACCCTGCTGGCCAAGGTGAAGGTGCTCGATGTCCGCGACTTCGACACCATGATGCTCCTATCCATTCTGATTGGTGTCGCACATGTGGTCGTGGCCAATGGGACAAAGGCGTGGCGGGGTCGTGGGACCACACAGGCGCTGGTGCCGCTGGGCTGGTGCATCATTTTAATCGGCGGCACCTCATTGTGGTTGGGGACCCAGGGTATCGGAGCAGGGGTGTTGGACACGTCAGGTCCGTGGATCATGGCGCTCGGTGGCTTGATCATCCTGCTCTTCACGAGCGACAAGCCGACCTTGCCACGGCGTCTGTTAGGAGGCCTCCTCGGGATGACTCGGTTGACCAACGCCTTCGGCGATGTGCTGAGTTATCTCCGTCTCTTTGCCCTCGGACTCGCCAGCGCCTCCCTGGCACTGGCCTTTAACGACCTGGCCACTCAGGCGGGCAGTGTCCGGGGTTTTGGCAAGCTGCTTGCCTTTCTCATTCTGATTGTGGGACACGGGATGAACTTGGTGCTCTCCATCATGAGTGGGGTGGTGCACGGACTCCGGCTGAACATGATCGAGTTCTTCAACTGGGGCCTCTCGGAAGAGGGGCACCCGTTTCGAGCGTTCGTCAAGAAGGAGGTGAAAACATGGACCCCATCATCATCACCCTAGGTTGGATTGGCATTTACAGCCCCATGGCCCTCGGCGCCATCGGTAGCATGATCGGGTGTGCTCGGGCCGGCCAGGCCGCTATTGGGGCACTGCTGGACACGGAGAGTGGCTATGGCAAATACATCGGCTTGTCGGCCATGCCGTCGTCACAGAGCATCTACGGGATCGTCGTCATGCTGACGCTGAATCGGCCGGTTACCGTCGGGAACGGACCTGGCCTCTTTGGCATCGGCCTGCTGGCCGGCCTGGCCCTGATGATGAGTGCCATCTACCAAGGCAACTGCGTGGCCTCGACGATCAATGTTTCGAAGAGTAAGGCCGAGGTCTTCGGAATCTCGTTGGCTCCGGCAGCGGTGGTCGAGGGATTTGCGGTCTTCGCCTTCGTGTTCGCCCTGCTCCTCATTGGGGCGGTGCCCAAATAATGATACGGAACAGGGCAAACGCTTAGCCGGCGTCACTGGGCGCCGTGATGCCGAAGGAGTAGGTGAATCATGACGGAACAGAGCAAAACTACATCCGGCGTGCAGGAGCTGATCGAGCGACTGCGAAACCAGGGCGTTGACGCCGGTCAGCGCGAAGCCCAACGCATCG
>JBHHWO010000233.1:0-4519 GCA_046756565.1 Thermoanaerobaculia bacterium | reverse complement strand
GGCCCCATGGCGCTCGCAACGCGACCGTCTCGACTTCTGCCACGGGCTGCTAGGAAAGGTGTCCCCGATGAGCTACCATCCGACTTCTGTCCGAGACGCTCCCCTCTTGATGACTTCTCCGCAGAAAAACAGGAGACCTTTGCCTATGAGACTCACGCACGCCCGCGCGTGGGCGCTCGCCCTGACGGCATTTGCCGCGGCCGGAGCCGCGCATGCCGGAGGACCCGACGTCCACGCGCTCACCGAGGTCAAGATCGTCGTCGGCCCCGGCCAGACGATCGAGAAAGGAACCGTCGTCATCCGAGATGGCGTGATCGAAGCCGTGGGGGCCGACGTCGCGCCCCCCGCGGACGCGCGCGTCTGGGAGAAGGAAGAGCTCACCGTCTATCCAGGATTGATCGACGCCTACGTCGAGCGATCGTGGCCGGCCAAGAAGGACGACGACGACGGGGGCGAGGGCGCCCACGAGAACAGCCTGGTTCGCCCCGAGCGAGCGATGTCGCGGTTCGGTGCCGACGAGGGGAAGGCCAAGAAGCTCCGCGAGGCGGGCGTGACGACCGCGGTCGTGACCCCCGAGGAGGGTCTCTTCCGCGGCTCGAGCGTGGTTGTCAACCTCGGTGAGGGAGGACCCAACGACAACATCCTGCGCGCCGACCACGCCCAGAACGTGACCTTCGCGACCACCGGCGGCTTCGGCAACGGCTACCCCGGTTCGCTCATGGGCAGCGTCGCTCTCTTCCGTCAGACGCTTCTCGACGCGCGCTGGCACGAGAAGGCGTGGGCGGCCTACAATGCCAAACCCTCCCAGAAGCGGCCGGCTATGAACGCCGCGCTGGCGGCGCTTTCCGACGTCGCCAACGGCCGCGAGCTGGTGGTGATCGAAGGCGACGACGCCGGCGACGCGCTGCGCAGCGCCGCGATGATCGAGGAATTCGGGCTCGAGGCACACCTGGTCGGCAGCGGCGACGAGTATCAATGGCTGGACGAGATCGCGGCGATCGGCGCTCCGGTTATCCTGCCGATCAACCTGCCGGATCTGCCCGATCCGCCGGACGAAGACGACATGGTTCTGTCTCTCGACGATCTTCGCCACTGGGACCGGGCGCCCGGGAACGCCAAAGAGCTTCTCGACGCGGGCGTGACGGTGGCGTTTACCACTCATGGCCTCGACGACCCCAAGAAGGTGCTCAGTAACCTCTGGCAAGCGACCGACCGAGGCGGACTGTCCGCGGACGAAGCGCTGGCCGCCTTCACGACGACGCCGGCGGGCCTGCTCGGGATCTCCGACCGGGCCGGCACAATCACCGCCGGCAAGATGGCGAACCTGGTCATCGTCGAAGGAGACCTCTTCGCCGAGAAGCCAGCCGTACGCGAGGTTTGGGTGGACGGCCACCGATTCGAGATCAAGGAGTCGAAGCCCGCCGAGGTCGAGCCCGCTGGAACCTGGAACCTGACGGTCACCACCGGCGATGGCCAGACCCTGCCGGCTGTGATGATTCTCACCGGCGAAGCCGACAGCCTCGAGGGCACGATCAGTGACCCCGAAGGCAACCAGGTGCCGATCTCGAGCGCCACCGTCTCGGGCACCAAGCTGGAGATCGTGTTCGATGGCACTCCCTACGGCATGCCCGGCGACATCGAGTTCGATCTGAACATCGAAGGCGACAGCGGATCGGGCGACGGTATGTCGCCTGCCGGACCGTTCACCATCAAAGGAACACGCGAGGCACCGGAGGTGACCCGATGACAAACCTGCGAAGACACTCCTTTCTTCTGCTAGCGGCGACCGTTCTGGTTATCGGCGTAGGCGCTCCGGCTGCCGTCGAGGCAACGGGCGATCCTTCGGCCTGGCGCAACGACCGGCCCGAGCAGCCGGCGGCCGTCGTGGTCCGAAACGCGACCATCTGGACTAGCGGGCCCGAAGGCAAGCTCGAGGGCGCGGACCTACTGGTCAAGAAGGGCAAGGTGAGCGCGGTCGGAGGTGATCTGACCGCGCCCGCCGGGGCCGTCGAGATCGACGCAACCGGCAAGCACGTGACTCCGGGCCTGATCGACGCTCATTCGCACACGGCCATCACCGGTGGCGTCAACGAGGGTTCCAACATCACGACCGCCGAAGTCCGCATCCAGGACGTGGTCGACGCCACCGACGTCGACGTCTACTGGCAGCTCGCCGGTGGCCTGACAGCGGCGAATCTCATGCACGGCTCAGCCAACTCGATCGGCGGACAGACCGCGACCGTCAAGATGCGTTGGGGCGAGCCCGCCTCGGGACTCCTCATGGACGACGCCTACGCCGGAATCAAGTTCGCCCTCGGCGAGAACCCAAAACAGAGCAACTGGAACGTGGACGAGCGGCGCTATCCGCAGACGCGAGCCGGCGTCGAACAGTCGATTCGTGAGCGGTTCACCGCCGCCATCGACTACAAGCGCGAGTGGGACGAGCACGCGCGGTCTCGGGACCGCAACCGCATCCCTCCGCGCCGCGACCTCCAGCTCGAGGCGATTCTCGAGATCATCGACGGCGAGCGAGGCATCCAGTCCCACTCCTACCGCGCCGACGAGATCATCATGCTGATGCGGCTGGCCGAGGACTTCGACTTCCGGGTCAAGTGCTTTCAGCACGTCCTCGAGGGCTACAAGGTCGCCGACGAGCTCGCCGAGCATGGTGCCGCGGCCTCCACCTTCAGCGACTGGTGGGCCTACAAGTACGAGGTGATCGACGCGATCCCCTACAACGGCGCGATCATGTGGGACCGCGACGTCGTGGTGTCCTTCAACTCGGACTCCTCCGAGCTCGCCCGGCGCCTGAACCTCGAAGCCGCCAAGGCGGTCCGCTACGGTGGCGTGCCCGAGGAAGAAGCGCTCAAGTTCGTGACCCTGAATCCCGCCATTCAGCTCGGCGTGGCCGATCGCATCGGCTCTCTCGAGCCCGGCAAGGACGCCGATTTCGTCATCTGGAGCGGCGATCCCCTGTCGAACTATTCGATTACCGAGCAGACCTGGGTCGATGGACGCAAGTACTTCGATCGCGAGGAGGACCTTGCCCGCCGCGAGGCGGTCACTGCCGAGCGCGACGCGCTGATCGCCAAAGCCAAGTCATTCAAAGAGAAGCCCGAGGAGGAGGAGGGAGAGGGCGAATCCGAAGGCGAAGAGACCTCCGAGGCCGAGCCGGCGACGGAACCGACCAGTCCCTGGAGATCCAACAGCGAGGGAGTGAACCGATGAAGAGAGTCTCGACCCTATTCTGCGGCCTACTGCTGCTTTCTACCTCGCTGACGCTGGCCGCCTCGAGCGCCTACGTGGGCGCGACGGTCCACCCGGTATCCGGACCGGCAATCGAGAACGCCACGATCGTCGTCGAAGACGGCAAGATATTGGCCGTGGGCGCCGAGCTGGAGATTCCGGCCGACGCGGCTCTCTTCGACCTGGACGGGCTCCACCTGTACCCCGGCTTCGTCCATCCCCTGAGTGTCGTCGGGCTGACCGAGATCTCGAGCGTGCGTGGTACTCGCGACTTTTCCGAGATCGGCGACGTCAACTCGAACATCCGGGCCGAGGTCGCCTTCAATGCCGATTCCGAGCTTCTACCCGTGGCGATGTCGGGAGGAATCCTCACCGCCCATGTCGCGCCGTCGGGCGGCGTCTTCAGGGGAACCTCGGCCGTCATGCAGCTCGAGGGCTGGAACTGGGAGGACATGACCATGACCTCCGGGGTCGGCATGCACCTCGCCTACCCGCGCCTCCGGGCCGGCTCAGGCGGCTTCGGGCCTCCGCCCTCCGAGGAAGAGGTCAAGGAGCGCAAGGAGAAGGCGCTCAAGACGATCAACGAGACCCTGGACGACGCCAAGGCCTACGCTCAGGCGGTGGCCGCCTCGCTCGAGGGCAATGCCCCCAAACCGGACCATGACGCGAAGCTGGCCGGGCTGATCCCTGTGCTCGAAGGCGCAATGCCTCTCTTCCTGTACGCCGACGAGCTCTCACAGATCGAGAGCGCGCTCGATTGGGCGGCCGAGCGGGAGCTATCGAACGTCGTTCTGGTGACCGGCGCCGACTCCGCCTACCTGGCCGAGAGACTCGCCGCGGACAACGTCAAGGTCCTTCTGAACGGCGTCCTCGAGCGCCCCGAGCGGGATTGGGAGCCCTACGACTCGGGCTATACGGCCGCCAGGCGGCTTCATGAAGCCGGCGTGGAGTTCTGCATCGGCGACGGTGGCGGCGGCTTCGACGCTGCCCACGTGCGCAACCTCCCCTTCCACGCCTCGATGGCGGCCTCGTTCGGCTTGCCCAAGGACGTCGCGCTGCGCAGCGTGACCCTGAGCGCGGCCGAGCTTCTCGGAATCGAGGACCGGGTCGGATCGATCGAGGTCGGCAAGGACGCCACCTTCATCGCGACCAACGGCGACCCGCTCGAGATCAAGACCCAGATCCTGGGCGCTTGGATCGAGGGCGAGAAGATCGACTTCTCGCTGGACCGGCAGAAACGCCTCTACGAGAAGTACGACGACCGCCCACGGCC
>JBHHWO010000232.1:0-4570 GCA_046756565.1 Thermoanaerobaculia bacterium | reverse complement strand
GACCTCGCCGCCCTCGATCTGGGCCGAGAAACGAACGTAGCCGCGCTGGAAGTCCTTGCCCTCGGCTCTCAGCTCGAGATCGGTATCCTCGGCGGGAGCACCGAAGAAGTCGGGGACGTCGGTCTGCGCCGCGTCCCCACCGCCTCGGCGCTGGGGCACCGTCAGCTCCCGATCCTCGCGGAAGGCCGCGCCTCCGATGATGTCCTCCAGCTTGACGATCAGCTGGTAGTCCCCTGGTCGCAACCATCGCTCGAAGACCAGCGGCAGGGCCTGGCCACCCGAGCCGGAGCCGGCGTCCGGCTGGGGCACGTCGAATACGACCTTGAACGACTCGAACAGCTCGCCCGCACGCAGAACCTCTCCGGTCAAGGCGAAGTTGTAGCTGCGACGGCCGGCGAGCTCCTGCACCTGGGCGGCGCTTTCGGGAACGGCGAACACCCCTCGAACCACGGTTCGCTGCTGATGACGGCCGGGGAACTCGAACGACAGCTCGGCGTCGAGCTTGGTCCTACCGGGCTCGAGCTCGGTGGAAAACGCCTTGAAGCTCGGTAGCCACTCGGCCTCGTTCTCGGGCCGTCGCGTGGCCGCGAGAATCTCCGACTGTCCGCGCGTCGTGTAGATCTCGAGGGTGTTGGCGATCAACTCGATCATCTGGCGGGATTCGGTGCAGTCGCGCTCGAGGTACGCGTGAAAGGTCGCCAGTCTGAGCGCTGAGGGTCCGATCTCTCCGTTCTCGACGCGGTCGGTGACATCGCTGCGATACCGCGCGTAGGCCGCCGGATCGACGAGCAGGGCCTCGTATCCTTCGCTGGGATCCCAGAGCCGGAACGGACCCGTGTCGAAGCGCTGGTAGAGGACCAAGACCAAGCGGCTGCGTGCATGCTCACTGTAGTTGTAGATCCAGAACTCGAGCGGCCAGAATAGGCGGCCACAGCTGGTCTCGTAGAGCTCACTCGGATCGCCGTTGAGCGCGAACACCCGGATCCGGTCGTCGATCGGGGTGACGTATCTCTCCTCGGCTTCCTCCAGCCGAGCGAGATAGGGGTCCTTGAAGCGGTTGCCGGGCGTTGACGAATCCGGATCGCGCGCCTCCCAGAAGTCGCGAATGAACGCGTCCCTCTGGTAGTCCTTCTCCAAGGCCAGGAACGCCTTGCGCTCCCTTCTCGAGATCAGGAAGCGAACCTCCTCCAGCCACTCTTGATACTTGCCGCCGGGTTTCCTCCTGGCCTCGCGAGCGGGCTCGACCTCCGGCTCCACGCCTTCGACCGAAGACGCCAGAAACGCTTCGAGCCACTCAGGGTCGTAGTTCCTGGGGGAACTCAGGGCGGGCACAATGAAGCTCTTCGAATAGCGCATGTACTGCTGGAGAGAGTTGGTGATCCTGACCTGGATGTGAGTGGGCGCGCTGCACGACGACTCGACCACTTCCACGAAGTTCCGCCCCTCGAGCCGGGCCGGATCGACTCCGAGAATCTCGGGCCCCGAGTCCGGGTCCAGGATCCGCCAGTTGCCGCCCGGGTAGCGGTAGAAGATCAGGCTGAGCGGACCGCCGACATGCTCGCTGTGCCAGTAGTCCCAGACCACGAGCGAGTGAATCGGCTCATCGCAGATCGCCTCGAATTCCTGAGATGGCGGGCCATTGAGCGCGTGGACCTGAAAGCGATCGTCGACCTCCGGATAGAGCTCTCTGGCCTCTTTCAGGCGCGACAGGAACTGCTCTCTGAATGGATTGTCCGGCGTCTTCGGGTCGGGGTCTCGCGCCTCCCAGAACTTGGCGATAAAGCCGTCCCGGTGCCGGTCCTCTCTAAGGGACAGGAACGTCCTCCGTTCCTTCTTGGAGATCAGCAGCTCGACGTCCTCGAGCCACCTCTCGTGGGTCGCGGAAAGCCCGGATCTGCCATGGGCAGCGCCGGTTTGCGAGGCAAACGCCAGCAGCGCGATGCAGGCTAGCACCGCGGCCGGAGAGAGCGACGAGACGATTCGAGGCACTGGACTCCGAATTGTGCCAGTTTTGTGCCAGTGCGCGAGCGCGGCCGGATCCGCGAAGCGACGCGGCCCGTATGACAGTCTCGTGAGAGCGGCTCGCCCGGAGTCCGACGCCTGCGACATCCGACCTCCATGCGAATCGATGTCATCATTCCCGCTTTCAACGAAGAGGAATCCTTGCCCCTCGTCCTGGGGGCGATTCCGCGGAGTAGAGTCGACCGGATCGTCGTAGCCGACAACGCCTCGACCGATCGCACGGCCGAGGTCGCTCGGACCGGCGGCGCGACCGTGGTCCGCGAGCCACGCCCCGGATACGGCAGCGCATGCTTGGCCGCTTTGGACTGGCTGAGATCGAACGGTCCGCCCGAGGTCGTAGTGTTTCTCGACGGCGATTTCTCGGATCATCCCGAGGAATTGCCGAACCTCGTCCAGCCGATTCGCAACGGCAGCGCACAGATGGTGATCGGATCGCGGGTTCTGGGCAATCGGGAGCCCGGCGCTCTTCTGCCCCAGGCGCGAGCTGGCAACTGGGTCGCCTGCGGCCTGATCCGCATGCTCTACGGGCACCGCTATAGCGATCTCGGTCCATTCCGAGCGATCACCTGGGCCGCTCTGGAGTCGCTCAAGATGCGGGATCGCGATTTCGGCTGGACCGCGGAGATGCAGGTCAAGGCGCTTCGTCACGGGCTCGCCGTGGCAGAGGTCCCGGTCAGCTATCGCCGGCGGGTCGGCGTGTCGAAGATCACCGGTACAGTGCGGGGGACGATCCTGGCGGGTTACAAGATTCTGACCACGGTCATGCGCTACAGTCGCGGTCCCCGTTCGCCAAAGCCACGATGACGCCACCCGAATCGAACCCGACCACCGCGGCGGTAACCGTCGAGGTCCGCTACGCCGAGACCGATCAGATGGGCGTCGTTCATCATTCGGTCTACCCGGTCTGGTTCGAATTGGCCCGCACCGAGTTCTGCCGGCAGACGGGCTATCCCTACGATCGCATCGAGGCATCCGGCTACCACCTCCTGGTCACCCGCCTGTCGGTCGACTATCGCAGGTCGGCACGCTATCCGGACCGGGTGACGACCGAGTGCTGGATCGAGCGCCTCGCGGGCCGCGGCTTGCGGTTTTCCTACCGGGTCGCTGCCAACGGCTCGCAGCTCGCCCGCGGCACGACCGATCATGTTTGGATAGACGCCGCTAGCGGCAAGCCGTGTCGGATGCCGGAGCACCTCTCGGGACCGTTTGCCGAGCTCGCCGGCACCAGGGCCGGGCCACTCTCGCGCTGATACGCTGCGCGGCACATGAAGCGACTCCGGCTGACAACCGCGGGCGAGAGCCACGGATCCGGCCTGACCGCGATTCTCTCCGGCCTACCGGCCGGCTTGGCGGTCGATCGGGAGTTCATCGCGGCCGAGATGCGCCGGCGGATGCACGGCTATGGCCGCGGCCGCCGCATGCAGATCGAGCAAGACGAGGCGGTGATCCGCGGCGGCGTGCGTGACGGCGAAACACTGGGCTCTCCGGTCGCCCTCTGGATCGAGAATCGCGACCACAAGAACTGGCACGCGGTGATGGACGCCTACGAGGTCGACGCCGATCGCGCCGAGAAGCGCAGGCTCAAGTCGCCGCGTCCCGGACACGCCGACTTGGCGGGCGGCGTCAAATACCTGCGGCGCGACCTTCGCGATGTTCTGGAACGCGCCTCGGCGCGCGAAAGCGCCGCCAGAGTCGCCGCCGGCTCCCTGGCGAAGCTACTGCTGGCGAGTCTCGGTGTCGAGATCCGAAGCGGAGTGCGTTTCCTGGGTCATCTGGGGGTGAATCGGCCGGTACCTATGTGGACGGACCTTACGCAGGTCGACGATGGCTCGCCCCTGCGAGCGATCCATCGAGATCTCGAAGAACAAATGGTCGAGCTCGTCGACCAGGCCAAAAAGGACGGTGACACGCTCGGCGGCGCGGTGACGGTGATTGCCCACAACGTACCGCCCGGCCTCGGATCGTACGTCCACTGGGATGAGAAGCTCGACGGACGCCTCTCACGCGCACTGATGTCGGTGCCGGCGGTCAAGGCGATCGAGATCGGCGCCGCGATCCAGGCGAGTCAAGGACCCGGCAGTTCCGCCCACGACGTCATCGAGCGGACCGAGAGCGGCAGCTGGAGCCGGCCCACCAATCGGGCCGGAGGCCTCGAGGGCGGCGTCACCAACGGCGAGGACGTGGTCGTAACCGCCTACAAGAAGCCCATCTCGACGCTTCGAAAAGGCCTGCCCTCGGTCGATCTGGATACCCTCGAGCCCCACCGGTCCCAATACGAGCGCTCGGACGTCACCGCGTTACCCGCGGCCGGCGTGATCGCCGAAGCCATGATGGCCCTGGTCCTCGCGGACGCGGCTCTCGAGAAGTACGGCGGGGACTCGATGGAAGAGCTCCTGCTCCACTTCGAGTCGAGCCGCGATCGCCAGAACCGCTGGCCAGAGCTCTAACCGTCTGTCCGATCGCTAACGCGAGACGCCGCAAATGCGTCTCGCCCTAGTATCCCGTGCGGTAAGTTCGTTGCCACACCGAGAGCGGTGAAGCGTGCGCT
>JBHHWO010000231.1:0-4573 GCA_046756565.1 Thermoanaerobaculia bacterium | reverse complement strand
CGAGTCCCAACGTGACAGTGCCGCGTGGTTTACGAGTTCGGCGCCTCAACTTGACAGTAGCCTCGCAAGACATCGAGGATGGCGGCAGTGACCTGGTCGGCGTGACGCTCGTACATGATGATGGACTCGTGGTTTGAGCCTTCGACCGGGATCGGTCCCCGCCCGCGGGAGGAAAGCTCGGTGAGCTCCCGGAATCCAGCCAGGATTCTGTTGCGACGGTCGATGCGCCGCTGGCGAATCTCCGGTGTCTCGGCTTCCTCGATCCTGAAGTCGGTTGAGTGTAGAACGACCACGGGCACGTCAGCCAGGTCGTCGTTTCTTAGGGTTTGGTGGCAGGTGGGCGAGACGTTCTTCAAGTAGCCGATCGTCGCGTAGGCTGCGCTCGGGCTGCCCAGGTGGGCCCGGATCTCTGGCACTACAGTAGCAGGATAGCTCTCGTTGGACATGATGGCGCGATTCTGGAGTCGGAAGAAACCAACGCGGGCGACCAGTGCCGCCGCAGTGCAGTGCCAGTTGCAGCGCGTCACCTCTCGCTTCTCCTCCTCCACGTACTCGGTCGGGAGTCCTGGATCGGGGAGCACCATGCCGGCGACCTCGTCGGGAAAGAGCTGGTAGAAGATTCGCACCGTCATGCCACCGAGGGAGTGACCGACCAGCACATAAGGAGGCTCCACTCCTGCGGTCTCGAGGAGGAGGTGTAGCTCGCGGGCGATCGACTCCCCATCGAACGCGCCGGGCCCGGCCTCACTCCAGCCCTGACCGGAACGGTCGTACGAGCAAACCTGGACGGCCTTCTCCAGGCCCTGTTGCACCCAGTACCAGCTGCTGGACCAGAGCTGTAGGCCGGCCTCCAGTATGACAGTGGGTCGGCCCTCGAGTTCCTCTCCGGTGCAATGGAGGTGCAACTTGTGGGTTCCCACGTCCACCAGGCGGCCGGGGTGAGGAAACCGTTCGCGGTCGTTGGCGGCGAGGATGGCCTCTGCGACGCCCGCGAGAGCGGCGGCGCCCAAAATCAGGGCTAGCAAGCCGCCAGAGCCATAGCCCATCCAGCGCCCGAGCCTCCGCAGCCAAGTGCCATCAGCGACGCAGGTCTTCGACTTCGTCTCCATCACGACGGTTCAGGAAAGCGACTTTCCCGCGAGCCAGAAGGCGACCCAGCAGACGGTGCCGAGAAGGAAACTGACCGCTCCCGCCTGGGGAAACGTCTCGAGCAGGAAGCCCATCGAAACGGCAAAGAGCAGCGTGAACAGGACGGCGAGACCCAGCAGCAACTGTAGGAGGAGCATCCTGCTGCGAACGCGCAGGAAGGCTTTCATTTCGCCGTTGGCCGAAGGGGGTAACGACTTGGGCAAGTGGACCTTCTTCGCTGCCTCCACCAACTGCGCGAAGTCAGGGTCGGCTTTGATCCGCTCGTCGATGAGCGCCTGAGTCTGGGCGCTCGCTTCCCCGGCCAGATAGACAGGGAGCAGGTCGAGCATGATCTCCTGGTCGAGCTCAGGGGTCTTCATTTCGTCGTCTCCTTTGTGCGGGCCATTGCCAACTTCAGTCGGACTCGATGGACCCTGACCTTCGCAGCCGACAGTGAGATGCCTAGCGCTCGGGCGACGCTGTCGTAGCTCAGCCCATGGTCCACCCTCAGGAGGAAAGCCGCCCGGTCCTCCTCGCGCAATTGGTCGAGCGCCCGCAGCACTCGAGTGAGATCCTCGCGCGCGAGCAGAGCTCGCTCGGGATCCGGAGCGGGATCGTGGAGATCGCGATTGAGCTCGGCAGACGGTCTGGTTCGGCGAAAGTGATGAAGCACCACGTTGCGAGCGATGGTGAGAAGGTAGGCCTTGACGGTGCCGACGCGAATCGCCTCACGCCTTGTCCAGGCGCGGGCGAAGGTCTCCGCGGTGGCGTCATCGGCTGTGACCGGGTCTCCGGAGAGCCAGAAACTGAATCGGTGAACGTCCGGGGCATAGCGCCGATAGAGCTCATTGAAGTCGACCATCGCTGGTTCCTGCTCAATGTATCCAAAGCGACCCGAAAGGTTACGACGCAGTACCAACCCCAGCCGCGCCAACGACTAGGCGCGGATCGCTCACGTCGCAACCTTGAGAACCGGCGCCGAGGATGGTCGATAGGCGTTGGGTCGCGGGTCCCAGGCGACGAAATCAGCTCTCCGGCACTTTGAACAGACCCTCCCGCACGTCCCGGAGCACCTCCACCTCATCCCATTGGACCGAGTACATCGCTGTCCCGAACGAGACTTCGACGTAATGAGGCAGGACGACACCCTCGACCGAGCGCCAGTCGAGCAGGAATGCGGTTATCGGGTCCTCGTCGTCGCCGCGCCTTGCCTCGACTAGCTGGAAGCCGTCGGGTGAAAGGCGCCACTGCTGGCGCTTGCCGCGGACGACGACCTCGATCGTGTGCTGTTCGCCGGCGGACCGATCAGGCCCGGCGTAGTGGATCTCGCCCAGGGCCGACCAGGGGTCGCGCGGCGGCAGGTAGCTGTCGGCAAGGTCGAGAAGCTCGGCGAGGCGAGCATCGGCGACCAGACCGCCTTCGTCGGCGCGGATCGACTTGAACCAGGCACTCTCGCCGCCGTGGACGAAGAGCTCCTCCCGATCGAGGAAACGGACCTCCCAGCGAATCCGGTCGTCGGCTGCGCGCCAGACGGTGAGCTCGCTCTCGCGGCCGTTGAGGTTCATGCGGCCGGAGGCGCGAATCGCAGCCGCACGCGCCCAAGCCTCTTCTGTGCCGCGGGCGGCGAGGTTTCTCTTGATCAGCTCGCCGATAGTGAGTGGGCCGGTCGCCTCCGTCGAGGCGACGCCCCCGCGTTCCGTCGACTCGGCCGGCGCCCGGTCGAGCGCGAACGCGAACAAATCGCTTTCGGTCCTTACGTAAAGGCGGCCGTCGGCCAGGGTCGGCGGGGTCCAATACCTTTGGGTGGGGAGGCGCGCGGCGGCGAGCTCGCGGTAGCCTTCGGGCGTCGCCTGGACGACGGCCAGCGCGCCGCGCTCGCCGAGGACGATCATCCGGTCGCCGACCAGCACGAGCTGGCCCTTGCCGAACCCGCGATGGGCCCAGAGCTGCTCGCCGGTGGCGATTTCGATGCACTTGAGGAAGGCGTTGTCGAAACCGTACAGGTGATCGCCCCGGCGAACTGAACCCTGGAAGTGGCTCTTCATCACCCGGTCGCGCCAGACTTCGATCGCCTGGAGACGGCCGTTGCCCTCCTTTATCTCGAGCAGGACAGCGCCCACGTCGTAGCTGGTCGAGACGAAGACGTGGCGGCCGTCGATCGCCAGTGGCGTAGCGACGTTGATGTTGTTGATCACCGGCCACGGGTGGGTCCAGTGAACCTCGCCGTCGAGCGAGAAGCCCGAGACCGACTGGCCGGTCAGGACGACGATCTGCTCTCGACCGGCAAGCTCAGCGAGGACGGCGGACGAGTAGCTCGCCGCGTCGTCGTGCGCCGACCAGAGCAGCCGTCCGTCGCTCCGGTGAAAGGCGGCGACCGCCTGGCCCTCGCCGCCGACCGGCACGATTACCAGCTCGCCCACGACGAGGGGCGAAGCCGAAAAGCCCCAGATCGGCACTTCGGCGCCCAGCTCGGCGACGAGATCCCGGCTCCACAGCAGCTCGCCGTTGGCTAAGGCAACCGCGGCAAGCCGGCCCGCAGCGCCCTGGACGAAGAGGCGATCGCCATCCACGGTGGGGGTCGAGCGCGGACCGCCGCCGCGTTGGTTCTCGTACAAGGGACCGATCGAGGTGCTCCACAGCTCCTGCCCGCCGTCGGCGTCGAGTGCGACTACCAGCTCCTGGTCGCCACTCGCCCAGGCTGTGTAGAGGCGGCCGTCCACCGAGGCGACACTTGAGAAGCCCTGCCCAGCGGGGCGCTGCCAGGCCAGCGGCGGACCGTCCTCGCTCCAAGCGAGAGCAAGGCCAGTCTCCGGCGACTGCCCGTTGCGCCCCTGCCCCCTCCACTGTGGCCAGTTCTCGGCGGGCAGAGGGACCGCCAACGGAGCAGCGAGGCTCACGGCGACGGCGGCGACGGTCAGGGCGATCCTCGGCTCGAGGCGAAGGGGGACCAAGGCGCGCTGTCTCGTCAGGCTCATCGAAACCTCTTGGGGTCGCCTGGGCGGCTCGCGGCCCTTCCAGGCAAGATCAGGCACGGTTTCTCCCCCACATACGGAAAAATCCGGCGGGGGTTTTCTCCGGCCCTCACCCTGCGTCACATGTCGTGCGCCGGGCACCCGGTCGGCGCCGAGAGGTCGACCCTTCGCGGTGCCGTCGGATTTCTACAATCCCTTGGCACCCGTTCCAGACTAGACTCTCACGCTGTCGGGATTGGCTAGCTGCCTTCTCTCAAAGGAGACATCCCATGGGCACCCTGAGATCGTCCGCAATCGCCCGCTTCACGAGATTCGTTGGACGCGGTGAGTCGCCGAGCAGTTCCTCTACTACCTGCCGGGTGGCGCTGTTCTGGGCTGCCTCTGGCAGAAGCTGCTCCCGAAGACGGCTGACCGGGCGAATCCGCGTTTTCATGGAAAAGGGAGAAACCTTCCTGCCCTCGGGTCGTCCTAGG
>JBHHWO010000230.1:0-4575 GCA_046756565.1 Thermoanaerobaculia bacterium | reverse complement strand
CCACCGGACTGCCCAGACTCCCTAGGAGTGTGCGCTTGGCCGCCCTCCGGCAGAAGCGACTATAGTTGCGAGTCGTGGACCTCCAGATCGTGGCTGTCTCAACCTTCCCCACGCCACAAGAGTATCTGGCTCTGACAGCGCAACTTTCACCCGGTCTGGCCACATTCCCGGGGCTCATGGTTCGGGTGAGGACCTGAGATGGCCTCTGCCTGGCGCAAGCTCCGAATCACTCTTTCACGCTGGCTCGATCGACGAGAGGTTTCGAATTCGGCGATAACCTTTGCGACCGCCATTCTTGTCGGAGTGGGAACCGGTTTCGGGGCGGTGGCGTTCCGCTGGCTCATCCGAGCGATCAGTGCGATTGGTTACGACTCGGCCGTCTCGGGGCAACTCGGTTGGGTCAGACTCTTGCTCGTTCCCGCGGTCGGCGGTCTGATCGTCGGGCCCCTGGTCTATTTCTGGGCTCGTGAAGCCAGGGGGCACGGGGTTCCCGAGGTGATGGAAGCCATCGCCCTACGGGGCGGGCGCATCCGGCCACGCGTGGCCGTGGTCAAGGTGCTGGCCTCGGGTGTGTGCATCGGCTCTGGCGGCTCGGTGGGCCGCGAGGGCCCCATCGTCCAGATCGGATCGACCATCGGATCCACTGTAGGCCAAGCCCTGAACTTCTCCGACGAACGGATTCGGAGCCTGGTGGCTTGCGGCGCCGCCGGAGGCATCGCGGCCACCTTCAATGCACCCATCGGGGGGGCCATCTTCGCCATCGAGGTGATTCTGGGACGGTTCAGCAGTCTCTACTTTGGCGCAGTGGTCATCTCGGCGGTGGTCGCCGATGTCATCGCCCAGGTGTTTACCAGAGACGTACGGGCCTTCGACGTGCCCGAGTACGCGCTGCGCAATCCGTGGGAGCTACTCCTCTACGCGGCGTTGGGACTTCTCGCCGGTCTGCTGGCAGCCGGTTTCAGCCGAGGCCTGTACATCGTAGAAGACCAGTGGGATCGGCTGCGCGCCGTCGAATGGGTCAAGCCCGCCCTCGGCGGGATCCTGCTCGGAGTAATCGGCATCCTGAGCTATCAGGTGGACGGCTTCCCGCGCGTCTTTGGCGTCGGCTACGACACGATCTCGGATGCGATGCTCGGCAATCTGGCGCTGCAAGCGACCGTCGTCCTGCTGCTGCTCAAGATGGTGGCCACCTGGACCACTCTGGGCTCGGGTGGATCCGGTGGCATCTTCGCTCCGTCTCTCTTCATGGGCGCCATGCTGGGGGCATCCTTCGGCAGCCTGGCGAACGCCTATCTCCCCGACATCAGTGCTCCGCCAGGCGCCTACGCTCTGGTCGGTATGGCGGCCTTCTTCAGCGCCGCCGCCCACGCACCGATTACCGCAATCCTCATCCTGTTCGAGATGACCGGCGACTACGAGATCATTCTGCCACTCATGCTCGCGACCGTCATCAGCACCCTGCTGTCGACACTCCTGAGCCGGGAGTCGATCTACACTCTGAAGCTCAGTCGTCGCGGCGTACGCATCGAAAAGGGCCGCGACGTCGATGTCCTCCAGACCGTCTCCGTTGCCGAGATCATGACCACGGACTTCGGTATGGTCGAAGAATCGATGCCACTCGACGAGCTGACCGAGGAATTCGCGCGCCGACAGGTCCAGTCCTTCCCCGTTGTCGACGAGGCGGGCGACCTCACAGGGATGGTGAGCCTCTCCGACCTCGATCGGGCGCGCGCGGCTACCCAACTTGAAGGCGCGCGCGTGACCGACATCGCCACCTCGGGCGAAATCCTGGTCGCCTACCCGGACGAGTCCATGGGGAAGGCTCTTCGGCGCCTCGGAGTTCGCGATGTCAATCGTCTGCCGGTTATCGAGCACGGATCGAGGCGGCCCATCGGAGTCGTGCGGCGCAACGACATCGTGCGCGCCTACAACCAGGCTCTCTCCCGGCGCGGTCAGGAGCTGCAGCAAGCCGAAGCGCTAGGGCTCGGCGAGATCGAGGATCTGTCCCTGGTGCAAGTCCACCTCCGCCAGGATTCGCCCGCCGCTAACCAATCCGTCCGTGAGATCCGTCTACCCGAGGAGTGCTTGATCGTCTCGCTTCGTCGTGGCGACCGCCAGCGGGTCGTTCGCGGCAGCACGAGACTCGAACCGGGAGATATCGTGACGCTGGTTGCCAGGCAAAACTCGATTTCCGAGGCCCGCAAGCAACTCGCCGGCTGAGCGACCGGAGGAACAAGGCCTTTGACACTCGAGATCGGCTTTCTCTTTGGCCTGCTGGCCGTGATGGTCTACCTGTTCCTCACCGAGAAGCTCCCGGTGGACCTGACCGCTTTTCTCGGCCTCGCGGTTCTCGTGTTCGCGGGCTATCTCACGCCGAGTGAGGCCTTCACCGGGTTCTCCTCGCCGGCGGTGATCACCATGCTGAGCGTCTTTATCGTCGGTGCCGCGCTGCTCGAGACCGGCGTAGCGGACATCATCGGTGGCCGCATCCACGCGATCGTCGGCAGCAGCGAGACCCGCCTGATCATTGTCTTGATGGTCACATGCGGCGTTCTTTCCGCCTTCATGAACAACATCGCCGCGACCGCCGTTCTGATGCCGGCGGTGGCGACCATCGCCCGGCGGGCCGGCCTCCCGCCCTCGCGTCTCTTCATGCCGCTGGCTTTCGGCGCCATCCTGGGCGGCACGACCACCCTGGTGGGCACACCCCCGAACATCCTTGCCGCGCAGATGCTCGAGGAGAGGGGACTCGAGCCGTTCTCGCTCTTTGACTTCACGCCGCTCGGCCTTGCGATCCTCGCTCTCGGGGTCGTCTACATGCTCACCCTCGGCCGCAAGCTCCTGCCGGTGCGCGAGGATCACGGCATGGCGGCGGTCGAGTCTCGAGATCTCTCCCAGGTCTACCAACTGAGAGAGCATCTCTTCTCGATCCGGCTCCCCGAGAGCACACCTCTCGACGGAAAGACCCTCGCCGATACACGTCTCGGCAACACGCTCGGCGCCAAGGTGCTCACTATCATCAGACGTGGCGGCAAGCGCCTGATCGCGGAGGGTAACTCGGTGCTCCGCGGCGGCGACGTGTTGTTCGTTGACAGCCGATCCGTCGACCTGAGGGAGCTACTGCGAATGCAGGAGTTCGAGGTCGATGAGATCCGGCCGGAGGAGCTGCCGGTGCCCGTTCGCGGAGTGGGAGGCCTGCGCGCGCGACTCGTCAGCGGGTCGCCCCTGATCGGTCACAGTCTGCGCGACCTGCGGTTTCGGGATCGTTTCGGCCTGGTGGTCGTGGGTGTCGGTCGAGACGCAAACCTCGAGCGCCTCGAGCTCGGCAACTGGGTATTGGAGACGGGTGACGAAGTTCTTGCCCTGGGCTCGCGGGAGCGTATCGAGGCGCTCTCGACACACCCTGATTTCGAGGTGCTCGAGACCGGGCTCGGCGCGGTGCGCGAGGTCGTCAGTGACCTCCACCTGCTTCGCATTCCCGATGGGTCGTCGCTCGCGGGATCCTCGATTGCCGATAGCCGTCTAGGTGAGCTCGTCGGCTTGACCGTGGCCGGCCTCATCCGCGGCGACGCTACGCATCTCGCCGTCTCGCCGGACGAGACGCTGAAGGGCGGCGACCGGCTGTTGATCGCGGGCGAGCCCCGTCGACTCGGCGCGCTGTTCGAGCTGGGCGAGGTCCTGCTCGAGCCGAAAGTGGAGCCGGAGCCCCTCGAGTCGGAAGAAGTCGGCATGGTCGAAGCGGTCCTGGCTCCCCGGTCGGCCGCAATCGGCCGGACACTGGCCGAGATCGACTTCCAGAGTCGCTACGGGCTGCTGGCCCTTGCACTGTGGCGGGAGGGCCGGCCCCATCACGTCGATTTCGCCGACGAACCGCTCCGGCTCGGAGACGCGCTTCTGTTGCACGGGCCGAGGGAGAAGATCCGCCGGCTGGCGACCGAGCCGGACTTCCTGGTGCTGTCGCAGGCGGACCAGGCGCCACGGCGGCTCAGCAAGGCGAAATGGGCCTTCGGTGCGTTGCTGTTCATGGTGGTGCTGGTCGCCACGGGCTTCCAGCCCATTCACGTCGCCGCCTTCACCGCGGCTTCCCTGGCGATCCTCTTCGGTGCGCTGACCATGCCGCAGGCCTACCGCGCGATCGAGTGGAAGGCGATCTTCCTCGTTGCGGCGGTCCTGCCGGTCGGCATGGCGATGGAGCGCACCGGTGCCGCGATGTTTCTCGCCGATGGCGTCACCCGGCTGGCCGGCCCGCTGGGGAACCACGCGACCCTCGCTGCACTCGTCATCCTCGCGAGCATGCTGTCACAAGGTCTCGACGGCGCCCCGGCGGTGGTTCTGCTGGCGCCAGTGGTCCTCAACACCGCCGAGAGCCTCGGAGTGAGCCCCTACCCGATGATGATGGGAGTGAGCCTGGCCGCCTCCGCGGCCTTCATGACCCCGTTCTCCCACAAGGCGAACCTGCTCGTGATGGGCGCCGGCGGCTATCGATCAAGCGACTACCTCAAGGTCGGCACGCCGCTGACGCTACTTCTTTTCGTGCTGCTGGTGCTTCTCGTGCCGGTGTTCTTTCCGTTCTAG
>JBHHWO010000229.1:0-4599 GCA_046756565.1 Thermoanaerobaculia bacterium | reverse complement strand
ACCGGGCCGCGGCCAGGGCTGCCCGGCACGGGCTTTTCTGCTACACTCAGCGGCCTTCGGCCGGACCGGCAGGGGTCATGCCCGCCTCCGGGCCCCTCCTGAACACAATCCGCCTGAACTCGCCGGAGACACGAATTCGCCAGAAGGTAGTCAAGTCATGCTCAAGATCAGATTGAAGAGAATGGGGAACCGAAACCGGCCCTTCTACAGGGTCGTCGTTTCCGATTCGCGGAAGGCGCCGACCAGTTCCGCGATCGAAGAGGTGGGTCACTACGACCCGACAAAGGGCGTCGAATTCTGCAGCCTGGAAGTAGACCGAGTCGAGCATTGGGTCGCCAAGGGCGCTCAGATGTCCCCGACCGTGGCCAAGCTGCTGCGGCATCGCAAGGCGTCGGCAGCCTGACGATGTCGGAAGTCAATGACGATCTGGCGAACGTCCTGACACTTCTCGTGGACTCCCCCCGAGACGTCGCCATCCAGGAGGATTCCGGTGAAGACCGCCCACGGCTGGAGGTCACGGTGGCCGATGGGGACCTCGGGAAGGTGATCGGCCGGCAGGGTCGCACGGCACGGGCGCTTCGGCGAGTGCTCGCCGCTCGTGCCGCCCACGGCGACTCGCCGTGGGAGCTCAAGATCCTGGACAACTAGTGTCCTGTCCCAGTGATTCGCTACACAAATCTCGGGCCTTTCTGCACGCTGCCGGCGTTGCCACTCCTCAACATAGGCCCAGCTATGCTTGCGTCGTGGGCGCCTTGGCAGCGCACACCATGACCTCGAGCCTTATGCACCGAATCACTGGGACAGGACACTAGCGACCTCGTCTACCGCGCGGTCGCGCGCGTCGCGAATCGCCATGGCAAGCGGAGAAATGCCCGATCTGGTGCTCGTTGGTCGCATTCGCCGGCCGCACGGGGTTCGGGGAGAGGTGGTCGTGGAAGCGCTGAGTGACAACCCGGAGCGCTTCGTGCGCGGCGCCGATCTGATCGGTCGCAGTGCAGATGGCGCCGTGGAGGCGCTCACTATCGCGGCGGTCCGGCCCCATAGCGGGGCGCTTCTGGTCCTCTTCGAGGGCCTGGCCGATCGCGACGAGATGGCCCGGTTGCGAGGCGCCGACCTGCTGGTCGCCGCTTCCGAGGTGGGCGAGGCTCCCGAGGGTTCCTACTACTACTTCGAGCTCATCGGCTGCGCCTGTTTCGACCGGGCCGCCGGCGCTCTCGGGAAGGTCGTCTCGGTTCGCGAAGACGGAGGCGGTCTCATCCTCGAGATCCGCGACGAGACGCGAACCGTTCTGGTGCCGTTCGTGAGCGAGTACCTGACTTCGGTGGAGGTCGAGCGTAAGCGTATCGATCTCGATCTTCCAGCGGGGCTGCTCGAGACATGCGCGTCAGCGTCATAACGATCTTTCCCGAGCTCTTCTCGAGCTTTGTCAAGACCAGCCTGGTGGGTCGGGCGGTGGCCGCCGGGGAGCTTGACATCGAGGTCGTCGATCTGCGCGACTACACCACCGACGCCCATCGCGTCGTCGATGACGAGCCCTACGGCGGCGGCGCCGGCATGGTGATGAAGGCGGAGCCTTGGATCCGAGCCGTGCGTGCGGTAACCGGCGAGCGGGACTGCCATCGAGTGCTCCTGTCCCCCCGCGGCCGGCCGCTGAACGACGCCCGGGTTCGCAGGCTCGCCCGGCAACCGGAACTCGTGCTTCTGTGCGGGCGGTACGAAGACCTCGACGATCGGGTCCGGACGACGGTCGTGGACGAAGAGCTGTCCCTGGGAGATTTCGTGCTGTCGGGCGGGGAGGTGGCGGCGATGGCCGTCATCGAGGCGGTTTCGCGGCAGGTCCCTGGCGTTGTCGGCGATCCCTCGTCGGTCGAGAACGACAGCTTCCGGGACGGGATCCTCGACCATCCACATTACACCCGGCCCCGCGAGGTCGAAGGGCTGGGCGTACCCGCGGTTCTGCTCTCCGGCGACCATGTCGCGATCGCTCGCTGGCGCCGGAAGGAGGCCCTGAGAAACACGCTCAGATCCCGTCCGGATCTACTCGAATCGGCCGTGCTGAGCGAGGAGGATCGGACCTTGCTCGCGGAGGTTCGGGGGGAGGACGGCGCCGAGTGACCGGTGCGACGGCCGCGTGATAAAGTTTCGGGCCGCTCGTTCGGAGCGGATCTAGCGAAGTGGAGAAAGTGAAATGCATAGTCTGAGCGAGGTCGAGAGCCCGTTTCTGCGCTCCGACATTCCCGATTTCCGGGCTGGTGACACCGTCAAGGTCCACGTCAAGGTGGCCGAGGGCGACAAAGAGCGAATTCAGATCTTCCAAGGCGTCGTGATTGGCCGCCGAGGCAGTGGAACGCGAGAGACGTTTACCGTCCGCAAGATCTCCGGCGGAATGGGTGTGGAGCGGGTTTTTCCCCTGCACACTCCCACGATCGAGAAGATCGAAGTAATTCGGCGTGGCCGAGTTCGACGAGCGAAGCTCTACTACCTGCGCAAACTGCGCGGTAAGGCGGCGCGGATCGAAGAACGGCGCGACGACCGGATTCGCAAGAAGTCCGGTAGTTAGCGTCGTCGGCCTCGTCGCGGAGGATTGATCGCGGTGAGCCTGGTTCAGTTGGGGGTGGAGTCGTTTCGGCTCCGTCTTGTCACGGGTCTGGAGTCAGAGCTGGGCCGCGCCGGATACAGGCACGTCGCCGGCGTCGATGAGGCCGGACGAGGCTCGCTTGCCGGACCCGTGGTCGCGGCTGCCGTCATACCGGATCCCGAACGCCTGATTCCGGGTGTGACGGACAGCAAGAGGTTGACGGCTTCGAAGCGAGAGCTTCTGGCCGAGCAGATTCGCTCGTCCGCTGCCGCCTGGAGCGTGTCCGCAGTGAGCGCCGGGATGATCGACCGCATCAACATCCTCGAGGCCACCAAACATGCGATGATTCGGGCTCTCGACGGGCTCGGCGTGCGGCCCGAGGCGGTGCTGGTGGATGCCGTGCGCCTGCGGCTCCCGGGCGTTCCTTGCCTACCTCTGGTGCGGGGTGATTACATCAGCTATGCCATTGCATCGGCTTCGATTCTTGCCAAGGTATCGCGCGATCGGATGATGACGGATCTCGACGTTGAGTTTCCCCACTACGGCTTTGCGGCGCACAAGGGCTATGCCGCTCCGATCCACATGAGCGCACTGCGCGAGTTCGGGCCCTCCTGTGCCCACCGCTTGACCTTCAAATCGGTCCTGCCGTCGGCAGGCGCCGGCGGCCGCGTGCCCACGGAGGACGCTGTTGGCTCGTAAGCGCCGATCGGCGCTTCAGGCTGCCGAAAAGCTGGTCTCGAGAGGCCGGCTCGAAGCCGCGGTCAAGCAGTATCGCAAGGCGCTCGAAGAGAGTCCCAACGACACCGGGACTCTCAACCGGCTAGGCGATCTCTACGCCCGGCTGAACCGGGTCTCAGAGGCCGTCGAGATGTTCTCGTCGGCGGCCGAGCACTTCACCAAAGAGGGTTTCTTCGTCAAGGCGATCGCGATCTACAAGAAGATCATTCGGCTCGACCCGACTCTGATCAACGTCTACGAGACGCTGGCCGATCTCTACTACCGGCAGGGCCTGGTGAACGAAGCGCGCGCCCAGTATCAGGTCGTCGCAGACTACTACCGGCAGTCCAACAACCAGTCCGCGCTGGTAACCGTCTACGAGAAGATGGTCGAGCTCGAGCCCAACAATCCCAGCCATCGGCTCAAGCTCGCGGAGTTCTACTGCGCGGCCGAGAAGATCCCGGAGGCGATGGAGCAGTACCAGAGAATCGCCACCTTCATGCTCGACCACGGCAAGGTCGAGGAGTCGTTCAAGGTCTACGTCGGGGCATTCGAGCTCAAACCGGACGACCTCGGCTTTCTGACCGACGTCATCGTCCAGTTGATCGATCTGGATCGCACGGAGATCGCTCAGCGGCTCCTGAACGAGGCGATAGCCAAGAACCCGGACGCGGTGCGAGTCGCAGAACTGGTCGATCTGCCAGTCGTCGAGGCGGCCGAGCGCCGCGGCACCCTGGACGCCGAGTCCGAGCCTGCCCTGGCGCAGGGGTCCGACTTCGAGCCTGTCGCGGAAGCCGAGCTGTCCACCCCGGAGGACGAGGCGGAGATCTCCGAGGTAGTCGAGCTCGACCTGGACCAGGATGCCGGTCCGGCTTCGGACCTGCTCGCAGAGGCCACAGGCGCTTCATCGGTCTCGGAGGACGCGGCAGAGGCGGATGCGGTCGAACTGGTCGACCTGGCGGATCTGGTTTCCCTGGATTCCACGGACGCTCCTCCCGAGCTCGCGGCGGACGTCGAGCCGGAGTCGCCGGTCGGCGTGGAGATGGACGCGCTGGCCGAAGACGACGAGCCGGAGCCGGAGCGAGTCGACGCCAAGGACGAGACCGGGGAGTTCGAGATCGATCTCGCCGAGTTGGAGGAAGCCGCCATCGAGGCCGCGGTTGCCGAGGAGCCCGAGTCCGCCATCGAAGCCGCGGTTGCCGAGGAATCCGAGTCCGCCGAGTTCGAGGAGGCCGCCATCGAGGCCGCGGTTGCCGAGGAGCCCGAGTCCGCCGAGCTCGAGGAGGCCGCCATCGAGGCCGCGG
>JBHHWO010000228.1:0-4607 GCA_046756565.1 Thermoanaerobaculia bacterium | reverse complement strand
CCCATGGCGCTCGCAACGCGACCGTCTCGACTTCTGCCACGGGCTGCTAGGGCCAGATACCGCGGTCCATGGCCACCTCGGCGACTCGCCGGATTGCCAGCACGAACGCGGCCTTGCGCAGATCGACCGGTCCCAGCGGGTTTCCGCAGGCCTTCTGCTCCCGGTTGATCCGCTCCTGCTCGTCGAGAACGGCGTCGGCTGCTCGGACCATCTTGCGCTGCAGTCGCCGGTTGACCTTGTCCTCGTCCCACTGCTCGTTCTCCACGTTCTGGACCCACTCGTAGAAGCTGACGGTCACCCCACCGGCGTTGGCGAGAATGTCGGGTAGCACCGGAATGCCTCGCGCGAACAGAATCTCGTCGGCCAGCGGCGTCGTCGGGCCGTTGGCAGCTTCGACGATCAACCTCGCCCGGACGTGGCCAGCGTTGTCCGCTCGAATCTGATTTTCGAGCGCGGCCGGGATCAGGATGTCACACGGAATCGCCAGCAGTTGCTCATTGGTCAGCTTCCGAGTGCCGCGCGTCCCGACCACCGAGCCGGTCTTCTGCTTGCGCCTCTTCGCCCCCTCGACGTCCAGCCCACGCTCCCTGTAGATCCCTCCTTGGGAGTCGCCCAGTGCCACGATCGTCGCACCGGCCTCGGAATACAGCTCGGCCGCGATCGAACCCGCGTTCCCGAAGCCCTGAATCGCGACCCGCCGGCCCTTGACCGACTTCATGCCCTTGACCACTCCCCTCTCCAGGGCGCGCTCAGCCACGAACAGACTGCCGCGCGCGGTCGCTTCGCGCCGACCCAGAGAGCCCCCGATGTTGACCGGCTTCCCGGTCACGACCGGAAGGTTGTTGGCGCCCGGATGCAGTATCGAGTAGGTGTCGTAGATCCAGGCCATGGTTTCGGCATTGGTGTTGACGTCGGGCGCCGGAACGTCGGTGTGGGGGCCGATGAGGTCGCCGAGCTCCGCGATGAACCGCCGGGTGATCCGGCGCCGGTCCTTCCTCGACAACCTCTTGGGTTTGCACACGACGCCGCCCTTGGCGCCGCCGAACGGAACGTCGACCACGGCGCATTTCCAGGTCATCCAGGAGGCCAGCGCGCGCATCTCGTCGGCGGTGACGTCGGGGTGGTAGCGAATGCCGCCTTTGCCCGGCCCGCGGATATTGCTGTGGAGCACGCGGTAGCCGACGAAGTTCTTTACCCGCCCGCGGGCCGTCTCGATCGGGAACTCCACCATCACAGTACGGTTGGGTCTCTTCAGAAAGTCGACCAGACCCGGGCCCAGCTCGGGCAGGTACTGCACCGCGTTGCCGAACTGGATCTGTGCGATCCGAAACGGGTTGAGCTCTTCCGGCGTCGATTGGACTGTGGACTCGCTCGCCCGAGCTGTCCGATTGGCAGACATCGATTCTCCTCCCGACGGTTGGACGTTTTGCCGCAGTGACTTTAGCAGCACCTCTGGCGCCGAGCGGATCGGACGGTACGATTCGCCCAGTCATGAAGCCGTCGAGATACCTGGCCCGAGATATAACGCCCGAAGGCAAAGAGATCGTGCTCTATGTTCGAGACGGGGTCTACTCCCTGCGCGTTGACGGCCTCGAGCTCATGTCGAGCCGGGCGCACGGCTCTGAGGAAGCCCTAGCGGAGATGGCCTGCCAAGATCTGGAAGGTCATCCTGGTCCTCGAGTGCTGGTCGCCGGGCTCGGCTTCGGGTATACGCTGCGGGCCGCACTCGACCGGCTGCCGGCGAACGCGCGTGTCATCGTCTGCGAGGTATTCGACCTGCTCATCGACTGGAACCGCGGCGTCCTCGGCGATCTGGCTGGGCGCCCGCTCGAGGATCCGAGAGTCGAAACCACCGCGGCCGACGTCTGGGAGCTCCTCGGAGGCCCGGAGCGCTTCGACGCGGTCCTTCTCGACGTTGACAATGGGCCCTGGGCGTTCACCTTGAGCTCCAACCGGCGCCTCTACACACGCGAGGGTCTGGTCCGGCTGGCCGAGAGCCTCGCGGCACCCGGCCGGTTCGCGGTCTGGTCGTGCGAGCGCGCTCCGGAATTCGAGCGTCGGCTGAGGCGCGCGGGCTTCGCAGTCGAGACCCGGCGGGTGCCGGCGCGCGGCAGCCGAGGCCCGCGCCACACTCTCATCGGCGGCTCACGTTCCGGCACCGACCTGTAATTTTCGGCGGGCTCTGTCGTAGTACCGTGTTGTGGAAGCACTGCGAATCACCCGAGCGCTGCCGTTGAGTCGCTGGACGCAGGCTCGCGGGGCGGCAAACGAGATGGACGAATACGCGTGGCGCCGGCTCCTGGAACGGCACCGATCCAGGGTCCAGGGCCTATGCTTCCGCATCCTCGGGCAGGCCGAGGACGCCGAAGACGCCTGCGGAGAAGCGTTTCTCAGGGTGCAGAAGTCCCGCGATCACTACGACTCCTCGCGCCCCTTCGCCCAGTGGATCCTGAGCATCGCGTCCCGGGTCGCTATCGATCGACTCCGCCGGCGCGGTCTCGAATCGCGCCTCTTCGAGCCATTGGATCCTGGAGCGGGAGCCTGGGAGCCCGCCGACGTCTCTGTGAGCCCGCTGGAAGCCACCCTGGCGAAAGAACGCCGGCGATCGCTGCGTTCGGCGATCGCCGATCTGGAGCCCCGCGACCGCGCGGTGCTCACGATGAAGTACTTCGGCTATCTCAGCTACGACGAGATCGGGGACGCTCTCGAGCTGACTCGGGCCCACGTCGGCACACTGATCTTCCGGGCCAAGACACGGCTCCGGGCGCGGCTGGCGTCGAACGCGGGCACCTCGGTCCAAAGCCCGGCCGGGAACCCGATTGGAGGAGCTGAACATGAAGTGTCCTGACGACCTCGAGCTCTCGATCCATGCCGACGGCGAGCTCGCCCCCGCCGAGGCGGCCGCGGTCGAGCGGCATGTCGAAGACTGCCGGCGATGCGCGGCGGCGATAGCCGATCTCCGAGGCGAGAACCAGGCGCTGCGAGACGCCCTCGAGACGTGGCCAGGGGGTCGCTCGACGTTTCTCGGTCCGGCCGGACTTGCAGCCGGCCTGGCGGCTCTGGTGAGCCTCGGCACCCTGGCCTCGCTGGGCTGGTCGCTGTGGTCGACCTCGCTGCCCGCGTGGCTGAATCCACTCTCGGCGGAGGGCGGTATCAACCTGGCGTTCAACGGCGGAGTCTTGCTCGGCCGAATCGGAGGTGAGCTCATGAAACAAACCGAAACCTGGAGTCTCGCGGCAGCGGCCGCGTCCCTGGCGATCATGATCTTCGGCAGTCTGGGCACTCTCGACCGGGCCCGGCGACTGGCCCGCGTCGGAACCAGGCCTCTCGCGTTCGGGCTCCTCGTCGTCCTGGTGCTGGCGGCCGGCTCCGGTCCGGTGGCGGCGGTCGAGTTCCGGAGCGCCGCTACGGTCAAGATCGACCAGAGCGAGAGTCTCGACGAGACCCTGTTCGCGAGCGGCGAGATCGTGCGGGTCGACGGACGAATCGACGGCGATCTAATCGCCGCGGCCCGTCAGGTGACCATCAACGGCGTCGTCACCGGCAGTGTGCTGGCGGCGGCGCAGAACGTAGACGTCAACGGCGAGGTCGGCGGCACGCTCGGCGGGTTCGGGCAGTTCGTGCGCGTCGGCGCGTCTGTGGACGGGAACTTCTATGCCGCCGGCCAGACCGTGGCGCTGCTCGAGGGCGGAGTCGTCAATCGTGACGGCTTCATGGCCGGCGAGATTCTCGAGACTCGCGGCTCGTTCCGGCGCGATCTTCACGCCGCCGGCCGCAAGCTTACCGTGAGCGGCCGGATCGAGCGCGACCTCCAAGTGGAGGCGGAAGAGCTCGAGCTTGCGCCCTCGGGCCATGTCGGCGGCTCGGTGGAGGCGACCCTGCCGTCTGACGACCACCTTTCGATGTCGGCAGGGGCGACGATCGCCGGCGATACCGAGATCAGACGAGCGGCCCCGGCCGCTCGCAAGAGCCGCTTCAGTGACTCGGGCTTCTACGTGTGGGGGCTGATCAAGCTCGCCGGCGCGTTCATCGTCGGAGCACTCCTGCTGTGGTTGGCGCCCGGTCTGTTCGGGCACAGCTTCGGATCGGCCGGCGCGGGCTTCGGCCGAGCGGGCATCGGCTTCCTGGTGCTGCTCGCGACTCCGGTGGCCCTGCTGATCGCGGCCGTCACCCTGGTGGGCCTGCCGCTGGCGTTGCTCGGAGCACTCGCCTTCCTGGCCGCTCTCTACTTGAGCAAGATCTTCGTGGCCGATTGGCTCGGGCGCCGGTTCACCGCTTCGGATGGCTCGCGTCCCAAGGTGTTCCTGGCCCTTCTGGTGGGCCTGGTGGCCCTCACGGTTGCCGGAGCGCTGCCGTGGATCGGAGGCTGGATCAAGTTCGCGGTGCTGTTGCTCGGGCTGGGGATGCTCTCGATGCGGTTGTTCGAGGCGGGACGGAGCGCGTCGGCGCAGTAGTGGATCTCTGCGGTAGTTCCGACCGATTGAGGGCCGCCGGTGCCGTCTTCTCGCTCAGCCGAGGCTCGGACGTCCCTCTGTCGATCGTCTCGCTCCGCACTCGGCGGAGTCGATCCCATCCGGGACACCTTTCCTAGGTGTCCCGTCTGGACG
>JBHHWO010000227.1:0-4687 GCA_046756565.1 Thermoanaerobaculia bacterium | reverse complement strand
TCACCGTTCTGGTCGGTGACGTAGGCGAAGAACTCGACCGGCAGGCGATCCCCGGCCGTGCCTTCGAGCAGCCTTCGGCCTTCGACTTCGACGATCACCGGCACGTAGGCCTGCTCCTCGTTGGCACGAAACGCGGCGGCCAGGACCTGCATGTCGAAGTCGGACTCGACCGACGCGCTGGCTATGGCGTCGGACGCGATCAGCCCCTTCTCGAGTGGATGGAGCTCCTCGTAGGGTCTCGGAGCGTAGTAGCCCTTGCGAGCCGAGATCCGGCCGCCCTTGCCCTCTTTGACCCGGATCTTCAGGCGATGATACGCCCCGTCGAACTCGATGTCGTCGGGCTGGAACGAAAGGAGATAGGTTACCGATGAGCGCTCGAGAACCTCCCGCAGCTCGGCGCCGAAATCGTTGGCGTCCTCGAACAGCTCACCACCGGTCTCGTTGGCGACGTAGAAGAGCGCGTCCCGGCCCACGCTTCGGGTCCGTTCTTCGTTGACGTCGTCGGCCCTGAGACCCGAGATGTCGACCGCCTGAATCACGCAATCGGCCCGGCGGAACTCCTCCACCATGTTGTGCATCTGGTTCTGCAGCCCGGTGTTGCCGTAGATGTCGTCCGAGTCCACCAGGAAGGTCTGTCCACTTGCGATATTGGCCAGGTCCTCCTGCGTCGCCCGATCCTCGGCGTCAGGGGTTCGGCCGAGGAACAGGCGTCCGTCCCAACCCTCCGAGAAATAGATCACGTGCTTGCGCCCGCGGATGCTGTCCAGATAGCGCGCGAGCTCGGCCATCGACCGCGACCAGGAGCCGATGCGGCCGCGCGCGAAGCTCTTCTCGGACTTCGCCATCTCCTTGGCGATCACCCGGAGGTGGGCGAGGATGCTCTGCTCGAGCGCCCCGCGGGCTCCCTGGTTGGTGAGATCGTTGAGCTCCGAGCTCGCCATCGACCGTCCCATCTGCGGGTCCTCGATGATGAAGCGCAGTGGATCCACCCGCGCGAGATTCAGCAGTCTCGGCGCACCCAGTGTGTCGATGGCGCGAGCGATCTGTGAGCGGTCGGGCGTAAAGGTGACCAGTAGCCGCGCGCCACGCTCGACCGAATGCGTCGCGACCGAGACCAGATCCGTCTCATGGACTTCCTCGAGCACAAACTGGCGCGCGGCCTCGCGCGCCCGGGTCACGCTGTGCGGACGCGAGAACGACAGGTCGAAGACCAGCAGGAAATGGCGTCGCGCGGCGGCCGGCACGGCCTGCTCGATCTCGCTGCGGGTCTCGCCCGGCTCGAGGAGCTCGAGGTCCACGACCTCGAAGCCGCTGATCTCCTGCAGCTCGCCCTCGTCGTAGATCTCGAAGTCCTCCGCGGTCAGCCCGCGTACGGCCTCGCCTCGCTTGTCGACGACGTTGACCGGAATCTGGACGTCGATGACGTCGGTCCTGCCGGCGAAGCTTTCGCGTTCGGTCTGCTGCGCGCTGGCGAGCTGGACTACCAGAAGCCAGCCGGCGAGCAGCACGGGCACGAAGCGTTGTAGGGAGTCGGCGGTTTGCGTCATGGCATACCTCTCCTGCTGTCGCTGCGGATCGACACTGAGAATATGGCGAGTACGTCGATTCGCGTGGCTCTCAACCTCCGTTGGAAGACTGCGAAGCAGTATACACCTCGGTCTGCGGATGAAAAGCGAACCACCCGAACCAGAACGACACGTGACCTCCGATACGCGCGAGTTCCGTCGCTCCGCTGCCTTCGAGTGGCACCAGCTTGTCTTCAGACAGGCGCCAGGCTTTCCCGTTCTGGTCGACCAGGGTGCCCGCTTCGGAACCAAGCGCGAATTCCCGGTCGCCGCGCGCGTAGGCTCGGACCCCGCCGCCTTTCTCGCCCACGACGACGACTGGCTCCTCGCCGATCGCGTCGTTGATGACGCCTTCTTCGAGAACGACGTCGACCGGATACGCCTTGGGAACGCCGCCGACGCGAAGAGCGAAGACCTCGCGATCGCGGTCCAGGCGCTGATTGCGCACCCAGACCGGAAACGAAACACCGCTGCGCGCGCGGTCGGCGGCGCCGGGCAGATAGCGAAAGCCGAAGCGCGTGGCGAACTCTCTCTCGATCGCCTTGAGGTCGAGCACTCGTGTCTCCGGATGCCGACCCAGCCAGGCCGACCAGGTGGTGACGGTCGAAGGCAGAATCCCGAGCTCGATCGGGCTGTTGGCGAGTCGACCGAGGACGGGCTTCCCGGTGAGATTGCTCCACAGCGTGTACGACTCGAGATCGACCATGAGCTTGTTGCTCCGGTAGAGCAGTCCCGAGGTCTCGAATGTGCGCCGGCCTCCGGTCGGAGTGCCGGTGGCATAGAGGATGCCGGATCCACAGAGCGTGCAGAAGCTCAGCGCTACCGGCTCGCCGCCGATCGTGTCGTTGGCCATCTCGTGCCAGGACATGATCCGCACCGGATACGCGCGGGCTTCGCCGTTGACGAAGGCGCCGAAGACTTTTTCGCCGTCGCGCAGATAGCCGGCTTGGGCGCCCGGAATCGTCGGAGGATGATCGAGCGAGGGAATACCCGCGAAGCGCACTCCGCCGGAGACGATCTCCTCGAGGCGAATGCGCGTCGGCGCCCCCGGGTAGAAGACCTTCCGATACTCCGGATCGATGCGCGCCAGGAGCGCCGCCTTCCACTCCGGGTACTCCGGATCGGGAGTCAGGTCCTCCTGCCGGCCGACGTATTCGATCCAGTCGTAGTAGCCGCTGTAGCTCTCTCCAGTGAGCGACTCGAGAACCGAGTACAGCTCGCCGCGGTTCTGGCTGGCGGTGAAAAAGATCGCATCGACCAAGGCGGGCACCATCGACGCTCCGGCGCGTGCCTTGACCACCTTCGCGGCGGCCTTGCGCTCCTTGGCGACCGCTGACATCAGGCCCGAGGCCTCGCGGTAGAGGGCCCGCCGCGCCTCGTCTGCGCCGATGGGCGACGCTCCGGCTGCGAGAAAGCCGGCTAGAAGCCAGCTGGCCCGCGCTCGTCTCACCGGCCGCGGCTGTCGCCACCCAGCATGGCCGCGTACTTACGGGCCTCCCGGTGGGTGGCGTCGAGTCGCAGGGCGCGCTCGACGTGGTGACGAGCCCTCTCGACGTCCCCGACAGCGATGAACACCTTGGCCAGCCCGACGTGGACCTCGGGGACCTCGCTATCGGTACGCAACGCCTGGCGCATGTACTCGAGCGCAGTTTCGGCGTCGCCCTGGCTCAGCGCCAGATCCCCCCGGTAGACGAAGAAGAAGGGATTGGTCTCGTTGACCTCTTCCAAGCGGGACAGCAGCGCCTCGGCTTTGTCCGGCTCTCCGCTCTGCTGGTAGGTGCGAGCGAGATTGCTCAAGAGCGGGACGCTCTCCGGGTGAAACTCGACGCCCTGCTCGAGCAGGGACCGAGCTTCTTCGTTCCGGCGTGTGCGCAGGTAGACCACTCCGAGGTTGTTGACCGCCTTCTCGAAGTCCGGCGCCAGGGCGGTCGCGATTCGCAGAAACGGCTCGGCCGCCTCTACCGAGCCTCTCATCAGCTCTTCGGCGCCGAGGTTGTTGTAGAAATGCGCCATCGCGGTGAGATCGTCGATCGGCCTGAAGTCCCGATACGATTTCGGCTTGTAGGGCAAGAAGTCGAAGGTCGAGAGATCCCCGTCGATGGTCATGCCGGCCACGATGTGGCCGCGGCTCACGACCACCCCGTCCTGGTAGTTCCAACGCTGGTAGTCCTCGACCTCCACGTAGAAAGGATTGAGCCGCTGCGCCCTGGCGATACCCACGAACAGGTTGACGAATGACATGCAATTGCCCTCGCGGGCGAAGAACGTCTCGTTGGCGTCCCGCGTGGGGGTGAGTGAGTATTGGAGATCCAGGCCGCTGAAGATGTAATCGATGATGTCCTCGGTGCGCCGCTTCTCGCTCCCCGCCGGGCTCAGGATTTCTTGAACCGCGGCGGTCGTGGCCTCGCTGAGCTCGAACGGCAGGCGCAGCATCGGCCGCAGCTCCTCGGGGACCTTGTCCGAAGCCTCGTTCCCGACGTAGCGATCGGCGTCGAACGGCTGGTAGGCGCTGCATCCCGACCCCAGAACCGCGCCCGCCAGGAGCAGAGTCCATACCGGGCGGGCAAACCGGTTCTGCCGCGGGACCCTCCCGAAAAGGTCGAGTCGGAATCTGTGATCCATCACGAGTGGGTTTTTTCCTTGCAATCCGGGACCCAGTCTGCCGAGTACCGGCCGTGCATCATAGTCCAGATCATCGGAATCCGGACAATTCCGCATCACCGTTGGCTTTTGTACGGCGCCCGCGGTTTGGGGGTTCTGAGGGAGCCGCGAAGGCACTCCAGAATTTTGGATCGGCCCTCTCCAAGGGGCCGGAGGGGAGCCTCGAAGCTCGTACTCTGTAGCCTTGGTGTCGACAGGTAAAACACTGTATTATCTGGACTTAGGACGATTCTACAAGGCCGTGGAATGTTGGCAGTGGCCTTGCTTTACAAGCCCCCCGTGCTTGGTTTACAATTCGCCGCATCTGGCCCATCAGCCCTCAAGCGGATCGCTGGTCTCATCGGCGACTCCGTCGGGCTGGGTCTGAACATAGTGTATCCGCGGGATTTTCGTCGGGCGGAGGTCCCATCTAGTCACAACCAAGGAGGTTTGTGTATGAATCGTTTCGTATTTCGCAAGCT